>CAZDZX010000044.1:0-19147 GCA_964510005.1 uncultured Pirellulaceae bacterium
GCCTGCCGAATCCGATACTGCAAACAACAACTTACGAATCTTGACGCGCGTTTGATCGTAACCCATGCACCATGCCCAAGCGTAAACCTGAAATTCGGATGAAGAGCTACGGGATCTACACGAAATGGGATTCCGACGCCAAAGAACTTCCACGCATTCAAGAGTTTACAACCCGCATCGAAGCCGTCATTGATGTCGAGTTCGGTTTCGTGGTCAACATCAAAGGTGCCAAAAACAGTGAGCTCGATTTCTGCATCGACCATCCAGGCATCCTCGACGCCGAAGGCAACAAACGCCTGCCATTTGACGGAACCGTGTTTGTTAAAACCAACGATTGGGACTTCTATCTTGGCGACACCATCTGGTCGCCAATCGATGACAAACTTGGAACGTGGAAGATGACACTGGAACTTCAGGGAAAAATCATCGCTGAAAAGTCTTTCGAGCTGTGGGCGTAAACGCGTAAACCGGGGCGCTCCAATTTTTACCGGCCAAAACTCGCCGATCGCAACTCACTGCAAAAGGCTCCGGTGTCGTTTATGGTCCTCACACCACCGTATCACACACCACACCTACGCCACGATACAACCCGCACAATCCTCAACTCCCCTCCGTGAGCCCATTTTTGGGCAGTCAATCTGACGGCGCAGCTGAAACTGGTTTCATGATTGCCTTATTCAAATCGTAAGGTCTTAGCAGAGACCCTACCTTTTCAGAAAATTGACCGGCGGCACCCCAGACGTGAATCCTCATCTCGCAACCCTGAGACCGCAGTCTCCCACCTGATTCCTAAACAAAAAAAACACCACATAAGAAACGACCAACGCCTCCTAAAAACAACCTTCCGCCATGACCAACTTCCTTCAGGTTGCCGCACAGGTAATACAGTCTTCGAACCGCTGTAACATTTTCACGGATCAGGACGATCGTCTGACCTTCATCAACGCAGCCAGCCTAGCGTGGCTGGACTGCAGCGATCCCGATTTTTTACTGGGCACTCGATTCGAAGACCTCGATTTAGATCCTGTGCTGTTCGAGATGGCAGAAGCAGCGCGAACCGATCTGGCGGTCGTCGACGGACTGGTCGAAAAAGAGACAACCATTGAGCACGATGGGAATACAGAAATGCTCCTATTTCGCTGCATGCGTGTCGCCGACGACAATGGACAGAACGTTGGATATGCCTATACGTTCAACATCCAAGAGGCGTCAGTCAGATTTGCGTATGACAAAATCATGATCAACAACTTGATGCGTAACAGCCAAGATTTGATCTACTTCAAGGATTTGGAATCCCGGTTCACACGTGTCAATGCATCGATGGTTGAGCAACTGGGAGCCAACTCGATCGACGACGTCATTGGCAAAAGCGACTTTGATTTCTGGGACAGCGAAAGTGCGACTCGATTTTTCGAAGCCGAACAAGACATCATTCAATCGCAGCAACCCGTCATCGCGATAACGGAATCAGCCGTTCACCCCAACGGCGACGTCGCATGGTCGCTAACCTCAAAAATGCCCTTGTTCGATGAAAAAGGCAAAGTCGTTGGCACCTTTGGAATCAGCAAAGACATCACTGTACAGAAAAAATTCGAAGCCGAACTTGCAGAAACTCACAAGGAGTTGATCAAGGCATCCCGACAAGCCGGCATGGCGGAAATTGCCTCGAACATTCTTCACAACGTCGGCAACGTGCTCAACAGTATCAATGTCTCGATCTCGCAAGCGGACGATATCACACGGCAACTCAAAATCGACAACCTACAGAAAGTCGCAACCATGATCGCCGAAAACGCAGACGTGAGCGACTACCTCGTTAGCGATAACAAAGGCAAACAGATCCCAGAGTATCTGGAACGCCTATCAAGCGAACTCGCCAACGACCAAAACGAAGTCATCGAAGAATTAAAATCCGTTAAACGGCATCTTGAGCACGTCAAACAAGTCGTTTCGATGCAACAACAGTATGCAATGGCCAACCAATTCGTTGAGAAAGTTGATTTGGCCAAGGTCCTCGAAGACGCCATCCACATGAGCAGTGGCTCTCTGGAACAACACCGAATCACTCTGGTTCGTGAATTCGAAACCGGCATGCAGGTCACGATTGACAAGCATCGCGTGTTACAGATCCTTGTCAATTTGATTCGCAACGCCAAACATGCCATGCAAGCTGCTGATCACAACGACAAACAGCTAACGATAACTGTACAGCGATCCGAAACCGACATGGTTTCGATCATCATCAGCGACAATGGTATCGGAATTGCACCTGAAAATCTGATCAAGCTGTTCAATCATGGATTCACGACCAAAGCAAATGGGAATGGCTTCGGATTACACAGTGGAGCCAACTTTGCGCAGCAACTGGGCGGTTCGCTTATCGCAACCAGCGATGGCCTAGGACAGGGAGCCACCTTCACGCTGACGTTTCCTCTCCATGCGAAACCTCAGACCAAATACAACTCCGAAGCGGTCGCTAATGACGCCCCCGCCACCGAATCAATCGAAGCTTAAGCAAACCTCAATCGGGCAACGCACAAACTAGGCAACGCCTCGACTGAGAAGATCCGCATTGAGCTTGTTGTAGAGGGTCTTCAAACTGATCCCCAACTGCTTCGCCGTCGCGGTCTTGTTGCCTTCACAGGCCTCCAGCGTCGCATAAATGGTTTCCATCTCGATCTCGCGAAGCGACTTTCCCGCACGGGCATTGGCCTGACCGACGCTTCGCAGATTCCCGCCTAGCGCCGGCAAATCATCGGCTTGGATCGGCAGCGTGTCGCACATAATCGAAGCTCGCTCAATCACATTGGCGAGTTCGCGGATGTTCCCCGGCCAAGGATGCGACTGGAGCTTTGAAATCACGTCCGCCTCAAAAGGCTCGGCACAGCGTGCCGCTTCAGGCCGGAAACGCAGCAACAGATGACTGGCCAGTTCTACGATATCCTCGATCCGATCCCGCAGCGGTGGCAGGTTCATTTCAAAAGTATTGATTCGATACATCAAGTCCTCTCGAAATTCATCGGCGGCAACCATTTGAACCAAATCGCGGTGAGTCGCACAAACAATGCGCACATCCACCGAAAACGGTTCGCTTTCGCCGACTCGACGCACTTCACCACTTTCCAGCACTCGCAACAGCGAAGCCTGAGTGGGTTTGGGAAGTTCCGCGACTTCGTCCAGAAACAGTGTGCCACCATCGGCAACTTCGAACAGCCCTTGGCGATGCTCATCGGCGCCGGTAAAGGCTCCTTTTTTGTGCCCAAAGAGTTCGCTTTCGATCAGGTTGGCAGGCAGGGCACCGCAGTTAACGGCGACAAAGGGATTTTCACGACGCAGACTGTGTTGATGAATCGATCGCGCGGCCAGCTCTTTACCCGTCCCCGTTTCTCCCCGGATCAAGACCGTCGATTGAGTCGGAGCCACTTTCTCGATCAGCGCCTTGACGCGCTGCATGCTGCGGTGGGCACCGATCATGCTGGCCTGACCTTGGACTCGATCCAGTTGCCGTTTTAGCGCCGCGATCCTGCGATTAAGACCCCGTCGATCGGCGACTCGCTTGAGGACCGTCTTCAAATCGACCAGCTTGCAAGGTTTTTGCAGATAGTCGAACGAACCCAATCGCAATGCCGTGATCGCCGAATCGGTCGACCCTTTTCCGGTCAACACAATGGCTTCCATTTCGGGTGCGATCTGTTTGCACTTTTCGATGACTTCGAGGCCATGCATGCCGGGCATATCGAGATCGACCAACAGACAGTCAAACAATCCGTTTTCCAGCGCCGCGATGGCTTCGTGGCCATCGGCGCAGACCGTGACTTCGTGGCCCATGCGCGGAAGTTCAGCGGCGATGAGCTCCTGCAAATGAATTTCATCGTCGGCAAACAGCACATGGAGCTTAACGGGTTTTTCTGTCATTTTGGATTTAGGCTGCATGGCGAACTGCCTTCTGCTGATGATTGACAAGAGGGAGAGAAATCGTAAAAACCGAACCTCGACCGGGGCCATCGCTTTCGGCAATGATTTTCCCATCGTGGTCTTCAACGATTTGGTAAGTGATCGAAAGACCAAGACCGGTGCCTTGGCCGTCGCGGCGGCGAGTAAAGAATGGTTCGAACAGGTGCTCTCTGACTTCTTCTGTCAAACCGCAACCATTGTCCGTGACTTTAATAATCGCTTTTTCCTGATCCTGAAAAACACGCACCGCCACCGTGCCGCCAGATTCGACACTGCCGAGGGCGTTGGTGATCAGATTCAGAGCGACCTGTTTGATTTCTTGAGAATTGACTTGAGAGACCACTGCGGGATCGGTATCAACGTGGATATTCCGATCGCGATACTTGCTCAACGGTTTCACAATGTCGACCACGGAATGGATGATTTCAGAAAGGTTCTCAGGAACTTTCTGGACGTCGCCCATGCGAGAGAAATCGAGCAGCCCCGAAGTGATCTCTTTGCAGCGGAAGGCTTCTTCTTGGATCCGGGCAAGGTACTTTTTCATGTCGGCAATATCTGCCTGACGGGACTCCTCACTGGTGTCTTCGGCGGGATTGAGGATGTCGTAAACCCGTGATTCAAGCGATTCGGCCGACCATGCAATCGACGCCAGCGGATTGTTGATCTCGTGAGCCACGCCGGCGGCCAAGAAACCGACGCTGGCCATTTTCTCACTGCGGACCACTTCTTTGGTCCGCAATTGAACCTGCCGATTTAGGTCGGCTTTGATTTCTTGGAAGTTGCTGGTCATGGCGTTGAGAGCATTGCCCAGCTCAGCGACTTCGTCGTCGGAGTCCAATTGAATTCGATAGTCAAAATTACCCGCCGCGACCTCGCGTGATCCTTTGAGCAGTTTTTCCATGGGATGCATCAAGCCATTTTTGTATTTATTGGCCAGCATCACGATCATCGCTAGCGCAGCGATGGCCAGCAAAATACTCAGCGTGATCCATGTCCGATATTCGGATTTGGCTTTCTCGGAAAAGTCCTGCATCCGCTGCTGCATGAACACCGGCAATTCGGAAGTCAACTGTTGCAACAAACCCAGCTCGTCTTCCATGTTGTTAATCAGCTGATAGGGACGTTTGTCGAACGTCCAATCGCACTCGGTCACCATGCCACCGATTTTTGACAGCGAGCGTTCGAAAGTGCGGACAAACTCCAGCTCGCGGGAATTGTCGGCAAAGCGTGGATCTTTGATGTCGGAGGTTTGGACTTGAATCCGATATTCGTCCAACAGCTGTTCGATTTCATCCAGCCGACGTTCGAATCGGCTTTGAATTAGCAGGTCGCCCTGGAAGTCCAGCAGGTCGTCGTTTTGCCAGCACTCGCGTACGGCGAAGGTTCTCAGTTCGGCGACTTTGATGTTGAGCTTTGCGGCCAGTGGCAACTCGTAGGAACGAGCGCGGATGTTCTTGGTGAGATTTCGAAACTTCATCACGCCTTGCAGGCTGGCGGCAGACAGGATCAAAACGATCACTGAAAGCACCACGACCCCAAAGTACATTTGAGAGCGAATTGTTCGAAAATTAAGCATCACCGACCTCCGTGTCGACAATTGACAGACGCTAGTCGATTACGCAAGTTCGCGACTTTAGTTCATCTGAGCATTAGGGCATGAAATAATTACAGGGTTGCAGAGGCCGTCGCAATGGCAGTTTCAGCTCCGCCCGTAATGGGAGTCGCACCGCGTTTCACATTGCATGCAATCTCTCTGCCAGCATGGATTGTCGCCACGAAGTGGCATTGAAATGTCCCGGAGGCCGCGACGTGGCGCATAACCTCAACGAGGTTAGATCAATAGCCCAGGGTTCTTGAACCTTGGGTATCCGGTCCTGACATGTTCCCGAAACCCCACCGGGGTTTGATCCAATCCCGTTGGGATAGAGGGAGTTTCGGTGGCCGTAACACAAGGTTCAAGAACCTTGGGCCATTTGGTCTAGCGCCGTCCGTTGGCGTAAAGCGTGCAGTGCAATCCTGTCGTCCCTTCAGGACTGAATTTTGGGGCCGGCCGGATGGCCCTTATGCACTTGAGCTCTGACCACTAAAGCTCAATCGAAGAGTCACTCGTTTGATGCTGGTTGCGAAGCTGGTCCATCAGGAAGCTGATCGCCTGCCCATAGGATCGAATCGCTTTCGAATGATCGCCACCTTTCAAAGCCGTTTTGGCTTCGCTGATAAGCGACTTCAGATGCTTCCAATCGACCTTCCAGTCCTTGCGCACCGCGCCGGCCTGAAGCTGTTTCAGAATCCCGCTCAACTGCTTTGCTACATCACCGCCAGAAGGACACATCGTGCGTGTATAGGGCGCCTTTCCAAACGCCTTCCCCTGAGTCACCGTGTCGCCGCTGGTGGCACTCATCAACAAATTAAACAAAGCGTACCCAATTGCTCCAATCGCAATGACGCCCGGAAGCAATGCCGTGAACAGCTGGTTCGTAAATACAAACAGCAGCACAAACAACAATGCGATACCGCCCACCGCCCAGATCGCAGGATGGACCGTGTAACGTTCCTTTTTTGAGTTCACTCGAAAGGCTTTCGCGCTGGAGTTCGTCGCAATTTCCTGCCCGGTTACTTTGGCAACGATCAGCGTGATGTTGTCGGGACCGCCGCGGAGATTCGCCAAATCGACCAGGACTTGCACCGCCTCTGCCGGAGGAATGTTGGCCAACAGAGCCGCCAATTCGGCATCGGTGATGACACCCGTCAAACCATCGCTGCACAGCAGAAACGTATCATCGACTGCCAACGGAAACGGGCCCTCAAGATCCACCTTGCACTCGGCGTAGGGACCCAGTGAGCGAGTGATCACATTTTTGGGGATTTTCCCTTGGGCTTCTTCATCAGCCGACAATTGGCCGGCCGCCTTCATTTCCCAAACCAGACTATGGTCGAAAGTTAATTGTTCCAGTCGATTCTGACGCAACCGATAAACACGGCTATCACCAATGTGAGCGATCACCGCGCCCTGAGGCAGAAATGCCATCGAACTGAGCGTCGTGCCCATGTTGTGAAAATCTTCATTTTCCTGCCCGCGACGATGGATCTCTGAATTGGCATCGATCACCGATCGACGGAGCGCTTCGGGAGCAGAATTTTCGGAAGAGCGCAGATACAGGTGGGGGATGTGATCCACAGCCAGCTTACTCGCCAGCTCGCCAGCGGCGTGGGCACCCATTCCGTCAGCGACGACGAAAAGATGGCCTTTCTCCTGCCAGCGCTGCGTCGTGCTGGCCAGCGAGACAGTCATATTATCTTGGTTGTTTCTGCGTCGCATGCCGACGTCGCTTAACGACGCGACTTCGACGAAAGAATCCCAGCTGACATCACCATTGCTCATACATAGACCGCACAAAAATGAAAGGAAGGCTGTTCCTGTACCGCCCTCAATCCTGCCTAATAGTCTACCCTGAATTCATCCAAAGGTTAACGATGGAATATTTTCCTTTCTCAATCGGAGATAATTTGATTGACAAGCTTCGAGCTGTCGAGTTAGTCCAACTCCAGCAAACCGTTTGAGATTTCGATCACCAAGGCAAAATCGGCAGTTTGGGCAACCGCGGCGAAAAAACTGGGCTGTTCTCAAACTACCGGTTTCTGTACACCAGCCCAAAATAACCGTCGTTTTGAATAACTATCACGTTGAACTCTCCCCACCCAAATTCGGTAGATCGCTTGAAGTACAAGGCAGCTTTGATGGCGACCCTCGTCGGCATGGTGCTGTTGTGCACCGGTTGCGTGCAGCGACGAATGATCGTTCGCACTCAACCCACCGGTGCGTTTGTGACGATCGATGATACGCCGGTTGGTTATTCTCCCGTTTCGGTTCCCTTTACTTATTACGGCACTCGAGAAATTCAAGTCGAAAAAGATGGCTTCAAGCCCGTCAAAGTCGAAGAGCAAGTTCGAGCCCCGTGGTACCTCACCCCTCCGGTAAGCTTCATCACTGAGAACTTCTGGCCACGAGAAATCAGAGACCAGCGTGTTTTTGATTTTCAACTGGAACCCAAGACTCGAGGCTCGGATGGATTTCTGCTGGAGCGAGCCAATACGCTTCGTCAAAATGTTCAATCTGGAACCGTGACCACTCCCACACGCTAGTTGGCTTTGGAGAGTCTCGAAACGAAACGAGTTTCCTTTCCCGCTCGCCGTTCGAGAAAATCGAGCTGTTGTGGGTAACGGAATAGTTCCTCACATCTTGCGTATTCTGGGTTGGCCTAAATGGCCCCAATAAACATCTCGCTTGCGCCATCTGCCAGGTTTTTCTACACGTGCTCGGCTTGGTGATTGATTCACTTGGGCATTTCCCTTCCAATGGAATCTTCGATTTGAAACATAAGGACTCCCATGGCGACAAACATTTCTGAGAACGGTCTCGACACTCCCATTTCCCATTGTTGTGACGCGAAAATCCAGTTCCGTGTCTACGAAAGTTCACAACGTGTCAGCCGCGTTGTCGCAGGCGAGATCGCCGATCTCATCAGATCGCGAGCCCAAGAAGGCAAGCCATGTGTTTTAGGACTGGCCACCGGATCGACTCCCGTCAGCGTTTACGCCGAACTGGTTCGGATGCACCGCGAAGAAGGCCTCTCACTGGCCAATGTGATCACCTTCAATCTGGACGAGTACTTTCCCATGCAGCGCGACTGCCTGCAAAGCTACGTCCGGTTCATGAACGAACACTTGTTTGATCACGTCGACATCCCCCAAGACAACATTCACATTCCCGATGGAACACTGGCCGTCGAACAGGTCGCGGATTTCTGTCGAAACTACGAATCCAAGATCGAATCGGTGGGCGGCATCGATATCCAGATCCTTGGCATCGGCCGAACGGGACATATCGGATTCAACGAACCGGGAAGCGGCACCGATAGCCAGACCCGATTGATCACGCTGGATCGCCTGACACGAATCGATGCGGCCAGTGATTTCTTTGGGAACGAAAATGTGCCCCGGCGAGCCATCACCATGGGCGTCGGTACGATTCTCAAAGCCAAACGTATTCTGCTGTTGGCCTTTGGCGAAAACAAAGCTCACGTCGTCCGAGCCTCTGTCGAAGGCGAACAGACGCCCAGCATTCCGGCCACGTTTTTGCAGAATCATCCGGAAACCGAATTTGTCCTCGACAGAGCCGCGGCTGCCGAACTGGTTCAGATCAAATCCCCATGGCTGTGCGGCGAAGTCGTTTGGGACGAATCGATGGTCAGCCGCGCCGTGATTGATCTGTCGCTGATGATGCAGCGTCCAGTGCTGATGTTGACCGATTCGGACTACAACGAAAACGGGCTACAGGATTTACTGGCAGAGTATGGATCGGCTTACGAAATCAACTTGCGCGTCTTTCGGCAACTGCAGAACACCATCACCGGCTGGGCTGCGGGAAAACCGGGGCAACCGGGGGAGGAGTTCCCGAAGCGAATCGTGCTTTTCTCCCCACACCCGGACGATGACGTCATTTCGATGGGTGGCACGCTGACTCGCTTGGCCGATCAAGGACACGAGGTCCATGTTGCCTATCAGACTTCTGGAAACATTGCCGTGTTTGACGAAGACGCCTTGCGATTTGTTGAATTTGCAGCTGATTTCTGTGAGGAGTTCGCAGTCGACAACGACAAGATCGGCGATTTGACCCAAGCCATGATTCAGTTCATCGCCAACAAGAACGCTGGCGAGGTCGATGCGACCAACGTCCAGAAATTGAAAGGCCTGATCCGCCGGGGCGAGGCCCGCGCGGGGGCGAGGGTTTGTGGCGTGGTCGACGAGCGCCTCCACTATCTAGATCTTCCGTTCTATCAAACGGGTGTCGTTCGCAAGAATCCGATCGGAGAAGAAGACATTCGCATCACCGTCGAATTGCTAAAATCTGTCAAACCCCATCAAATCTATGCTGCCGGCGACTTAAGCGATCCGCACGGGACCCATCGCACTTGTCTGGAAGTCATTTTTGAAGCCTGCCGTCGCTGCAAAGATGAACCGTGGATGAAGGAGTGTGTGGTTTGGTTGTATCGCGGCGCATGGCAAGAGTGGGCGCCCCACGAAATCGAGATGGCGGTTCCGCTCAGCCCTCAAGAAGTCGAAAGGAAACGGACGGCGATTTTCCGACACGAATCCCAAAAAGACCGCGCTCTTTTTCCCGGTCCTGACACGCGTGAGTTTTGGCAGCGAGCCGAAAACCGAAATGCAGAAACGGCGCGAATTTATGATTCCTTGGGCTTGGCGCAGTATCAGGCGCTTGAAGGTTTTGTACGCTGGAAAGGGCTTAATGATCCCAACGTCACTGTCTAAAACGAATGTGGGATTACATCGTGTTCGGGCCGCGGAGCGTCCCGAACACAAGAGTCTGTGGGTTGGACGCTCCGCAGCCAACACCTCGCTTGCCAGAAAATCTCAGACCTAAGAAAGTTGCAAACTTCCACGCAGCTCATCGACTAGGCCTGCAGGAAACAGCGCGAACGGAAACTCGCGCGATGCGATAATACGACCTGCCGCCAATTGGTCTTTGGCCGATTTCAATTTGCTCTGCAGCTCTGAACTCTCCTGCGCCAACAAATCGGCAAACTGACGGTTCACTGCAACCATCCGGTCGTGCCACTCCTTGCGACTGCCTTCCGACGGAATCGATTTCAACAGATCCGCTTTTTCGTCTCGCAACCGAACCGAACCCTCTCCACTGGCGAACCGTTCGGGGTGAAATTCAATTTCACGTATCTCCCGCTGCAAGCCCACGATCTGCTCGCGAGTCACGGCTTCAATTCCAAACGGCAATCGCTGGGTTGCCGTCACCGTCATAAACGGCGGAGGCGGATCGCCCCAAAACGACTTGGCGATCTGGTCTGTCAATTGATCATATTTGGCGCCGCCGATGCCATGCAAAAACAAATCACAAGCGAACATTCTGACAAACATCGTCGTCGCTAAAGCACGCGGTCGAATCAGGACATCACCAAAAACCTCATCCAACGAAACCGACGAACCGCTGGGCAATTCAAACTCCGCCGTCCATCCTTCGTGATCCGTGGCTTGGTAGCGTGCTCCACCTTCGTGCTTAACGAACAACCTGCGTCGCCGCGGCGTCTCGCGATGCCAACACCAAAACGGAAGCTCCTGCCATCGATCCCGCAATTCCAACTCCGGCACCGGATGCGAGCGACTGCGGATTCGATTGAGGATTCGATACTCAGCAAGCGACTCGTTATAGGCAGCAGAAAATTCCGTCGAGCGCTGCACGACCAACGCAAAAAAGTTGGCAAACGACACACTGCCCGCCATCACACTGACAGGCAGTTCCAAATTCTGGATGCCGTTTTGCAATTCCAATCGATGCCGGCCCGCTGCGATCGCCGCCCCAATTCGATCGGTGAAACCGTCGCTGGCTTGCATCACCCGCGGCCACAACGCCTTCACAATCGGATCGGAAACGATCGGAGAAATCCTTTCGGCAACCTCCTGACCGAATGCCGCAAACAATTCTCGATTGAGAATCGTTCTGGCTTCAAAAGGGATTTCCTGCCCCGGGTCGTCAAAGGAAACGTGCGACAGGCCAACTTTCCCTTCGGCGCTGAAACGCGGCAACGCAATCGATGCGGTGTTGCATAGATCGTTATCGACGACCAAGTTGATCGATACCGAATTTGAATTCTTGGCGATCTGCGACAGCGCAAAATTCTTGAACCAGACACCCGGATGAAACAATCGCGGTTGATGTCCGCTGAAAACGATCCTGTCCGAATTCACCGGATCCGAAACATCTGCGTATTGCCGCGTGTACTTAAGCGCCAACCCAGCCAGCTCCTGCCGGGCGATTTCACGGATCGGCGCCAGCGAGGCATCGGCCCATTGTCCGGCGATGTGATTCTGCTCAACCCTCTCACTGGCAGAGGCAAGCGGAGGCATCACCAAAGTTTGGCCGGATTCAGCTGGCGATCTAAGACGAACGTATTCCATTGGCGAACACGCTCAGCCAACACGTTGTTCTTTGAGTTTTTCGCAATCGTCATCGTCGTGCAACGCTTCGATAGAACGATTGATCACCTGTTGGTAATACTTCAAACGCAGATCTGCGTCGTCGAGCTCTTCACCAAAGGAACGATTTTCGTCCAAGTAAATTCGCGGCACGGGGACTTCAACCACCGACAGTTTCGCACAAGCAGCTTGGACCCAGAGTTCCAATGGCATCGCGTAACCGGGTTCGGTCAGCTTCAAACTCTCCAAGGCTTGAACTCGGTAAGCCTTGAATCCGCAAAACGCATCGGTCAACGCAATTCCCATGTGGGTACTGATGGTTTCGGTAATGATCTGATTGATCTTCTTTCGCTCCGCGGGAGCAGAAGTATCTTTGTCGAACTCTTCCAAGTACCGACTTCCTGAAATGATGTCGGCTCCGGTGCTTTCGAGTTCGGCGACGAAGCCCTGAATTCGCTGAGGCTCATGTTGACCATCACAGTCGATGGTCACCACAACGTCGTAACCGTTTTCAAGCGCGTACTGAAAACCTGAACTCAGAGCCGCTCCGTAACCGCGGTTGGCACCGTGGGCCAAGACAATGATGTCGTCACGCTGATTTAGCAGTTCCGAGGTACCATCTGACGAACCGTCATCGACCACCAACACATCCTGAGCATTTTTTACGACCAGATCGAGTACAGCATCGACGGTGGCTGCCTCGTTAAAGACCGGCAGCACAGTTAAAAATCTGGATTTAATATTCGACATAGGACCCTTTGTTTACCCTGTGTTGCGACGCAGAGGGAATGGTGATCTTACAAAACAGGTTCAATTTTCTGTTTTTCGGGCAAACCGCATTAAAAAACCGCGTCAGATCCCATGGATCGGGCTCGCTTCGTCACGACTTGCCCAAGTTTCCAGTTGGGGAAACTCCCCGTCGATATGCTCGGCAAGCGCTTCAACGGCGAACCGCTCGCTGAAATAATGCCCCATCAAAAGCAGCCCAACATTCCGCGCCCGGGCTTCCAGGACGGTATGAAAGGTGGCTTCACCGGTCACCAACACGTCGGCATTTTTCAAGTCCGCTTTTTCCAAGAACGAACCACCGCTGCCGCATGCCGTTGCAACGCGTTGAACCCGCTGACCGGGCTCTCCCACGAACTGCATGCGCGGCAACTCAAACTCGTTTTTGACTTGATCGGCGAATTGAGCCAGAGTCATCGCCGCGTCTAGCTTTCCGATTCTGCCGGAACCCGGTGCCGCTGGATCTTGCTTGTTGGGAATGAGAGATTCTGTCTGCGTGAGCTGCAACCGATCGCAGAGCATTTGGTTGATTCCCTGGGTGGCAGAATCAAAAGCAGTATGTGGGCTGTAAACCGAAACTCCAGCTCGCGCCAGATCCCAAATCAATTTGGTCGGTGTCAGCGCGGTGGTGATTCGCTGAACAGGCCGAAAGGGCAGGGGATGGTGAGACACAATTAAGTCCACGCCATTTCCGATCGCTTCGCTGGCGCTTTCGGGGGTGATCGTCAGACAAGTCATGACTTTCGCACATGGCAGTTCGGGATCGCCAAGGATCAAGCCAACGTTGTCCCAGTCCTCCGCCAAATCCGTGGGCGCGTAGCGCTCCAAATAATCGCAAACCGTTTGAATGGTTGTCATCGAAAACTCCGCTCCAAAGTCAGTCCGAATCGAGCATCGCCAAATTCGGTGCAACCTGTTCGATCTGACGGGCCATGAAACGCTTCACTTGAGCCGTCGTTTTGAATTTCATCACTGATGCCACAATCCCCTCGGCTTCCTCGACTGAGATTTGACTGGCCAGCTGTTTGATCGAGGGCACAAATGCGGGGCTCATGCTGAACCGCCGCAGCCCCATCCCCAACAGCAACAAAAATGCACGTGGCTGACCGGCCATCTCGCCACAGACGGTGACCGGGACGCGATGCTCATTGCAGGTCGAAATCACGTGCTTTAAAACGCGTAGAACTGGCGGGGCCAGCGGCTGGCACAAATGAGCGACTTTGGGATTATCGCGGTCGGCGGCCATTAAATACTGCACCAGATCGTTGGAACCAATCGACACAAAGTCCACCAAATCCAGCATCGTATCGATCGAAACGGCAGCCGCAGGGACTTCCAACATCATCCCGATTCGCAATTCCGAGATTTTCAAATTTCGCGCCGACAGTGTTTTGTAAGCTTTGCGGATCATGCTGCGAAGCTTGCGAAGCTCCTCAACGGTGGTCACCATCGGAAACATTAAACGCGCGGTGCCATCAGGGAACTCGCTGGCCGCGCGAATGATCGCACGAATCTGAGTATTGAAAAATTCCGGGTGTTCAAAAGACAACCGAATGCTTCGCCAACCCATGAACGGATTCGCTTCCTTGTGATCGTGCCCCAAATAGGCCACCGTTTTGTCACCACCGATATCCAAAGTCCGAATCGTCACGTTGTGGTTCGGACTGGCGGCCACGATTTGACGATAGACTTCATATTGCTCGTCTTCGTCCGGCAGATCCGCATGAGTCAGGTAGAGATACTCGGTTCGATACAAACCGATCCCACTGGCTCCCATGGCATGCGCGGCCTCGGCATCGTCGACCCCATTGATATTGGCTTCCAGTTTCAATTCCGCACCGTCGGCGGTTAGCGCGGGATCGTCCCGGTTGGCGGCTAACTGATCCCGTAGATCAAAGAACTCCCGCTCCAGTTTTCGAAATGCAGCCAAGGATTCGGCATTCGGATTGATCTCGACAACGCCGGCCCGTCCATCGACAACGATCGTGTCGCCCGTTTTGACTTTCCGAAGAATGTTCTTGACACCCGAAACGGCCGGAATGCCTCGCGATCGCGCGATGATGGCGGCGTGAGAGGTCTGGCTACCGGCTTGGGTGACGATTCCGTTGACTTCGAATTCACCCATCGCGACTGCTTGGGATGGCAGCAGCTCGTCGGCGACCACGATCAGCGGGCCGTCGATGGAATGTTGAGCAGAATTGGGGGCTTGGGATAGATGGGCTCCCAAGCGGATGACCACGTCCCGGATGTCATTGAGGCGTTCTTGGAGATATTCATCCTGCGTTTTGGTGAAAATCGCCGTGTATTCGCCCAATAATCGGTGCAGAGCCGCCGCGGCGGTCATGCGTTCATCAACGATCCAGTTCCGGATTTTGTTGGTAAACGCCGGTTCCCGGATGATGGTCTGGTGAACCGCAAAGATAAACGCCTCTTCGTGGCCGACTTGGGCATCGACCTTTTTTTCGAGGGCGCGTAGATCAGCCGCCGCCTTATCTCGAGCCGTTTCGTAATTGGCCAATTCGGCGGTTATTTCAGTGTCTTCGAGGCGTTGCGTCCCCGGATTTACGAAGATCTCGTGGATTACGTAAGCCGTTCCGATCGCTACGCCAGGTGAAACCGCAATTCCCCTACGCATCCCAACATGGTACCAGTCAGCCCCGTGCTCCGAAAGCGGACGGAAATTCCGCCTCAGGACTCCATTTTCCCGATTTAAGGGAGCTTTTGCGTGTTGTTGGGCCAGAATCGCTTTGCTATAGTTACCCAATTCTGCGGAGGCTTGCTGGCACTATTTCGTTAGTGTCGGGTAAGAAACCTTGCCGTGGATGAATCTTAATTTGAACTAGAAAGGCTTTTGGCAAACAACATGCGGTTCTCCCAACTTGATCGAATACTTGAATTGGACAAGGGAGCGTCGATTAAAGCAGTAAAGTGCCTTTCCCTTTCGGAAGAGTACCTCAACGATCACTTTCCGCGCTTCCCGGTCATGCCGGGAGTGCTGATGCTGGAATCAATGTTCCAGGCCAGCATGTGGCTGGTTCGCGAATCGTCGGACTTCCGATATTCCATGGTCGTATTGCGAGAAGCCAAAAGTCTCAAGTTTCAGGGATTCGTCCAACCGGGGAATTCGCTGGTCGTCCATGCAGAAATTAAATCGACAGACGAGGCCTTTACTAACCTCAAAGTCGTTGGGTCGATTGATGGCAAGCCCGCCGTATCTGGCAGGCTAAAGATCGAATCCTACAACCTTGCCGAACGCGAGGGACAGGACGATGCCGTTGATCAGCACATGATACATAGCTTTAAGAAGTTCTACCGTCGACTCTGGTCTCCAGTTCCGGTAGCCGGATAAATGATTTATCAGAGTCGGACGTATTCAGGTCTGCGTTTGACTCCTCGTTAACATACAGACATGACCTGATCACAGGAGTAGAAAATGTCGGTCAAAGAAGAAACATTCAGCAAAGTCCAGGAAGTGCTCGTCGAGGCATTGGGCGTTGAAGACGATGAAGTCACGTCAGCAGCCACGATGATTAACGACCTAGGTGCCGAATCGATCGACTTCCTCGATATCGTTTTCAAACTAGAGCAAACGTTTGGAATCTCCATCGACCGGGAAGAACTTTTCCCCGATGACATTCTGACCAACAGCGAGTACTTGCAAGATGGCAAGGTGACTCCCGAAGGTGTTTCAGAACTGAAGAAACGTATGCCTTTTGCCAATCTAGATGCCTTCGAAACCAACCCTGTTGTGCAAGATTTTGCCAACTTGTTGACTGTCGAAGACCTCTGCCGATTTGTTGAACACAAGAAAGCCTAGCGCTTTGTCCTGACCTCCGGATTTGCACCGAGTAAAGTTATGCGCTGGTTCTGGATCGACCGATTTACTGAATTCGTTTCTGGTGAATCGGCTAAAGCCGTCAAAAGTGTCAGTCTTAGCGAGGAAGTCGTTGACGAATACTCGCCTGGACGTCCGTACTTGGCGGCGTCAGTGATCATCGAAGGAATCGCTCAAGCCGGCGGCCTATTGGTCGGCCAAATGAGCGATTTCAAGGATCGCGTTGTGCTCGCCAAGGTGCTTAAAAGCAATTTCCGGTTCGAAGCCGAACCCGGAGATCAGCTAAACTACGAAGTCAGACTAACCAACAACGACGAGATGGGCGCCATGATTGAGGCCACGTCTCATCGCGGCGACGAACTTCAAGGCGAGGTCAGCTTGATCTTTGCTCGTTTGGATGACGAACGATTCCACGGTGTGGAACTGTTTGAACCTGCGCAGTTTTGCCGGATGATTCGCCTGCTTCGATTGTTCGAAGTTGGCGTCAACCCCGACGGAACGCCGGTCAAAGTTCCACAACACATGTTGGATGCCGAAAAGGCCTACCTGCGGATTGGTATCGAACCGGATCCCGACGCCCAGCCAACCCCTAAGCCCGAGCCCGACCCGGATCTTCTTTCACGGACTTCTTCATGATCGCTTCCTCCTCCGATCGCAGACGCGTTGTCGTGACGGGCGTTGGTGTTATCAACCCGCTTGGTAACGATATCGAATCCGTTTGGTCGGCTCTGCAAAATGGCAAATCAGGCGTGGACTACACCACGATCTTTGACGCCAGCAAGTTCCCCACCAAGATCTCGGCCGAAATCAAAAACTTTGACATCGCCCAATGCGTCAAAGATCCCGAAAAGTGGAAATTCAGAGGGCGCCACACGTGCTTTGCCGCCGGCGCTGCACGACAGGCTTTTGACTCCTCTGGAGTTGGCGATTCGATCAGCGACCGACGACGCTTCGGTGTCTACATGGGCAGTGGTGAAGGCAATCAGGATTTCTATTCCTTCGCCGAAATGATGGCCCAGTCGCTCGACAGCGAAGGCAAACTTGACCTCGTCAAATTCACCCAAGCCGGCCTGAACATTCTCAACCCTGTCGTTGAGATGGAGCAAGAGCCCAACATGCCACCCGGCCACGTTGCCGCCATGTTTGACGCCCAAGGCCCCAACGCCAACTGCTTGACCGCCTGTGCGGCCAGCAACCAAGCCGTCGGCGAAGCCACTGAGATCATCCGACGCGGCGAAGCCGATGTGATGCTTTCCGGTGGAACGCATAGCATGATTCACCCCTTCGGTGTCACCGGTTTCAATCTGCTAACGGCCCTATCGACCAACAACGACAATCCAACAGGTGCCTCGCGCCCCTTTGATCGTTTAAGAGACGGCTTCGTGCTTGGCGAAGGCGCCGCCATGGTTGTCCTCGAAGAACTGGAACACGCCAAAGCCCGCGGCGCGAACATCCTTGGTGAAATCCGAGGCTATGGATCGTCTGCCGATGCTTATCGAGTCACCGACATTCACCCCGAAGGTCGCGGCGCGATCGGCTGCATGAACATGGCGTTGGCGGACGCCGGCATCAGCGCGGACCAGATCGATTACGTTAACGCCCACGGAACCAGCACGACGGTTAACGACAAAGTTGAAAGTAAAGCCTGCCGCGAAGTCTTTGGCGAACGCGCCGACAAGGTTCCGATCTCCAGCACCAAAAGCATGATGGGCCACCTGATTGCTGCTGCGGGCGCGACCGAGTTGATTGTTTGTTTGATGGCGATTCGCGACAACGTGCTACCGCCGACGATCAACTACGAGAATCCCGATCCGCTCTGCGATCTGGACTACATCCCTAACGAAGCTCGCAGCGCCGAATGCAACGTCGCGTTGACCAACAGCTTCGGCTTCGGCGGCCAGAACATCTCGGTCGTCGTCTCAGGCTTCGACGAGTAGAAAAATGGGTAGGTACCAAAATCGGACAGTGCCAACCCGCGAGCAAGACGATCGCCGGCGCATTGGGTTATACTCAAGGCTTAATCCCACCTTGCTCATCGTTCGTCAACAAATTGGGCTCGCGGCTCAGACAACACGGTATCGCGCCAGAGGATGTTGATCACATGCGTGAAGAACTCAAACGTGCCAAAGAATTAGTACGAGAGCACCTCCCGTCAGTATCAGCTCATGAGCACTATTGGCTGGACAACAATGCTTGATCGCGTTCTTAGGCAGCTCTTTTCTCAACGGGACTGAGAGACCGAAGCCCTCTTGCTGCTTCGTACCCTTCTTTTACTTCTGGGAACGTATCTTTTCCACTTCGTGCCGGTCCACTCGAAAAAAGATTGAGAAGAACACAGCCGAAATTACCACGCACAGACAAACAATCTGCAAATCCATGTAAGAAGGAGAGATAGCCCCTCCCAAGAAAAGACCCAACAGGCCTGTGGCCAAAGTCCGGACAATCAACCAGAAGTTGCTCTTTTTAGCGAGCATCACAAGACCACCAGTGCTGCTGGCGACAAAAACCGAAACTAGAATCCCCGCACGCCCGTGGCTGGAGAAAGCAGCGAATGAGACCGCAACT
>CAZDZX010000045.1:0-19101 GCA_964510005.1 uncultured Pirellulaceae bacterium
TCTTTAACATGCTCTACCTTGCATGTGTTGGGCTGGTGATTGAAGGCAGAGTTGGCCCTTTTAAGTTCGTAGGAATTTATCTTGTCATCGCCCTGGCTTCGGGACTGATCGCAAATCTGATTTTTCTGCCACTGGGTTCTGAAGGTGCTTCTCTGGGAGCCAGTGGGGTCATTTATGGCCTGATAGCGATTGCGATGCTGTGGATGCCTGACAGTGAAGTCAACATTTGGGTTGGCGGTTGGCTGTTTTTCTATCCATTCTTTACAACGTTTACGGTTTCCATCATGACCGTGGCCTTCGTCATGATTGCGTTGGAATTTCTCATTGCAGCGTTCACGATGTTTTCAATCAGTTCCTCCCTGCTACATCTGCTGGGCGCGATACCCGGGTTTGCCGTGGGCTATTTGATGATCGTGCGGCAGTGGGTTGACTGCGAGGGCGGTGATCTGCTGACCCAAAACTTTGGCTATAAACCCAAAGTCTCTGAAGCCAAAAAGGAACAGTTGCGTCTCGAAAAAGAAGAGCGAAAGCAAGCGCGCCGCCAAGCCATCGACGAAGCCAAAACCAAGATCAACGAACTGGTCGCCGACGGGCACTACGAATTGGCCGTCCGCCGAGTCGAGATGGTTCGCCGCAAACTTCATCCCAAAGCCAATTTTACGCCTGCTCAGGTTCTCAAAATTGTCAAAGCCTACGACGCTCAGCCCGAAAAGCGTAAAGAATCGATATATCTGCTGGACCGGTTTCTCGAAGAGACTCCCGACGCCCCCGACGTCCTCAAGATTGTTAGCGCCCGCCAGTACCTGCTTCACAAGGAAGCCCCTCGCAAATCGCTGGGAATCCTCAAGGAAATCGACATCAATCAACTCGGCGAGAAAGAGAAAAAGCTGGTCGCCAAACTGACCGCCGTGGCCAACCAGAAGATTCGCGACGGGTCACTGGAAGTCTCGGGCTGATCCTGACATCCGCCTTCATTTGCACCTCGCGAACTCCCCCGTTTTTTTCGCCGACGCGATTAAATCTGTCTATTCCGCTTGGCAGCTATGTTATGTTATCCTCACAGGCCAAATTTCCGGCCTATCGTCTGTCAGAGGCTGTGTACATTTGTAGCTGGACTGGCAACAGTTCAACTACCTGTAAGTTTGGGCAGTCGGTCAACGAGTGATTTCTGAAGTCTTGCGACATCAGCTACGTCGCGAACTGCCCGACTCGATAAAATACACAACCTCTCCGGAACCAACCCTAGCTGAGGCAACTTATGAGTCCATTTTCGTTTCGCATTATTTTCGCAGTTCAAGTGATCGCTGCCTTATTCGTCACTGGCGCACAAGCCATGCAGGCTGACAACGCGGTCGGGCAAGTTCAAAAGTGGTTGGACCAGCCGGCTGCAAAACGTGGCGAGCTGGCGAAGCAGCCTTTTGCTGAAACCAAATTGACATCCGAGCAAGCCCAACAGATCTCGAAGAAGCTCTGGGATGACTACGCTCAGCGAACCAAAAAAGAACGTCAGAAGGAATGGGAAAACAAAGTCATCGAACTCGATGATCTCAAGATGAAGTTCGAGTTCAAGATCTTTGGGAAGAAGCCAAAAAATGGCAGAAGCCTATTTATCTCAATGCACGGCGGCGGTGGGACTCGAGCTTCCGTCAATGACCAGCAGTGGAAAAACCAGATCACCCTGTATCGTCCCGAAGAAGGTGTTTACCTCGCACCCCGAGCTCCGACCGACAAATGGAATCTCTGGCACGAGCCTCACATCGACAAATTCTTTGCGCGAATCATCCAAGACGCAATTCTGCTCGAAGACGTTGACCCGAATCGCATCTACCTGATGGGTTATTCGGCCGGCGGTGATGGCGTTTACCAACTGGCACCGCGCATGGCAGATTCTTGGGCCGCCGCCGCGATGATGGCGGGCCATCCCAACGGAGCCGCACCCAACGGTTTGCGGAACATCGGCTTCACGCTTCACGTCGGTGCCAAAGACAAGGCCTTCAAAAGAAATCAAATCGGCGAGAGATGGAAGAAGAAACTAGCCGACCTCAAGAAAGCCGATCCCGCAGGCTACGACCACACGGTCTTTGTTCACGAAGGGCTCGGGCACTGGATGGAGGGCAAAGACCAAATTGCGGTTCCGTGGATGGCCAAATTCACCCGCGACCCCCATCCCAAAAAGATCGTTTGGCGACAAAGCGGCGTGACCCACGAGCACTTTTACTGGCTGCGCCAACGCGATGAAACCGCTAAAGGCGGCAATGAAGTGACGGCGACCCGCGACGGACAAGCGATCAATGTTGAATTCACCAACGGTCTCCAGCAACTATCGTTTTGCTTCAACGATGACATTGTCGATCTGGATCAACCGATCGCCATTACCTTTGGCGACAACCCCGCCAACAAGCAAACGCTTTCCCGGCAAACCAAATGGATCCACGAATCCATCCAAAAATTCGGCGACCCCAGCCGAATTTACTCCGCGGAAGTCACGCTTGATGTGCCCCAGCCAACCGGGAAATAGATCCCGGCGCGCCCTAGCGTGGGATTTTGGTTGACTTTCGAACCGAAACGCCTTCTCCAACGAATTTGGCTTTCATCGAAATCGATGTTCTCACGCTATGCAGGGAACAGGAATTTGAGACAATCGCAGCCGAAAAGAAGATGACTCCAGCACTGCGCGATAAACATGGCAAAAATCAAACCGATTACTTTCGATTACAGCGGCTCCCTGATCTCCGGAAACGGCATCTCTCAAGCGGACCTCGATCAGCTCAAACCTAAACTCGAATCCGCTCGCGACGAAGTCCTTAACAAGGATCTCCAACAGTACGCCAGCGGCGAAGTCCCCAGTGAAAAGGAACCCCTCGATGCTGGCTTTGTGGAAATGCCGGAGCGCATCCTTGAAGCCTATCAAACGGATCGCGACAACAGTGAACTGGGAAAGATCCTCAACACCGCCAAACGGCTTGGCGAAACCGTCGATAAAGTCGTCGTGCTAGGAATCGGTGGTTCTTACATGGGCGCCCGCGCCTTGATGGAGACTTGTTGCCATCCTTACTTCAACGAACTGCCTCGCGACCAGCGTGGCGGTCGGCCGCGAATTTACTTCGAAGGTAACAACGTCGATAACGATTGGTCTCAATCGTTGATTCAATTTTTAGAAGCAGATTCGGCTGGCAAAGATGGCCCTGAAGGAAACTGGGCGATCGTCGTGATCAGCAAAAGTGGCGGCACGCTGGAAACCGCCGCTGCGTTTCGACAATTCAAAGCTGCCCTCGAAAAGAAAGTCGGCGCTGACAAACTCAAAGACTTCATCGTGCCCGTGACCGGCGAAAGCGGGAAACTGGCCAGCGTGGCTGACGCGATCGGAATCACGGATCGCTATCTGGTTCCCGATGGCGTTGGAGGCCGGTTCAGCATTCTGTCCGCAGTTGGTCTACTCCCCGCCGCGATCATGGGAATCGATGTGGTGACGTTGCTGGAAGCGGCAGCGGCCATGAACACGCACTTCCGCACCGCCGCGATCGGCGAAAATGTGGTGCTCGATTACATCGGCGTGAATCACTTGCTGGAAGTCAAACAAAGCATGCCCACCCGCGTCCTTTCCGTGTGGAGCAAATCACTGGAGTCGGTTGGGTTCTGGTACGACCAACTGTTGGCCGAAAGCCTTGGCAAGGACGAACGGGGTGCTTTCCCTTTGACCTGTGTGAACTCACGCGATCTGCACTCGCGAGCCCAACAGCATCAGGAAGGCGCCCGCGACAAGATCATGAACAATGTGATCGTAGATTCTTGGCGCCACGCTCCGCTGCCGATTGGCCAAAGCGAGCACGATCAGGACATGCTGAACGAGCTTGGCGACAAAACGTTGCCGGAAATCATGTCGGCCGCGATTCGAGGAACCAACCTCGCCTATAAAGAAGACAATCGACCCACCACCGATATCAACCTGCCGGCCGTCAACGAAGCGGCTGTTGGCCAACTGTTGCAAATGCTAATGCTTGCCACGGTTGCCGAAGGGCGATTGATCGACATCAACCCCTACGGCCAACCCGGCGTAGAAAGCTACAAGAAGTACATGAACCAGTTGCTTCGCGAAGCGTAGGACGACAGATGGCGGCATCGGCTGCCAGCCTGTGATCGAGCGCGAACACAGGCCGAAATCCGATGCCCCTGACTGCTGACTGAATCCTTGGAACCATCAATGTCTGTTGAACTTACTTGGTATGGCCACGCGACGTGGCTGATTTCCACTGGCGAATACCGCATCCTGTTGGATCCGTTTTTGGATGACTCGCCGACGGCGCCTGTCAAAGCGGCCGATGTCAATCCTGACGTGATTCTGGTTTCGCACGGGCACTTCGATCACATTGCCGACGCGGCTTCGATCGCCAATCGAACCGGCGCGACAGTCTATGCGGTCTATGAAGTGGCACAGTGGTTATCGGCCAACCATAACGTCGAAAACACCGTGGGCATGAATATCGGTGGAGCCGCAGAGATCCCGGTCGGCAAAATCAAAATGGTTCCAGCCCTGCACAGTTCCGGATTGCCCGACGGCAGCTACGGTGGCGTGGCAGCTGGATTCTTGTTGAAAGTTGCCGACAAAAAGATTTACTTCGCCTGCGACACTGGGCTATTTTCTGACATGCAGCTGATCGGTGCTGTGAAACTTGATGCGGCTGTGCTGCCCATCGGTGACTTGTTCACCATGGGACCTGAAGACAGTGCGACGGCAACCGACCTGCTGAAACCTAAAAAGGTGCTTCCATCTCACTACAACACGTGGCCTCCAATCGAACAGGACGCCAGCGCGTGGGCCGATACAATTCGAAAACGAACTGCAGCGGAACCTGTTGTAATCGAACCCGGCCAATCGGTGACCCTCTAATGATCCAATCTATCAACACTCCTTGTTTCGGTCGGGTTTGCGGCAAGGTCCGACGTTACGGGCTGGCCGCATTGATCTGTTTTGCGGTCGCGATCTGTTTTCAGTCATCCGCCGTCGCCCAGCAATCGACATTGCGCTGGGAATTCAAAACCGGCGACCGATTCCAAGTTCAACAGCAACAACAAAACGGGTTTGTCAGTAAAATCGGCACCCGAGATCGCCAGATCAACAGCGACTTGACGGTTTACTTTGACTGGAACGTGACCGACGTCGATCAGTCCGGCGCCGCGACCATCAATCAGACGCTGACGCGATTGGTTATCAACTCGGGGGCTCCTGGCGAGAAACTCAAAAATGCAATCGCCATCGATATCGATGCGGCCACCATTGCGGCGGCTGAAAAAGATAAAAAGACCGCCCTGCCCCGTCTGCCGGGGATTTCAGGCAAAGTCTTGAAACGCATCGTGCCGCTGGTGGGACTGACTTGGGTTTTAAAGATGGGCACCGATGGCAAAATTTCATCGATCGACTTCGACAAACCGTCAGCCGCGGCCTTTGCCAAACTTCCCTCCGATGATTTCACCAAAGTCCTTGACCCACAGGCTCTCAAACCTGCCCTCGCCAAAGGCTTCGCGCTGCCGGCTCGAAAACTTACCGCAAATGATTCTTGGAAAGTCGATGACCAGACCGAATTTTCTGGTGGCAAAGTCGAACGTGAAACGATGTGGAGCGTTGAATCACTAACCGATGATCTTGCAAAACTAAAAAATTCGGTCACGGCAAAACAGCAAGGAGAGTTTGAGGCCAATCCTGAAACCGCTGCGGAGCCTATGAATCTGAAAGGCTACACCGGATCGGGGGAACTGATTTTCGATCGCAAAGCCAAATTCATGCGAAGCAGGCAAGTCGAAACGGAGCTCAAGTCGCGGACTTTGTATCGCACCGACAAGATCGATACGACCATGAAATCATCGACCCGCACGACCGTGACCAAAAAAGAGTAGCTCCATGTCCGAAACCGAATTTGTGGACGTGGCATCCGTTGACGAAATCCCCGTCGGCAAAAGCAAGGCATTCAAAGTCAACGGTCGATTGGTGGCGGTGTTCAACCACGACGGTCAACTGCACGCGATCGATGACATGTGTCCCCACATGGGCGCTTCATTGTCCGACGGCCACGTTGAAGGCTGCGAAGTCACATGTCCTTGGCATGCTTGGAGTTTTGACATTCGCGATGGTTCTTGGTGCGACAACCGCCGCTTGAAAGTCGACACGTATTCCGTTCGCGTCGTGGGCGATCGCGTGGAAGTCTCTGCACAGCCCAACCCGAAAGCAGATGACGCGATAGAGCATTGAATTTCTCTGTATTTTTCCTCGACGCGTGGGAATTTCGGAATTATTTGACACACGGATCGTCAGAGCGGTAATACTGATTCGCTGGCGGTCTCCTCGGAATGACTTTGAGATCGCTTTGGGGGCAGTAACGATTTACGGTTCAGAACAGGAGTCGATGATGCGTTTTACAGCTTATCCAGTCGCGAGTTCTTTTGTCGCAATACTGATGGTCATGTCTTTGTGGTCAGTGCCAAGCCAATCGCTTGCGGCGCCCCAATCGCCGCTGAAGTTATCAGATCAGCGCGTTTTGTCATCAGAAGATGTCGAGCGGATCCTCAGTAGGACGCTGAGCTTTGTGTGTGACGAACAAGAATTTCGTGAGGTCCGTAAGGGCTTGGAAGCCGAGACCAAAATTAACATTGTTATCGACCCCAATCTGGAAGGCGAATTCGATGACGAAACGCTGATCACCTGCAACATGAACAATGTGCGAATGGTCACGGGCCTGCGTTTTCTGCTGAAACCCTACAACGCCACATACAAAATCGACGACGGAGTCCTTGTCATTATCTCTATCGATGACGCTGGCCTTGAGGAAAATTTACGGACCCGAGTTTTTGATTGCCGCCAACTCCGTGCGAAGTTCTCGGAGACCCAACCAATGGCTCTCAACAATGGCGTCGCCGACGGAAAGAAAAAGGGCTCCCAACTGGTGCAGCCACCCGGCCAAGACAAAGAGAACGTCGCGAAGTCGTGGACCCGAGAGCCTCTTCTGGTCAACCTGATCCAAAACAATGTTGCCCCGGACTCGTGGGCCGACACTGGCACTGGCGAAGGATCTCTGACGTTTGTGAATGGGCTGTTGGTTGTGACTCAATCACAGCTTGTTCTTGAGAAGATCGAAAAATTGCTGGATGATCTAAAAACCAAATCCAAATAATCGATTTCATCCGCGACAGGCACCCCTCCATGACATCCTTTGACATCCGCGATTTCCAAAATCTAATCCGCAAAATGTACTTCGACAAAGACCTTGCCCGGGGCGTGTCAGGGACGTACATGTGGTTGGCCGAAGAAATGGGTGAGCTTGCATCGGACTTGCGCAAGGTCGAACAAATCCAGTTGGCTCAGAACAACGGGGAATCCGTCGATCTGGAAAAGCTGGGTGAGCTCCGGAAGAATCTTGCGACCGAATTTGCCGATGTGATGGCGTGGCTAACCACAATCGCCAACGTCGTCGACGTGGATCTGGCCGACGCCCTCGCGGCAAAATACGGCGAGGGCTGTCCGGGCTGCGACCAGCGGGTCTGCGTTTGCCCGGATGAAGACAAGCCATGAGGGTCGGATTCCGCCCGACCCCGTCGATTCCTAATCATGAGTTCCTCCATCGCTGGCAATAGCTGAAAAAGGGTCACTGAACTATGATGGTGGGAGCCCCGTATGGAAAAAGCTCCGACTTCCCAATATTCGAAAATAATGAGATCCCGCCCTACCAATTCGACCCCGAAACCCGGTCGCGGCGTGCTGGCCTTGTTACTGATTTTTGCTTGGGCGACGCTGGCTCACGGCCAAGATCCCGAGGTCCTCATCGGCTTCGATTCGATGGCTAAATTGGGGCACTGGGGCCCTGTCACTTTCAAATTTGAAAGCCAGCCGACGGCCACGCAATGGCGGATCACAACACTCGACGGCGACGACACGCCCGTCACCACCAGCGGCCCGCTTTGGCAAATTTCCGAAAATGGATTGAACCAACACGCCATGGTTCAATTCGGTCGCACCTATGGGCAACTGGACATCGAACTGCTGGACGACGCGGACAAGGTCATTTTTTCAGACCAAATGACTCTCAGCCGCAAACCCACATCTCGATTGGAGCTCGTCCCCTCGACGGCACCGATGGTTCTGTGCATCGAACCGCAGCGGGACAGCAGCATTTCAAAACGGCTGAAAGCAAAATTCCCGGACAACGGGCCCGACGATCGCGCTCGTTTGGTGGTCGCCCATCAGACCGACCAGCTCCCCGTCACTCGCGATGCATGGTCTTGTTTTGAAACGGTCTTCTTGCTGGCGGACGATCCGTCTTTCGCTGGCGAGATCCCCGCTGACGTTCTCGATTCTCTGGCGGCGTGGGTTCGTCGAGGAGGTCGATTGATGATCGCTTCCAGCCCCCAAGCCATCGACGTCATCCAAGGCTCACCCAAACTCAGTGCACTCTTTCCCGGAACCATCGCTGGCCCAGCGACTCTCGAATCCAGTCGCAGGATCGAAGATTTCAGCGGCAGCGGCGAGCAACTGATCCGTGGCGATGAAAGCCTGTCGATCATCGGGATGAGCGACACTGCGGGCGCCAGGATTGCCTTGCAGCAAGGAGGTTTGCCGTTGGTCATTCGCGCTTCGCTGGGATTGGGAGAAGTCACCCTCATCACCGTCAACCCTCAAGAGGATGCGTTTCTAAACTGGGAAGGCAATTCTCGATTCATCTTCGAAGTCTTGAAGCTTGGCCACGATGACAGAGAGCGCGAGCAAGGCTCCGAAATCCGAACCGGTTCGGCAGTCCGGCATTCGGGATACCGTGACCTCGTCGGACAACTCAAAGTTCCGCTGGAATCTTTTTCGGCGTTGAGCTTCATTCCCTTCACCGCCGTGGCCGTGTTGATCGCACTGTACATCGTCTGCATTGGCGTCGGCGACCGGTTTCTGGTTAGCAAACTGCTGAAACGCCACGAACTCACTTGGTTAACTTTCCCGCTGATGGCGCTGTCGTTTTGCGCCCTCGCGTGGTTCATTGCCCATTCCAACCGCCCCACCGACATTCAAGTGAACCAACTAGAAGTCGTGGATATCGACTCCGTTTCAGGAGACATTCGCGGAACCGTGTGGGCCAACCTTTACAGCCCGCAGTCCGCTGAAGTCGATCTGTCGACGAGCCAAACTGGACTGCGGCAAGAAATTGGCGACGTCAGTCACAGAGTCAGTTGGCTGGGCTTGCCCGGCGACGGATTGGGAGGTCTGCGAAACCGAGCCAATCCGGGGATCTATCGCTCTGGGTACGAACAGCCGTTCTCCGCTGACGCGACGAAGATCTCGATGAACTCAGTCCAAATGCAAGTCTCGTCGACGAAGCCGATTTTCGTTGAGTGGGACGGTCGCTTGGGCGCGCGAGTCAACAGCCGGCTGTCCGTTGACCAACGATTGAAGGGAACGTTCACCAATCCATTCGATGTTCCTCTGAAGAACTGCAAACTGTATTTTGAGGATTGGGTTTACATTGTTCGCGGAACGTTGGCACCGGGAGACACCGTCGATGTCATTTCCGAAACACTCGAAAAAAGTGCCAAGAGCCACCTGACGCGTCGCAAAATGGCGGATTCCAAAAAGAGCGAACTGAAAAGCCAAACCATCCCGTGGGATCCGGAAAACGCCGACATGTCTCGGATCGCACAGATGATGCTGTTCCACAATTCTTGTGGCGGAAAATCCTATACCAACATGACTCACGGGTATCATGAGTTCGTCGACATGACCTCCAACCTTTCGCTCAATCGTGCGGTGCTGGTGGGTCGACTTGTGGATCGTGTTTCCGAAATTGGGATCGACGGAAATCCTGCAGAAGATCTTTATGACCAGTCGCTGACATTGGTTCGCGTTATGTTGCCCGTAGAACGTAAATCCAAAAAGTAGAACGTTGATCAAAACAGAAAATCTGACCAAGAAATACGGCGACCTCCACGCGATCGACGCGATCGACCTCGAATTGGGTGAAGGCGACCTGTTTGGTTTTATCGGCCCCAACGGTGCCGGCAAAACGACGACGATGCGGATCATTGCCACGCTGCTGGAACCGTCTTCGGGCGAAGCCTACGTCTGCAATCATTCGATCTACAACGAGCCTCGTGAGATCCGTCGACTGGTGGGCTACATGCCTGACTTTTTCGGGGTCTACGACGACATGAAAGTCATCGAGTACCTTGAGTTTTTCGCCGCGGCCTATCGCATCAAAGGCCCCGCGAGACGCAAGAAGTGCAATGAAATGTTGGAAGTCGTGGACCTTGATTTCAAACGCGAGGCCTTCGCCAACACGCTCAGCCGAGGCCAGACGCAGCGACTGGGACTGGCGCGAGTTCTCCTGCACGATCCTCAAGTCTTGCTGCTGGACGAACCCTTGAGTGGCCTCGATCCGCGGGCTCGGATCGAGATGCGAAACCTGCTCCGCCGACTGGGACAGACCGGAAAAACCATTATCGTTTCCAGCCACATTTTGCCTGAGCTGTTCGACATCTGTAACAAAGTCGGGATCATCGATCGCGGCGTCATGAAAGACTCCGGTGATGTGACCGAGCTGATGGAGAAAGTCCGAGATCAAATCGTGCTGCACATTGGCGTCGACGATGACGCCCGAGCCACCACCTTGCTGGAAAGCAGCTCGCTGGTGGAAGCCGTCGGCGAAGGAGACGGCTGCCTGACCGCGACGCTCAATAAGGAAGTCAAGGATTACACCGAAATCCCTGCCATGCTGATCGGCGAAGGCCTGAAACTGACACTGTTCAAAGAAGAAGAGATCGATCTTGAGTCCGCCTTTATGGCCCTCACGAAGGGCACTGGCGTTAACTTTTAGAACCTACCTCTTCCATCGACAGCTGCGGCTGTCACCATCCCCCGTTCCTTGAAACGGATCACCCTCTAACGAAAGAACCCCCATGCAAGCTCTCAAACGCCTCGAAAAATTCTCCGGACCCACCGGTCCCGTTGTTCTCTGCATCATGGATGGCGTCGGCATCGGCAAAGGCGACGCCGGCGACATGGTTTCCAAAGCCTCAACGCCGACACTGGATTGGCTGAAAGAAAACAGCTTATACACCACACTCAAAGCCCACGGACGAGCCGTCGGTATGCCATCCGATGGCGACATGGGCAACAGCGAAGTCGGTCACAATGCGATCGGGTCGGGACGAGTCTTCGATCAAGGTGCGTTGCTGGTAAAAAATGCCGTTGAATCCGGGGCTGTTTTTGATGGCGAAGTTTGGAAAGCCCTCACGGCCGATCTGGGATCCGACAATACGCTGCACTTGCTGGGCCTGCTTTCCGATGGCAACGTGCATTCGCACATCGACATTTTGTTTGCTCTGATTCGCCGCGCCAAAGAACAAGGTATCGCCAAAGTCCGCGTCCACACCTTGCTGGATGGCCGCGACGTTGGCCCGACTTCCGCCCTCGAATACGTCGCCGCATTGGAAACGTTGCTGACAGAAATCAACGACTCGGGGGACTTCGATTACTGCATCGCGTCGGGCGGCGGTCGACTGTATATCACGATGGATCGCTACGATGCCGATTGGCCGATGGTTGAACGAGGCTGGAATTGCCATGTTCATGGAAACGGCAGAAAATTCGCCACCGCAACGGAGGCCATTGAAACGCTTCGCGCCGAAACTCCCGGCGTGATCGATCAAGACCTGAAAGAATTTGTGATCGAGCGAGACGGCACCCCCGTCGGCCCGATGACCGATGGCGACAGCGTGGTGCTGTTTAACTTTCGCGGCGATCGAGCGATCGAGATCACCAAAGCGTTTGACGATCCGAACTTGGACCGATTTGATCGAGGCCAAATTCCAGCCGTCAACTTTGCCGGCATCATGCAGTACGAATCCGAATTGCAAATCCCTAAACAATACCTCGTTTCGCCTCCAGAGATCGACGAAGTCATGGGAGAGTACTTGGCCGAAAGCGGAGTCCGCCAACTGGCCATCAGTGAAACGCAAAAATACGGACACGTGACTTACTTTTTCAATGGCAATCGCAGCGGCAAATTTAGTGACCCGCTAGAAGAGTATGTGGAAATCAAATCCGATCTAATTCCTTTCGAGCAGCGACCTTGGATGAAAGGCGCCGAAATCACCGACGTGATTCTGGATTCGATCAAAGACGAGAAACACGATTTCATTCGCGCCAACTATCCCAACGGCGACATGGTCGGTCACACCGGCGATTTGCTGGCCGTTGAAATTTCGGTGGAAGCGGTCGACCTTTGTCTGGACCGTTTGCTCAAAGCCATCAATGAGAAGAAAGGCATTTTGATCGTGACGGCCGACCACGGCAACGCGGACGAGATGTACGAAGTCGACAAAGAAGGCAATCTGAAACGTGATGGTGACGGCAATTTCAAACCCAAAACCAGCCACACACTGAACCCAGTACCGTGTTACATCTACGACGCCTCGGGTTCCGCGGGTTTAAAGTTAGCCTCACTAGAAAGCCCCGGCATCAGCAGCCTAGCCGCCACATCGATGATGTGCCTTGGCTTCGAACCGCCTTCGGATTACGATTCATCGCTGGTCGAAATTTCCTGATTGATCGATTCTCGTATCATTGGCATCTGTAGGGCCGGTTCCCACCGGCCATGGTTAGCGATCGGCCATCGAGAGCCAGCCTCGCGTTTTCGGGAATGCGAAAACACTCAGGGGGATTCGTGCCAATGAGTGAAAATCAGTGTTCCCAAAACCAGCAAACGCCTCCGGAAAGGTGGCATAGGCTTCCAGCTTCCAGTCTGTGGACGCGCGCGATCGCATCCCAAACGACACGACGTCAATGAGTGAACCGCAGAGCAAAAAACGCGGTGGCAAATTTACGATTGCCACCCTCCTGATCGTAACGACCGTGATCGCATTCCATTGCGCTTTCCCAGCGCTGTTTGTGGCCCTTGGGATGACGCTGGGCATTGCGATAGGAATCGGGTTCGCTCTTAGTCCCTTCATCCTATTTGGTATTTTTCTGAGCCCTTCCAAAGATGCTCAACTGGACGTGTGGGGCAATCCATTTTTCAAATACCTGATCATCGTCTATCTGTGTTGCGTGGTCACAATCTATTTAATGCTGGCGTTCTCGACCATGGCAATGTCTTACTACAACATCTCTTAAGGCGATCCGCGGCGACGAACTTTAATAGTAAGGTCGCAACATCAGGTAACAGATCGGCCCGGTAACCGCCACGTACAACCACATCGGAAACGTGATCTTGGCCAGCTTTCGATGACGGCCATACTGACCCGTGAATCCAAATATCCACGTGAACAAAATCAATGGGAAGCTCACCGCTGCGAGGATGATATGGGAAATCAGCAGCACAAAATAAACCGTGCGTAGCGTCCCCTCGCCGCCAAATTTGGTCTCTGGCGTGGTGAAGTGATAGGCGACGTAGCACAACAGAAACATCGCCGAGCAAACCATAGCGGCCGAGATCGCCTGCTGATGGCCTTTCACATTTCGTCGCTTGATCGCGATCAAAGCCACCACCAACAAAACAGCCACGATCGTGTTCAACACGGCATGCACCGGCGGCAAAAAACCTAGTTCAACCCCGATATCCAATTTGATGCGACGCATCGCGCCGACCAACAACAGCACCGCCACCGTCAGCACAGCCGCGACGGGGTAGAGTTTCCGAGCCAGAGCAAGGTTCTGGGGCTTGCCCAAGGTAGGTTGCTGCAATGTGTCGTTCATAAAGGTACTATGTCGCTTCTTCAGGTTTGCATTGCTGCAAGCTTTATTTTTCTTCGCCGCCGGTGATGTACTCAAACTTCCCGGGCGGTCGCTCTTCTTTCCACAGCGACTCAATCAACTCCAGCATTTGAACTTCCTGTTCCGAATCCTGCCATGCAAAGCGGCCTCGAACGGAACCCCAGCGATCGACCACAAAGAGATCGGTCGAATGATGATCCTCTCTACCGGCTGCCCCAAAGAACTCGTTGGCAACCCGTGGAATGGTGTTTTCGTTTCCGGTCAAGAACTTCCATCGCTTTCCATCGGCACCGTTTTCACGAGCGTACTGTCGCAGCACTTCGAACGTGTCGGTCACCGGGTCAGTGGTGATGCTGACCATTTGAGTGCGTTCATTTAGGCGACTCTGAAGACCCGACAGATATTGAGTCTGTTTCTTGCAGATGGTCGGGCAGGATGTGAAAAAGAAATTGGATATCCAGACTTGGCCAACCAAATCGCGAGAAAAGAAAGGCTTCTCGTTGCTGTCGTACAAGTGAAACTCCCGCAGCCAGCGGACGGTGCTCAAATCCACAGGCTCCCGTCCGACCAAGGCGTTGCGCGTGCTGACGATCTTGTCCAGCGGCGGCTCAGTTTCGGCAGCGACCTGCTTGACCACCTTGACCAAACGCTTCATGTCGTAAGCTTCGTCCCATTTGAAGCGATCTCGATAGCGCCCCCATTTATCGACCAGCAAAATGTTGTCGGTGTGGTTCGCGATGTCGATGACTTCCACGCGAAACATCTGCTCGCCGACCTGTTTGATTTTGTATTTCTGATCGGTAAGAAACGCCCAGCGGGGAGATTCGGCTCCAAAATCTTGTGCGTAACGTTTAAGGACTTCCGCGCTGTCTCTTTCCGGGTCGACCGTAATCGTAACAAAAGACACATTTTCCTTTTTCAGCTGCTCATTCAAACTGGCAACTTGTTTATTAAAATCGCGACAGATGCTGGGACAGCCGGCAAAAAAGAAATTCACCAGATAGGGACGCTCCCCTGAAAACTGAGCCGTATCAAACGGTTTTCCACTTTGATCGGTCATGGAAAACGAATCGATGTGGTTCAGATGATTCCAAGGCACATCGACGATCACCGCACCGGGCGGCTGATCCGCAGAAGGCTTGACCGGCATACTGCTGCTACCGGCTTCGCCCACCAGTTGGGTGCCGCCGGTCGGTTGAGTGACCGACCGCAGTGCCATCACAGCGGCTCCGAACAGGAAAACAGCCGCCAGTGCTCCAAGGATCGACAACAACAGCCCTTTTGACTTGGTTGATTTTTCTGGAGTATTCATCAGTGATCTTTCGAGGGTTGGGGATCGGTCAGGGCATCGTGTTCCACGTCTGCACGGGGAGCATGGCTGGCACGTGTTTTGGAATAGGTGCCGACGCGGTCAGCAATATCTGGCACCAGTAACATGACCAACAAAGTCGCCATCAAAATAGCGGGAATCGTCAGCACGTACTTCCACTTCTTTTCCCACCAGAGGTGCATAAAAAATGTAACAACCAAAAACGCTTTGGCAACGGAGACCGCCATCATCGCCATCCAGCCGGTCATTTTGTCTTCCATCAAGTGCGAATTGGCGATCCAAAACGAGAGCCCCGTCAGCGCGCACAACATCACAAACACGATGATGAATACGCTTCGATGGCTCTTAGGTTCAGAATCAGAATTCATTGCCAGCTCGCAAGGCAGCTAAAACAGATACAACAACGGAAACAGAAAAATCCAAACGATATCAACAAAGTGCCAGTACAGCGCCACGTTCTCCACCAAACCGGCGCGAGCGACGCCCAGCTTCATCGGCATCATCAGCAAAAAAGCGATCAGCCCAATCAGCACGTGAATCGCGTGCATCCCCGTTAACAAAAAGTAAGTATTCGCCCAAGTGTTACCGCTGGGCAGCACCATCGGCAACTTGAGATTCAGCCGATGGTTCAGCCCGTGGTGGTGTTGATCATCGGCCAAATGAAACGCCTCGATGGCTGCCAGTCGATTCCGCAGCGGCGCACCTTGGCCCGTCAGCGTCGTGATCGCGACCGTTTTCTGATTGGCGGCGACCGATGTTTCAGCCAACTTGGATGCCTGCTGCTGGGTCGGTTCGGCAACCTTTTTAAACTCCGAAATGGAATCTTGCAGCGTCTTCAGGTCCGCGTTCGATTGCAATAACCGCCGTTCATTTTCGGCCAGCAACTGTTTGACTTCGGCCAACTCACTATTCATGTAGCGAGAAACGCGCTGCAACTCTTCTGGCGAAAACGATTCGGGATAGATCTGACTGGCCAGAGCCGCCATGGCTTGTTCCTGCATCAGCGGGTCATCGGTGCGTCCAACTTTCGATTCGGTCCACTGGACCATCCCGGATTGAATTTGAAACATCGCCGCCAGCTCTTGACTGGTTTCGGCCGTCGCACCGTTTTTCTCTTGTTCAACGACTGAAGCTCGGACGTGTTCTTTCAGTGCCGACAGCCAAACCGCATCCGCGCGGTCATACAGCACACTGCGCGGGGTGGCCGGATGGATGCCATGGCTAAATTTCGAGCTATATTCCGTCGCCTTGATCCCGAGGAAGCCACAGCCCAAAACAAAGGTCAGCAGCAACCAGCGTTTCGCTCGGACGGGATCGGCGTGTTTCGCGGCCTCTAAGGCAAACACGATCGTGACGCTGGAACAGATCAGCACAAATGTATTGACCGCCCCCAGCCATTCAATCACATGGACTTCCTGGGGTGTTGGCCAGCTTCCGGCGGGAACACCAAATCGCAACACGATGTAGGTTCCCACCAGCGCCGTAAAGAACATGATCTCCGTCGACAGAAACAGCCACATCGCGATCTTGCCGGGCGATACGGGGATCGCGGACTGGTATCGCAATTCCTGGTGGCCAGTATCGGTGCGAGATGAATTCATGAGTCGTTAGGATGCTACGTCAAGCACGCCACCATCAAACCCAGCATGTACAGCGGCAAATACAACAGCGACGATCTCAGTAGCTTTTTGGCGGTTTCATCATTGGGTTGCTGATTGAACCGAAGCGACGCCTTCATGTAGTAAACCCCCACGACCAACGCCACGACCGCCAAAAGTAATCCATGGCCCCAAGATCGAACGAAAAATGCCGGCACAAGGCTGGTGGCGATCAACAGAGCACAGGTCACGACGGCTTTGCGTCCGGCGCGAGCACCGGTTGGATCGACGACAGTCAACATCTGCAAACCACCATCGCGATACTGCTCACGGTATTTCCAAGCGATGGCCATGAAGTGCGGAAACTGCCACAGAAACAGCACGCCGAAAAATGCCCACACCGCAATCGGAATGGTCGTCGACGTGGCCAACGCTCCCATCAAAACTGGAAGCGCTCCCGCAACGGCACCGACTTCTGTGTTGAGCCATGTCTTGCGTTTCATCGGCGTGTAGATCAGCACGTACAACACCCAGTTCGCCAACCCGCAGATCGCCGTGGGCCAATTGACGAAGTAGCCCAAGATCGCAATGCTGAGCAGCAACGTGACCACACCAAAGATCGTCACCTCGATGGCCGTCAGTCGTTGCGCCGGCAGAGGTCGGCCAGCAGTTCGCGCCATCAGGAAATCCGATCGACGCTCCAGCAGCATGTTCATTGCGTTACCGCTACCTGCAATCAGCAGCATCCCCAACGTTCCCCAGATCATGACCCCGGCAGTGGGCATCGAGGGCGCGGCCATCATCGCCGCGACCACAAACGTGATCACGACCATTACCGAAATACGGAGCTTGGTCAGTTCGACATAAGCTCCCAATCGCTGCGACAGCGATTCGCTTCCGGCGACCGGTTTGGATTGTTCAGGTGGAATGGACAAAGGGCTTTGCAGGGACATGACGATTTTGAACTGGAATTGTAGCTGAAAAAATCAAATTTGGCTTCGGCGGGTTTATGTCGCCAAGTCCAAATCGCTGGTCGCGTTGGTTTGAGCTTTCGCAGGTGTTTTCCCGAAGAGCGAAGGAGCGAAAAGCCGCTGGCTGCGAAAGACCTGAACCGTCCAAAAGGCAAGAATCAGGGACCCCACCGCCACGTGAGCCGTAATCAGGTTCATCTGGAACAGGGATTTTTCGGAAACCACAAACCCCGCAGCGAAGCCTTGGTTCTCAAACCAGACCGGCCAACCGAACTTGACCACCCACGTTCCCAGCCCCAAACAGAACTGAACAACGATCCCCAACACCAACCAGCGGACCGAACCCACCAGACTCTTGCTGGCCGGTTCCTTGCGAGTCGCTCGCCAGACAGCCATCCCTTGGAACATGGTGCCGACCACCAATCCCACTGCCGTCATGATATGGATCGCCACCAGCAATACGTACTCTTTATGAGAGGCGCCTTCGGAAATGTGTCGCAGACAAGCCCCCACCATCAATTGGGCATAGGCCGCACCCATCATCAATACAGGCCAAGTCGAAATGAAGGATCGTTTTGAAGCACCCGAATTGCGAAACTCGTTTTGTTGAAACCACCAGCGTGAGGTCACCACACAGAAACCAACGACCGCCATGAAAAACAGGGGGCCGATACAACCGTGGACTCTGGCGATCGCCCTGGCGCTGAGCATCAACTCCCAGTCACCCAAGCTTCCTCGATCGGAAAGCACGCGGATACCGCCCAGCAAACCTTGGAAACCAACCAGCAGAAACAGAGCCACCGAATACCATTTCACCCAGCGGCGTGGATCGTTTCGGAACGTCGTCCACATCAGGGCAATCGAAACAAATCCGGCAATGGAGGCTAACTGTCGATGACCATGTTCAACAAAGAGATCCCATGGCCCAAAGAACCATGTCGACGGCGGATAGGCAAACATGTTGTAGCCGTAAGTCCCCGGCCAGTCGGGCACGGCCATGCCCGCATCCCACGATGTCACTAGGCCACCCAACCAGATCAAAGGAAAGACGATCATCGTCAGCAGCACCCCAATTCGGTGCGGCCAGCGCGACAGCGATGGATCCGCCGCTGGCGTTAAAGTCGCGTCAGGATTTTGATCGGTTTCCAGCATTTGTTGCTCGGGTTTGAGGACCCTTATAGTATCGCCGAAATTACAGATCCAAAGTGGAACTTTCTGTCGCGGGCGGGAGCCGTCGAGATTGTGAGCAAACGCCCAAATCCTGCCCCACAGAGGCATATTCTGGGAGGGTTCCATAAGCTGGGCGAAACCCGTCAGCAGAGACTGACAGTCAAAGAAATAACAGATGTGGCAAGACTTCAGAAATCGGGAGAATCCCACTGCCCAACAATCGACTTCTGAACGGATGCCAGTCCAGCTACTGCCAACCGCTATCGCTTAATGACGAAACCATCGAAGTGG
>CAZDZX010000046.1:0-17727 GCA_964510005.1 uncultured Pirellulaceae bacterium
ACGTCTTTCGGGTTGTCCACAAACAGGTGATCCGATTCACCCGGAGTGATCATCGTTTTGGGACCGCCGGTCCACTGGAATATATTCTGGGCGTGTTGCAGCAATACCGTTTCGTCGGCGGCGGAGTGAACAATCAAGTGAGGTAGGTTTAGCGATTTGATTTTCGCAGGCAAATCGTATTGATCCAACACATCCAACATTTGTTGCTTGATGCGATGGGTCATCCCGCCGATGACGACATCGCCCTCTCCATGATTGGTGATGTCCGGGTTCAACCGCAGCAGCGTGTGGACCAAATGAGACGTATCCGAAGGCGCGGCGAGGGTCACCAAACCCGTTGCCGATTTAATTTCCGACGCAATCGCCATCATGGCCGCACCGCCCAACGAGTGGCCGATCAGTATCTGCGGAGCTCCCAACTCTTGAGTCAAAAACTGAGTTGCGGCGCGGATGTCTGCGAGGTTGGTCAGGAAGTTACTGTCCGCGAAAACGCCTTTGCTGCCGCCGAGGCCGCGAAAGTCAAAACGAAGGACGGCCACATTCTGCTGCGACAGAAAGCGACTGATGCGGGCGATGGCCTTGATATCTTTGGTGCACGTAAAACAGTGAGCAAAGAGGGCGATGAATCGAGGCGGACCCTCAGGCAGATCGAGGATCCCGGCAAGGGCATGTGCTTCCGATTGAAAACTAACGCGACGAACGGGCATGCTGTGTCGTGTGGAGGAACGATGAAGTATTTAGCCGAACTGATTTTAGGAGAGCTTGAGCCTGTCAGCCAAGTCTTGGCAGGGCAGCGGATGGGGCGAAGTTAGAACTTCGGCGGCTTCCACGCCCGCGGACTGGCCGATCATCCGAGCAAGATTTTCGGCTCGCCCGAAAACGGATTGCTTCTCGGGAGGAAACTGAGTCCGATAGCTGCGGACCGATTCCATTTTGGTTTCCAGCGTATCGGAAATATCGTGAATGATCTGGTGGGGAGCCGTGCCGGCGTAGTCTCCAGAATACAGCAACGTGTAGTACAGCTGCCGTTGGATCCGGTGAACTTCAAGGCCATCGAAATACTGATCCCACTTGGAAAGTCGGCTGTAGAAAATGGCCGCGTCGGTGATCTGCATGGCCTGCCAATGATCCGGCGATGCCAGCGGCGTTTTCGCGCCGATCCCCAGCACCAATTTGGGGCGATAGATCCGAAACTGTTTCGCTAATTCAACGCGGGCTTCGAAGGTATCGAACAGTCGCCGGTTGGGCAGATCTAAAATGATTCGCTTGTGAACGCCCAGTACTTTGGCGGCGTCGTGGGCTTCGGCGATGCGGATTTTTGGATCATCACACAGCGGCGTTGGCTCGCCATCGGTAAGGTCAATGATTCCCACTCGCAGTCCGTCACGAACGAGTTTGGCAAGCGTTCCACCGCAACCGATTTCAACATCGTCGGGGTGGGCACCCACGGCAATGACATCAAGCGTTTCTTCACTCATTCCGCGTTGTCGCCTTTATTGCTGTTATCGTCGTTGCCGCTGTTGGTTTGTGGCGGGAACAGAGCCGACATGTCTTTCACCGCAATCGTTAGTGGACCTTCATTCGCCTCAAACGAAATGCCGCGTTGATTGATCGCTTTGAAGCGATACTTCAAATTGTCGCCATAGGCAATTCGCTCTCCGTTTCGGAGTCTCAGCAAACCTGAATCGGCCGCCAAACTAGACCCCGGCTTGATCCAGATTGTGGGTGTCTCGTAACGTTTGATTCTGGAAATATCCCAAGTGAACTTGTTGGAACGCGGTGCCACATCATCCTTCTTTTCTCTGAGCACCTTCTCTCGTCCTTCGAATTCTACGAACAGATCTTCCTCTAACACAATCTGTTTCTCCTTGGACTCCTTCCAGCCAAAAGATTGTTCATCCATGAAAAAGGTATCGGTCGCGATACGACAACCGGGAAATACGATAACCGTTTTGCCTTTCTCAAAATCTCCTTGGGGGGGATAGTGCAGCTTGGACGTCGCTGGCCAGATCGCTGCGATTTCTTCCGTCGAGATCTTTCGCCCCAAGGTTTTGCTTTCGCCGGTCTTGGGATCCCAGATCAGGTGGCTTCCATTGACGGTCCGAACCATCCACTTTCCGGTGGGGGGTATGCCCGAAGGCGCACCGAAGGTAAGGCAGTTGACATCGCTGAGTCCAACTTGAAACCGGCCCATGCTTTCATGTCGCACCAGAATCTCTTCGGCAGAGTTGGCTTGAATCGACAACGTCCGAGCAAAATCTCCGTTGCGCTGCCGAAGATGGGGCTTCGAATAAGTGCTGTCGATGCTGACCGGCGTCGAAAAGTAAATATTATCAATCGCGTAGTCGGGATCGACCTTGCGACGGATATCAAGCATCCATGGGTTGGAGAAAATCCGGATCTTCGCGATGGGGACGTTGGATTTGACCCCACAAAAGCTACAGCTCTCGTGGCTCGATTCACAGACCGCAATTAGGTCGCCGGCAACATCGTAGGCTTCCATCAGGATGTCGCGACTGTGATCGACCGGGCCGATAAAACAACCGACCTGATGAACGCCAGCCGGTGAAGCCGGAGCCGCAGGCACGCAAAACTCAAACGTCATAACACCTCGAAACTTCCAGCCTCTGCTGCTAGTTTTCGAAGCCGAATTGCAAATCGAATTCCCGCCAACAGGAAGATTCTTGAATCTATCAAATTTGTAAGCACTCAGCCGCACTTCGCCATTGGGATACTCATTGTCCAGAATCAATCCATCACGAACCCACTTGCGATCGACTCCGAGAATTCCTCGATCGATCGAGAGCACTTGTTTCTGCGAATCTTTTTCCAGATCAATCAGCTTGACCTCGCCAGCCTTCAGGAATGCATCGTGGTCATGAAAAATTTGTGCTTGGACAACCTCACTGGCTTGAGGACGGGTCGCATCGATCAAATCGCTCCCACGAAAAATGCGACGCAAACTATCGCGGCTCAGTTCACGTGTTTTGCCTAGGTGTTCAACACGGAAGGGAGCCTCTCCAGCGTCACCACTGATCGTTTTTCCATCGACTCCCTGAAGCCGGTCCAGTTCCACCGTTGCAGCGTTTTGGGTGGATGTGACAGATTCAAGGAAGTTCAGCACTCGACGCAAGCGGTACTTTCCATCGTCAGTCCTCAGACTGTCTTCCTGTTTGAATACAAGTAGAAATCGCTTGCCAATCTTTTTCAGCTCGCTTTCCGCATCTTCGCGTTTCCAGAAGTCATCACTTTCGAGCAACCGAACAAGTTGCAAAACGCGAACTAATTCCCGGCTGGCAGGTGTCTCGGTCAGCGTCAACGATTCGATTTCCGTCAACTCCATGACCCCCTCGCTCATTTCGCCTTGAGCAGAAACGCTGGTCCACGGAATTTCAGAATCCAACAGATTGGCGGTGATGATCGTCCCATCACGGAACTCAAGCTTGAACGTCTCAGCGGAGGCAGATTCAATCCACTGGGCTCCGACAACCCCCAACCCAAGCGCAATGCCTGCCACAAAGCTGCGAACCAAAACGGGAATCCTCAATCTATTGTCACACATCACGACTACTTCCAAGAACGAACGTCTACATAACGATAGGTACCATTGCACTCACCCGCCAGCTTCGTCATGAAATTGACGTTGGTTTGGCGGGGGCCCAAGCCAAACTGGATACAATGGAATTCAACATTTTTGGCCATCTTCCGGACCTCCTTCATCTCCGCCGCCGAAAGTCCCGGATAACCGCCATCGGTCATCAGCACCACCGTATCGGGGCGGAACGCCAAACCTGCGGTGATTCCATAAGTGTGTTCGGTGGCCCCGAACGCGGCAAGCCTTTCCAGAAAGGGTTTTGCCAAAACTTTGTTTTCAGCGGTGGCTGCCAATAGCTGCCGCTTCGAAATCGTCACCGTCTGGCTGTGATAGGCCACGATCTGGAAAGAATGGTTGGGCTTCAGCTGGTTGATCGCCGCCGTCAGTTCCTTTTGAGCCTCCGCCAGGACCCCCAGTCCATTGCCCCCCATACTTTGAGATCGGTCCAGGATGAACACGAACCGCCGGCCCGTCATCTTAGTCCCATTAAAGATCGAGACCGAAGTCGGGTCGCCCTTGGGCAAACTGGCAAGGAGCCGTCTTTGCTCCTTGGCGATCTCTTTCAGATCCGCTTCCGAGATTTCATAGTGGTTGGACGGTTTGTCCAAAAGCCTATCGTTGACGATATCGGTGACACCAGGCGCATCGATGATCGGAGAGGGCCCCGGCAGGTCGGGAATTTGTGGAATCTCGATAGTCGGCGGTGCCGGAGCCGCGGCGGCAGCCTGAACGGCGGCCAGCTGTTCCTCCAGCTCTTCCTCGATGACATCATTTTCATCGAGGAACTTAGGCGTATCTAACTCGCCGATTTCCGTCAAAACGATACCGCCTTTGCGGACGCTTCCCTCCGAAGGGGTGCGAAAAAACGTGAAAAGGAAAATAGTGAGGGTGAAAAGGAGCCCGTGAGCGACTATCGATATAGCTAAGGATGCAGATTTTCGCCTTGCGTTCCTGTCACCTCTATCGGGGACAATTGGGAACGAATTCGCTGTGTCAGTTTTGGTTATCGCTGGATCTGCCATGGTTTCGTCCGGATGGGTTTACTCCAGTGTACAACAGAGGACGTTATTGCGAGTCAACAGTTCCATTTTTCCCCACGAAACAGAATAATGTGAGCTTATTGGACAAGATTTGAAATTCTGGCAACCTTTCTAGAGCGTACTAGGGGTTTAGCAGGTACGAATTATCGACCTCTAGCTAATTTGCATTAGAATTAGAGCTTCGTTTGTGTCTGATCCGAAATACCGGGTCAGCATCACATTTTGCATTGTTAGCAATCAATCTATCACGACAGGACTCAAACCGCATGAACGACCAGAAAATGGCCCAACCTGAATTGAGTAGCGATGATATCGCGGCGTTGGAAAAGCTCAGCAAAGCTCACCAAGCGGTGGGCCGAGAACTTTCCAAAGTCATTGTGGGCCAGCAGGATGTCATCGAGCAGTTGATGATTGCCATTTTTGCTCGCGGTCACTGCCTGCTTGAGGGTGTTCCCGGACTCGCCAAGACGCTGATGGTCAGCACCTTGGCCCAGACGTTGAACTTGGACTTTTCGCGGATTCAGTTCACGCCCGACCTGATGCCCAGTGACATCGTCGGAACCGAAGTCATCCAAGAAGATCGTACGTCCGGAAAACGTGAATTTAAATTCCTCAAGGGTCCCGTATTTTCAAACGTGATCCTTGCCGACGAAATCAACCGAACGCCCCCCAAGACCCAAGCCGCGCTGCTGGAAGCGATGCAGGAAAAGCAGGTCACCATTGGCGGTCAGCGTCACCAGTTGCCGGCGCCGTTCTTTGTGCTGGCGACCCAGAACCCGATCGAGCAGGAAGGTACCTACACGCTTCCCGAAGCCCAGCAAGACCGTTTCATGTTCAAGGTCTTTGTGAAGTACCCCAGCTATGACGAGGAATTTCGGATTGCCGAATCCACCACCGCGGACATCGACGTCAAAGTCGACGAAGTCCTCTCCGGTGAAGAAATTCTGCGACTGCAACAGCTCGTTCGCCGCGTCCCCGTTCCGGCACATGTGATTCACTTTGCATTGCGATTGGTTCGCGCCACGCGGATCCTAGAAGACGAGTGTCCTGAATTTGTGAAAGATTCAATCAGCTGGGGCGCCGGCCCTCGTGGTGTTCAGAACTTGCTGCTGGGCGGTAAAGCTCGCGCGGTCTTGGCCGGTCGCACATTTGTTTCCACCGAAGACGTTCGTGCGGTTGCGTTGCCCGTGCTTCGCCATCGTGTGATCACGAACTTCAGTGCTGAGTCTTCTGGGATCACTTCCGACGATGTCATCGAGCGGTTGGTGAAGGAAACGCCGGAACGAAGTGATCAGGATGAAATCGCTCCAGAATTAACCAACGCTTTCGGGCAGGGTTAATGTTGCGAACCGTTGCTAGGATCTGACGTTTCGTTCGACTGGCAAACGTCGACATCCACTGGAACTGAGCGATTATCGAACTGAGACCAAAACACTGAACACGAAAACTGAAAAACCTGATTACCTGAACCCCGAAACGCTGGACAAAATCAAGCGGCTCGATGTCCGCGCTCGTTTAGTGGTTGAAGGTTTCGTGACCGGGCAACACCGATCGCCCTTCAATGGTTTTGCGATCGAGTTCGCGGCTCACCGGGAATATGCCCCGGGAGATGACTTACGCCACATCGACTGGAAAGTCTTCTCCAAAACGGACCGTCTCTATATCAAAGAATATGAAGAAGAGACGAACCTGAAATGTCACTTGCTGGTCGATTGCAGTAAGTCCATGCGATACGGCGAAGAAACCGGTCGCAGCAAATTCGACTATGCCGCTACCGCAGCCGCCAGTCTCGCGGTGCTCATGCAGCAGCAGGCGGATTCGGTCGGGATGGTTCTATTTAGCAACCAGATCGACAAAACGCTGAAAAACAGCTCACACCCGTCGCACTTGAAGCTCATACTTCACGAGCTGGAGCAAACCGACCCGACCAACGAGACCGACGTCGGCGACCCGTTCACCGCCTTGGCTTCTCAATTGAGCAGCCGCGGAATGGTGATCCTGTTCTCGGACCTGTTTGTGGATCCGGAGCTGCTGGGCAAATCTTTGAATCAGTTTCGTCTACGCCGCCACGAAGTGATCGTCTTCCACGTGATGCACAACGACGAGTTGGAGTTTCCTTTCGAAGACAACACGCTTTTCCGTGGCCTTGAAGTGGATGCCGAATTGCACACCGAACCCCGAGCGCTCAAAAAGAGTTATCTGGAAGCGGTCGACCGCTACATGGCCCAAGTCAAAAAAGTCTGCGGGGCGGCAGGGATTGATCACGTTTTGTTAGACACTTCAAAATCGCTTGGCGGTGTGCTGGCATCCTATTTGAACTTCCGCAGCAAATCTCGTCGGAAATTGATGTAGTTGGCGCAAGGTTGCGACAGCCGTACTTGTACAGATAAAGAAATAAACAGAGCAGGAACCGATTCGGATGTTTTCGTGGTTTTTAAATCCGTGGATGCTTTTTGGTGGACTGGCTGTCGCCTCGCCGATCCTGATCCACTTGCTCAACAAGCGGCGTTTCAAGATCGTCGAATGGGCGGCGATGGATTTTCTTTTCGACGCGGAAAAGAAAAATCAACGACGCGTCAAAGTCGAGAACTTCATCCTGCTGCTACTCAGATGCCTCGCGATGCTGCTGATCGCTCTGATGCTGGCACGTCCATTTTTGCCATCGTCGATCGCCGACGCATTATCTAACAAACGGGAAGTCGAACGAATTCTCGTTATCGATGACTCGCTTTCACAACGCGTGCTGGCCGACTCGCTGCCAGCCCTCGATCAAGTCAAAGAACAAGTCAAAGAGTTGTTGGAAGGATTCGCCGGCGCATCGGATACCGAAGATTGGTTGAGCATCTATTTGACCAGCAATCCGACCGAACGCTTGGTCGACTACAAACCGCTGACGGCCAACTCGCTGCCGGAAATCCTGCAGTTGATTGAACAGATCAAATGTTGCGATCAAGTCGCAGACTATTCCGATTCGCTGGCCGAAGTCAGCCGTTACCTTGAGGGCCAGCGTGAAAACATGGGGCGTGCGGTTTATCTCTACACCGACCTCCGGGAACGGGACTGGGAACCGGCAGCCAATCAGGATTCCGAAACGGCCCCAAAAAAACTGATTGCCGACATCGGCGAAAATGCATCTCAGACGTTCATCATCGACTCCGCCAGCGATAGCGATCAAAACCTTGCCATCACTGCCGTGCGACCCCAAGGCGGACTGATGGTTGTGGAAAAGCCAGTGACATTCCAAGTGGATGTCGCCAACTTTGGCAACCAGACCGTGTCCAATGTCAAAGTCTTGCTACAGGTCAACGACAGCCAACCCGAATACCAAACCGTGGCCTCACTGGCTCCCGGAAAAACGAAACAGCTATTCTTTTCGACTTGGTTTGGCAAAAAGCAAGTCGACGAATTGAGCCTGGCAGACGATACGCAAAAACTAACCTCGCAGGGTTTTCGCGTTCGCGCCGAAATTGACCGTCAGTCTTTAGGAAACGAACTTGATCAGGATCAGCTGATCGAAGATAGCTCTCGATTTTATGCGGCTCGAGTCGCTGATGGGATTCCGATTCTGCTGGTCGATGGCGATCCTTCTGCGATCGCTCAGCGAAGCGAAACTTACTTTTTGAGGTCGCTTGGATTCCCCGCGATGGGTTTCCTGATGGACACCGTCACCGCCAGTGAGTTGGAGACCGTGTCACTGGCTAACTATTCGGTGATCTTTCTGTGCAACGTCGATGAAGCTTCTCCTGACCGCATCAAAGCCATTCAGCAGTGGGTCACCGACGGCGGTAGCCTTGTGATCATGCCGGGAGATCGCGTACGAGCCAACACCTTTAATGCGACCTTTTACAACAACGGCCAAGGTCTGGCTCCGGCGCGATTGGATCGCATCGCCGGCGACCCCACGCTCAGCCGTTGGGTCAACTTTCTACCCGACCCGCAATCGCATGCGGCTTTAGAGCCCGTGCTGGCCAACGAAAAACTCAGCACCTTCTTCACCAAAGTCGCCGTGTTCAGTTGGTGGGAATCCACGCTCAATGAAGATTTGGTTGGCAAATCGGTCGAAGTTCCGCTGCGCTTCAACACCCCCAATGCATCGCCCGCCATGATGGATCGCTCCTTCGGTGAAGGTCGCGTCGTGATGTTTTCGGTTCCCGCTGATGACAACTGGGTGGAGTGGGTCGGACCGGTTCACTTTACGCTGATGAAGTACCTGATCGATTACTTGGCCGGCAGTGCAGGGGACGAGTCCGTGCTGGTGCTGGGAGGTTCGATCCGGCAACCCGTTGATCTGAGTGCCTTTCGGAATCGAGCCAAGCTTCAAAATCCGGGGAACGAGTCGATCGAAGGGTTCGCCAAACCGATCGATCTGGAAAATCAAGACAGCGAATTGCAAGAATTCATCTTCGAAAACGCGGACCAAGCGGGCTTTTACGAAGTTCGGCTGGAACGACACGAGGAAGGCGGAACTGAACCGGTACTGTTTGCGTCAAACTACGATTCAGCAGAAAGTCAACTGAAGCGACTGACATCCGATCAACGCGAAGAGCACTTTGCCGGTGAGAAGATCAAGCTTGTCTCTGGCGAGAACCTTGTCGAGGAAAACGTAGCCGGAAAGAGCACTGAAATTTGGTCGATGGTTCTATTACTGCTGTTTGGAATATTGTTAACCGAGCAATTCCTTGGCTGGCTGTGGGGACAAAAGCGATGATAAATTCCTGTCTTGCAAAATGGACGCTCCGATCGGCCTTGCACGCGATTCTTGCGTGCCTGCTGTGCGGCGCCTGTTCGGCTCAAATGTTCATCCGCCCCGGAATCGCTAACACGCGGGACATTCCCGTGGTCGAAGTGCAAGGTGCGAGTGTCAAAACGAATCCAGATTTACAAGCACTGCTGGACGAAGCCCTCCGAGCTGTCAAAGACAAGAACTATCGAATCGCTGTCAAGTTCCTCGACAAAGTTCTGGAAGCCAGTGGCGACTCGCTGACCGCCAGCGATGCCAACAAAACCATTTTCTCAATGAACGACCACGTTGAGAAACTGATCGCCGAACTGCCAGCGGATGCTTTAGGGCTCTACCGCATTACGGCCGATGCAACCGCTAGGGAAATCCTCAACAGTCCGGGCGATGAAGTTACTAGGCTGACCCAAATCACTACTTTTTACTTTGCCAGTTCGCTGGGCGACGATGCGGCGCTTCGTTTGGGAAGCATCTATTTGGATCGCTACGATTTCCCGGGTGCTTTGCGAGTGTTGAATAAGATTGTCGACGTTCATCCAGATCCTTCCGTGGAAATGGACAAAGTCCACGCGAGCATTGCCATCTGCCACGCGTTCATGGGCGACCCCGAACGAGCAACCGAAGCCATTCGAGCGGGCTCTGCGATTGATAGCGATTCGAGTTCGATTCGGATCGTGAAAGGAACCGTGAAGGACCTGCAACTGGAGTCCACCGAAAGCTCAGCGCTTGCGGAATGGAAAATGCCACTGGGTGACGATTCTCGTTTGGCAGCCATGCCTTCGCTGCCGGCATCTGCCTACAACGTCGATCAGGCTTGTATTTTTCAGTACTACGTGGAGCCCATTAAGAGCTTCATCAAACGACCCGACACGGTGGGCAAGATATTGGTTGGAAAGGACGCGTCCAAATCGGGCAGCGCGTACACCAATAAAACCGAAAAGGAAATCATCAAGGCATGGCGGATGGGCTCCCACAGCACCGACAACATGAGCGCCAGCCAGTTGAAGGTTGCTAAGCACGAAGAAAAGGAAGTTTGGCGGCCAGCGGGAGAACTTCTGTTTGACAAAAAGCACATTTACTTCAAAGCCCCTGGCGACTTGCTGGCCTTTGATCGATCCAAAATCCCCGTCACCGCTGAAGATGCTGGCAAGCTAGTGAAGCCCCACCAGATTCGAGATTTCTGCGACTGGCGCAGCCTGTGGAGAAATCTATTCGAAGTCGAAAGCAATATCCGTACTTTTTCGACTTTTGGAGGCGGCTTTGGGAGAAGAACAACGGTCAAAAGACCGGCTTTGGATCTGACTAATAAAATGCTCTACTTCGATGATCGAATCCATCATCAAATGGCGATTCAAGGCGATCATGTCTACTCCGTTGAAGGCAAGCTGTTTGACACACGTCGCTCGCTTAAGCCACCTAAAACAAGACGCAGTTCTCGCGACTTAGCGGTCCGCCGCACGCGGTCCAATTTTTTGACCGCCTATGACGCAGAGACCGGTCGCATGCTGTGGCGATTGCCTCGGGTCAGCCGAGCCGAATCGCCATCTTATGAATTGGCGAAGTACAACAAACTCGACATCGAAGAAACGGTGAAGAAAGAGGAAGACGATTGGCTGACCGATGGCGGGATCATGGGTGCGCCCCTGAAGTTCGCCGATATCCTCATCGTTCCCGTCAATCTTTCTGGCCAAATTCATCTTTATGGCGTTGATCCGAAACAAGAAGGAAAAACACTGTGGACCTGTTTCCTGACCGATGATCCTGAAACGGGAGCCGTAGCGAATTCGCCGATCAACATGTCGATCGATGGTAGTGACCTGCTGGTTAGTTGCGGGACAGGCGTCGTCTTTTTGATCGATCCCTCCACCGGTAAAGTGCGATTTGCCAAACGGTATTCACGCTTTGGAAAACCTCTGATGCAGCGCAATTCCTTTCGCAGCAACTCCCCGGTCGACTACGATGGCTGGTCCAGCGACTCGATTTTGGCGAACGGCCGTGAGATTATCTGCTTTTGCAGTGACACCAAAACAATCAATGGAATCGATCGCAATACCGGCGAAGATATCTGGCAGACCGCCCTCTCGCCACTCGGCCCCAAAGTCGACTACATCATCGGGGCATGGAATCGGAAACTGTACCTTGGCGGAAATCATACCGTGGTCGCGATTGACCTTGATGCTCAGGGATACATCGCTTGGGGAGGCCAGACGCATTTTGGCGATAACGAAATTTCCTACGGCCGTGGCATGGTCACTCCCGAAGGCGTCTTTGTGCCTGTCGGAAACAGCATCTGGAGATTTTCACTCGACGGTGACAAAGGACGCGCCAAGGTCCTCAACCAAGTCGAAGTCTCCCTTGGCACGGAGGCCCCTGTGGGCAACCTGTACAGCGACGGTGAACGAATCTGGGTCAGGGGAGCCTGTCGGTTGTATGCCCTTGCTCCCAAAACATGGGATACCCAATCGGATCCCAAAAACGAACAATAAGTAATTCATTCTTGATGGCGAAATAGCTTGAACTTGATTGCACAAAACTCGGGGCTCCTTCACTGGCTTGTCGGCGATCGTCCAGATCGCGCGGGCACGCCAGCGCTGCAATGGGCCAACCTGCCGGAATCGTGGGGCGTATTTGTCTTGCTGGCGATTGTGGGGGTGATCTGCTACGCCGTTTTCTGGATGTATCGTCGGGAAATCAACACCTGCCCCATGCCAGTTAAACTGGCCATGGCTGTGATGCGATTGGCAGTCCTGCTGCTGTTCTTGCTGCTGTATCTAAAACCGTCACTGTACTTTCAGAAAATCGATGAAGTCCGGCAACCGATCGAATGCCTCCGCGATATCTCGCTGTCGCTCGATCGGGGTGATAAGTATCAAAGCGAGGAACAGGTTAAACGGTTGGCAAAACTGACCGGCGCCGATGCCGCGGCCATCGCGGAAGGAAGCGTTTCACGAAGCGATCTATTGAACAAAGCTTTTGCGAAACACCCCGAGCTACTGGAAAAATTTCGCGAACGAGGTCCGGTTCGAGTTGTCGACTTTTCCGATGGATCTAAGTCTCTGGAATTGATCCCTTCGCTGACCAAAGAGGAACGTGAAAAAGAAGACACGCCCAAGGAAGAGTCAGAACAAGAAACGCTGGTCTTCAAATTTCCCGAGCTGCAGCCTTCAGGATCTGCGACCGATATCTGGCAGGCATTGAAAACGGTCCTCGATGGCAGCTCTCCACCGGCCGCCATCGTGTTGGTCAGTGAAGGACAACATAACGGCAGCGAAGATCCGCTCGAAATGGCGCGCCGTGCCGGCATCATGGGGATTCCGATTTACACGATCGGTGTCGGCGACCCCAATCCACCAAAAAACATCTCGGTCTCGGATGTCTTTGTTCGCAGCGAAGCCTACCCGAACGAACCGTTTGAAGTGGAAGCCATTATTCAAACCAGCGGCCGCAGTGAAACCAATTTGCCGGGATCGCTTAGAGTCACGTTGCTGCAACAAAGCGTTGGACAGGACGGACAACTCGACACGCCTGTGGAAATCCAAACGCGAGACATCCCGGTTCCAGAAAACAGCAACCGCATCCGATTGGATTTTGCTCATTCCGGCCTCCCGCAACCGGGAGATTATCAATATACCGTTCGCTGCGAGACCTTCCCTGACGAAACGCAAACCGACGACAATGAAGCGCTGGCTCCCAAACTGCTCAAGATCCTTGACGATGATGTGCGGGTGTTGCTGGTTTCCGGTTTGCCCAGCTGGGACTATCAGCAGGTTTATAAGCTGCTGTGGAGAGACCCCAACATCCACGTCAGTAGCTGGCTCCAATCGCTTGACGAAACTCGGTCGCAGCCCGGAAATAATGAGTATGTGATCAATCGCTTGCCTACGACTCTGCCGGAGTTGCTGGAGTTCGATGTGATCATGTTGCTGGATCCCAATCCGATCGAATTCGACGAACAATGGGTTCAGCTGCTCAAAGATTACTGCAAAGTCAACGGACGCGGCCTGCTCTACATGGCGGGCCCACAGTTCACCAGCGAGTTCTTTACCAAACCTTCCCTCGATGGATTTCGAGAGCTGGTACCGGTGACCTTTGGTGACCTGGAGGAAGTCCGATTCAAAGAGAAACTTGCCGAAGCCACTGACGACAGTGCCGGAAAAATGTTGACGGTTCCCTACAACATGCAACATCCGGTCATGAGCTTCCGCGCTGAAAGTGAAGAGAATCAGCGGACCTGGAGCAAGATGCCGGGGATCTACTGGAGCTTCCCGGCCCTCGAAGCCAAACCGACCGCCAGCGTGCTGATGGAACGCGGCGACCTCGTGAGTGCTAAAGGAAACCAACCCTTGATGGTTGCCGGTCGCTACGGCGCCGGGTCGGTGCTCTATTTTGGATTCCAAGGAACGTGGCGGTGGAGACCGGTTGGACTCCAGGCTCAGTTTTTTGAGCGGTTCTGGATTCAGGTCGTTCGCTTTCTGGTCAAAACCGGCGCACGAGGCGAACGACGCGGCTCCATCAATCATGAAAAATCGGAGTATGAACTGGGCGAACGCATCACCCTGATTTCCAAACTGCTGAACGAGGAATATCAACCCGAAACCCGAGACAACATCGAAGTCGTGGTTCAGTCCGCCGAAGACGGGCGGCAGCAAAAAGTTCTGTTGAAACGACTGCCGAAACAGAACGGACAATACGAAGGCGTGTTCCCAGCGTCTCGCGTCGGATCTTACACCGCCAAAATTGACTGGGGTAAAAACTCCAAAGGTGAAGAACTGGTCAAGTCCGCCAATTTCAAAGTCGTTTCTCCCAGTGCAGAATTGGGATCCTATTGGCTCAATGAAAAATTGATGCGGGATATCTCCAGCCAGTCCGGCGGAAAATACTTCCGCTTGGATTCGATCGAACAGCTACCTGCCGAACTGCCCAACACCGTCGACAAGTTCACTCGCAACAGTCCGCCGGAACCACTCTGGGATGCCAGCTGGCTGCTTCGCATGTCCGTGTTTCTGCTGCCGGTCATCCTGCTCACCATCGAGTGGGCCTGCCGCAAGTGGTACAAGCTGCTCTAACAGAAACCAAAAGCCAGAATTTACTTTTACATCTCTCCCGAAACGAAACTGATCGAAACATGTCCCGTTCTGAAATCCCACGCAGTCTCTGGAAACGGCTATCTGCCCTTCGCGGTCAGCTTACGCGCTGGATTATGGTCCGCGGACTGGGCATTCTGCTGTGGACGATCGTGGGCCTGTTCCTTGCTGACATGTTTATCGATCGCCTGTTCAAAATGGATTTCAGCCAGCGACTGATCATGCTGGTGGTCATGCTGGCGGTCGTGGTGGCAGTCGCATTCTGGAAACTGCTCAAGCCGATTTCGACGCTGCCGGGCGACGACGCACTGATTTACGAAATTGAAAAAGGCAACCAGTCACTGGGCGAAAGCCTGATCAGTAGTATCGAACTGTCCCGCGCGGAAAATCTCGATTCCATCGGTGCCTCGCCCGAACTGACCAACGCCACCATCGAACGCGGGATTCGGGAATCGGAGTCGATTGATTTCGGCAACATTATTGATCGTTCCGGCCACCGAAAAAATCTGTTCAGCCTGATCGCCGGTGTGGGGCTGCTCATTTTATTGGGGATTGGCATCACCCAATCGTCTTTTCTGCACACTTGGTTCAATCGCAACATCATGCTGGGCGATACCCAGTGGCCTCAAGGAACCTACCTCGAAATCGTTGACGCGAAGGACGGAAAAATATCACTGCCGCGCGGCATCAACCATCGACAATTCGTCAACGTCACCGACGCTTCCTCCGTCAGTAACGTTTCGGTCAAACTAGAATTAGAAAATGCAGATGGTTCGCGGACCATTTACGCCATGAAGCCTACCGGCAAACGTGAGGGCCGGCAGCATCTATTCTTGTTCAACAACCTCTCCTCCGAGTTCCGCTTTCGGGCTTCCGGCGGCGATGACGTCACCGATTGGGTGCAAGTCAGCTTGGTCGAACCGCCCACGATTGTGGACCTTGAAATCAAAGCCAACTTGCCAGCCTACACCAACGCCTCTGGACTGATCCTCAAAGGCGATGGTCCGCACCCGGTGCTGGCCGGCAGCTGGTTGGAAATCAATGGAAAGCTGAACAAACCGGTAACAACGGCAACGCTCGATTGTGCCGAAACAACGTATCCCTTGTCACTGTCTGAAGACGGTCTGTCATTTTCGGCCACGCCTGGGAAATCTGAAGAACTGATCGCCGGGCAATACGCTTTCAATTTGGTCGATGAAGGCAACTTGCGTAACGTTCGCAAATCCAAATTTACCGTCACCCTGAAACAGGACCAAAACCCGAAAGTTCGAGCTGAACTGTTGGGCATTAGTGGACTGGTCTCCGCCCGCGCCCTGCTGCCAACCGAGTACGAAGTCGTTGACGATTTCGGGCTTACGGACATCCAGTTTTCAGCCAATTGGAAAACCGACGAAACGGTCGGCACCGAAACCGCCAATGAGTCAGTCAGCGTCCTGACCATCGATTCGGCCGCAAACCATCCGGATCAAACATGGATCACCACCCAAGATCCTAAAAAGCCATCGATTTCGGCTTTCGATCTATTGCCACTAAAACTGTCCCCGGGAACCAGTTTTCGGTTGTCCGTGATCGCCCACGACAATCAACCCGACGCGCCTGGCGAAGGACGTTCGCAAGAATTTTTACTTCGCATCGTGACCGACGAAGCACTTCGAGCGGATCTGCTGCGTCGTGAAGACGAACAGAGAAAAGCCTTTGAACAAGCCTACGAGACTCAGCTATCACTGACGACTGACTTGGAAGCGGTTTCGATCACTCAACCTCGACCCGACGAAACCGCAGAGGATTTCCACCGTCGACGGGAAATGAAACTGCTAGAACTGGCTCAAACTCAAAAAGGTGTGGGAACTGCAATTGACAGGATCGCCACTCGCTTTGAACAATTTCTTGTTGAGATCACCAACAACCGATTGGAAGAAGCAGAAAAGCGGCTTGCTCCGGGACGGTCCAGCCTCAATGAGCGCTACGACCAAAAGATCATTAAACCGATTCGGGAAATTGACTCTCAGTTGATCTCTCAGACCAACCGGTTCCTAGAAGCTTGTCGGCGTGTCGAATCCGACAACGCGAAACTGCAACAGTCCGTTGGTGAGACAATCGTTGTACAAAATAAGATTCTTGAGAAAATGAAAGATATTCTTGAGGCCATGAATGATTCCCGTTCCTTCCAAGAATTTCTCAATGAAATCCTTGAGATCATTGATCTGGAAGATCGAATTGGCAAAGGAATCGAAAAGGAAAATGACCAAAGATCGAAAACGGATGGTATTCTTGAAGAAGCCGAACCCGACGACATTTTTGGCAAGTAACTGAAACGAATTCAAACACAAAATCTGATTTGGAGTTTACGATGAATCGTAATTACAAAACTACGATCGCAGCATTGTGCCTGCTGATGGTTGCACTGTTTTCAGTGCCTTCGTTGGCTCAGGAAAAATCAGACAATTCAAAGCAAAAATCTGAACTTGCAGTTCTCCAGCGTCAAGTCGAACGCCAAATGGTCGAACTGGAAGGGCAGTTCAGCGCCGCGGCCGAACGGATCCGGATCAAGGATCCCAAGCGAGCCGATCGCTTGATCGAGACCTACCAGAAATCAAAGGAAGAATCGCTTACCCGGAAGATGGCTGCCGCCAGCGACTTGCTGGATGAAGGCAGTTACCCTGAAGCCAAACAACAGGTTAACGAAGTCCTTGGGATCCTGCGGCAACTGGTCCAAAAACTGACCAACGAAAAACTCGAAGAGATCTCCAAAGAAGAAGAGATCGCGAGCCTCGAGAATTTTCGCAACCAGTTTAAGGAACGACTGGAGGACGAAAATAAGCGAGCGGACGAAAACCGCAAGATCGACAACAAGGAAAAAGCGATCGAAGATACGGCAGCTCGCATCAAGGAAGTTAAAGAGCTGATCGGAAAGCAGGATGAGATCATCAAGGATACTGAAAAGAACCTTGATGGAGGTCTCCGCGCGCTGGACAAGATTGCGTCTCGACAATTTGACATTCGCGAGCAGACAAAAGATTTGGCCGACAGAATTCGAAGTCAGAATTACAAAGACGACGAAGGCAAAACTGGAGAAGGCGAACCCAAAGACGGTGAAGGAAAGCCTGGAGAAGGTGAACCCAAGGACGGCTCAGGAAAGGAAGGCAAAGCCGGAAAAGGTGAGCCCAAGGATGGCGAAGGAAAAGAAGGTAAGGCCGGAGAAGGCGAACCCAAAGACGGTGAAGGAAAGGAAGGCAAAGCCGGAGAAGGTGAGCCCAAAGACGGTGAAGG
>CAZDZX010000046.1:17827-19031 GCA_964510005.1 uncultured Pirellulaceae bacterium
GACGGTGAAGGAAAAGAAGGCAAAGCTGGAGAAGGTGAGCCCAAGGACGGTGAAAGCAAAGAAGGCGAACCCAAGGACGGTGAAGGAAAGGAAGGCAAAGCCGGAGAAGGTGAGCCCAAAGACGGTGAAGGGAAAGAGGGCAAAGCTGGAGAAGGCGAACCCAAGGATGGCGAAGGCAAAGAAGGGAAGTCCGGAGAAGGCAAATCAGGCGAGGGAAAGTCTGGCGAAGGAAAATCTGGCGAAGGAGAGTCGGGTGAATCTCAAAGCGGTGAACAACAAAGTCAACAGCCCGGCTCAGAACCTCTTGATGAAGCCGCCAAAAATCAGGCCAAGGCGGAACAGAAACTCGCCAGCGGCAACCCCGAAGGTGCCGTCGAGGACGAGAAGAAAGCCAAAAAAGATCTAGAAGATACTTTGAAAGAACTGACAAAGGAGAAACGTCGACTGGAATCACTTCCCCCGGAAGCTTTCCAACAACTGGCCGACGCCGAGCGACGCAACCGCGACAAGACGCTGGAAATCCTCGAAGAGATGAAAAAGACTCCCAAGTCAAAGCCGTCCGGTGACCAGCAACAAAACCAACAGCCGCCGGGGCAACAGGCTGCACAGCAGGCCAGCAATGCCATGCAACAGGCTGCCAACGAGATGGAAAATGATGACGCTGATGCGGCCGCCGACGCCCAAGAGAAAGCCAAGGAAAATCTTGAGGTTGCGATCGATGAAATTGAAGAGCGCTTGAAGCAACTCCGGGAAGAAACCAGAGAGGAAAAACTTTCCCGTTTGGAAGCACGCTTCGCCGAGATGCTTCGCCGCCAACAGGAAACGTCAGTCATGACCCTCGAACTGGATGACAAAAAAACCAATCTGGGCCAACTGCGACGAAAGGATCAATTGCTGATTTTGCAAATGGCGACCGACGAATTCCAAATTCGCGAACTGGGGCAGCAAGCCTACGACCTGTTGATTGAAGATGGAACCAGCGTCGTCTTTCCCGAGATCGTCAACATCCTCAAAGAGAATTTGGAAGAGGCCGGAGACTTACTTCAGTCAGAGAAAACAGACCTTTACACGCAGCTGGTTCAAAAGGAAATCGAAACCACCATCGAAGATCTAATCGACTCGTTGAATGAGGCGAAAAAGAAAAAGGATGGCGACGGAGGTGACGACGGTGGAGGTGGCGGCGGTGGAGGTGGCGGCGGAGGTG
>CAZDZX010000047.1:0-18926 GCA_964510005.1 uncultured Pirellulaceae bacterium
AGTGACGTTGCCAAATTGGATTGTGTTCCACGGCGGCGCGACAGGGTTTGGGTGTTGCAAGGTAACGAGCAGAATCGCGCGCCCCGAACACTTTTTCATTTCAATGATCGGTAAGGGGAATCCTTACTTCTTTTGCAGTTCCAGCTTCTTCGGTTCTGCTTTCGGCTGCGGATCTGCTTTCTTCCTGCCAGCCCCTTTTTTCTTGCGAGCTCCACGTGATTTGCGGGCTTCGCTCTTTTCGCGATAGTACTCCATCGCGTCCTTCAAAGGCAATGAGATCTTTTTCACTCCCCCCCGCTTTTCGTCCAGATTCGAATTGATCTCCTCTTCGCTGACCTTGGCTGACTCGATCCCTTTGGCAGGAACTTCCATGCCCGCAACCCAGACAATCGAGTTCAAAATGATTTTACGAAACTCATCGTTGGCCCAGTTCCGATGGAAGTGACCACCGGTAAAACCACCGCCTCGCGTTCCATTGGCTTGCGTGAAGCCCCACGCAAGGGTCTGCTTTTTACCGAATCCAGCCGGCCCATTGTCGTTCCAAAGATTGGTTTTGATCAACTTTTCTTCGACGGGAACCGCAGTCGCCAACGGCACGGCTTTCTCATCAAAACGCATGTTGTAGTAAAACTCGTCAAACACCTTTACGGGTTTTTCACAGCCTCGAAAAACCGGATGTTCCGACGACGCTTGCAAATCCGCAACCCAGTGCGGGTTGACCGAAAAACCGGTCTCCATGAATCCGCCTACGGTCGGCATGTAATAGTCACGTCCCGATTCGGCTTTCTTAGGATGCACTCCGTAATGCATGAAGAACAAACCGCTGCCCTTCCGCGAAAGTTCCATCAAACGAAAGTAATGCTCTCTGTGAACAGAGTCGGAATCGCAATAAATGATGATCGCACTGGCACCGTCAAGCACGCTGTCGTCCTCCGGCCATTCCGAAATGACCTCGGCTTGGATCGGCAAATCACTCTGAGCGTTAAGCCGTTTGGCTAACAGCATGCATCCCGCCCGGAACTCGTGCTCGCCAGAACTGTGCGATTTTTTCCCGGCAAGAAAAATGATCTTTTTGGCTTCCGCTCGTGCGATCACCAAATCCTCTTGCTTGATTTGAGCCGAGGGAGTTTCGTCAGCACTTAGATCACCCAGAGCAAATTGAATGCCGTCCAGATAATGCTGCAACACAACCGGGTTCCAGTAAGTGGCGTGGTTATGTCCTAGGTTCGTGCAAAAGACTTTCCCGTTTCCATAGCGGTGAATCCATGCCACCGGGAAATCTCCGTCGGGCTTAATGTGTTGAGACGTTTTTTGGTCCAAGTGGGTCCCGACGTAGTTGCGTTGCTTGGTCATATCCATCGACAACAGCACGCGCGAGCGATCGCGAGAGAAACTGCCACCGCGATAAATGTAGATCTCGTCCTTAAACCATGTTTCTTTATCTTTCCAAGCCTCATTCAATTCGTGGTCGGGTGATTCAACTTGCCCCGCCCAAGTGCCTCCGGATTTCCAAGGGTGGCAGTGAAAAACAGCGCCCGCAACCTGCGCCCCTTCTGGCCACTCCGTGCAAGCCGAAGTCGCACCGTGGATGCCAATCATCCCTTTGCCACTTTCCACGAAATCCAAAAAGGCTTGGCGTTGGTCGTCGTTTAGGAATTGGTCAAACCGGACCGCATTGTTGAGCATGATGGCGTCATACTTCGCCAAGTTCTCTTTTGAGAATGCAGCTGGATCATCGGTGCTGTCGATCGAGTAGGCGCGTGTCGCTTTTCCGATCTTTTCGAACGCCGCGATGCCGGTGGCGATCGAGGTATGCGGGAAATCGCAGCGATAGAACGACAGGATCCGACGCGGTTTCTCTGGATTCGCCCGCGCCGATTTCGGGACGGCTTGTTCGATCAACTCAAGTTCTTTGGCCGTGGGAGCATAGTGCTCCAGCAAGACTTTCTTTTTCTGTGGCCACTCGGCTTTCTTCCATCCGGCAGGAGGTGACTTGCGTTTCGAAGCCGAATTTTCGACCTGACCGTAGGTGGCCCCCGCCAACCCCAGCCATGCAAACGCAACCCACAGAACCAAAAGAAAAGAGAGTCTATTCATCGTTGCATCGCTGGTAAGATTTCAAAACGCGTTAAATCAGAACCCTCATTGTATTTGCTTGGAGACCCATTGAAAACACTTGATTGGTGACTGTTTCAACACACCGTAAAACCCAAAACACAGTTTTCCGCTTCTAGCTGGCCAGTAGTTTCTGTGCCCACCGCGGCGACTCGCACCATTCCCAAACCGGTCTGCGTTCCACCGACGGTCGTCACCGAAGTCAACGTCGCGGCTCGTTTCGAGTTCTTTCCGATCACATCCCCAACCGCCATCGGCTCGCCAGAAACCCATGTGAATTTGGCCAACCGTTGGTTCACGTGCCCCATCGCATCAAGGCGCGCCACCGTTTCCTGCCCCAGATAGCAGCCTTTGGTAAACGAAATGGCTTTTGCATCGCGATTGAATTCCTGCGGCAAATTCGCTTCGGTGATTTCGCGTCCGACCCACGGCGTCCCGCTGCGAATGCGATGCGATTCGAACGCTGCCGCGCTGCAAAGCTTTCCACCGGCGGCAACGATTGCAGTTCCCGATTCAACATCACCCGCCGAAGGTTCCAAAATGCAGATCCCCTCTCCACCCATTTCGGCTGCAAACAGCACACGAAAACCGTCGAGCAAAACTTGATCGGCTGCCGGCATCGAAAAATCACATTTCCCGATGACTGCTTCTAGGTTCGATCCGGTGACAAAGGCACAGCGCCACAGCTCCGAAACGTCCTCGATTTGAACGTCCTCACTGAGTAAAAACCGGTCAAGGTTTTCCATCAGATCGGTGGGCGACGCGGCGGTTGAAACAATCAGCAAATCGATGGGTCGTTTCACGACAACGCCATGGCTGATCGTTTTACCTTTGGTGTTTAGGAAAAAAGCTTCGCAACTTCTTTCGTCTTCCAGCTTCTTGATATCCGCCGTGCAGAAGTTATGCAAAAACCGAATTCGATCTTCGCCCGCCAGCCGAATCACCGAAACCGGTAAATCGACAACACCACAACCGGCACTCAATTCCGCCAATTCTTCTTGGATAGGATCCACCTTCACTCCGATCTGTTTTCAAAACCTGTTCGTTTTAGGGTGCATCCCAATTAGTAGCTAATCTCTGACGATTGAGCTTCAACATGGCGACGATGCACATCCAGATAAACGTCTTGCACGAGCTTGGCAGCCTCGTCCCGCGTTGGGAACTTCGAAGAAAATTCAACCTCTCCATCCAACGTCCCCGCCGCGGCAGAAACAAGATGGTTCAGCAAGTCGGCCGGATTTTCGTCTCCAACGGCAAAGCGGATCGTCGTTGAATCCATGCCGGCTTCACGAAGTGCGTCTTCATCCAGCTCCGAATGCGTCGTCAGAGAAGGGCAGCTCACAATCGTATTCGTCTGGCCCAGCGAAATCATATGCGCGAAGGTCGGTGACAGAGCATCGAAGAAGCGCTGGAACGCTTTTTCCGAAACGCCTTTGACGCTGATCGTGAACAGCGGCGCCGGCAATTCCAAATACATGTAGCGTTTCCGAAATTCGGAATTGGGGTCATCATCATTGGCGCTACATTTGACGTCGATATCCGGATGGGCGCCCAGAAAACGGGAAAGGATCATGGTGTTGATGCACTTTCGCAGCATTCGCGTGGTCAAGGTCTTCATGCCCTGCAGCACTTCAAAAGCCGCATCGGCGTTCAAAAACGCACCCTTCACGTAGTACACATTCCAGAACATCGTCTGATCCCAAGACTTGTCGCCGGCGGATTGCCCTTTGGGAATAAACATGTCTTCGTTGCGACCGATGACACAGCCCGCAATCACGCCACCGGAACCGCTCAGGTCTTTGGTGTAGGAGTGAATGACATAGTCCGGCCGCTCGGAGGCATCATCGCGAGCCAGAGACCGATAAAGCATCGGCGTACCGACGGTAGCGTCCAGCATCACCGCCAGCCCCTCATCATGGGCTCGTTTGCAAATGGTGGCGACGTTCACCACGTACCCGTGCGGATTGCAGGGCGATTCCAGATACACATAAATGCGCCGCCCTTGAGCGAGTCGGTCGGCGTACTTCTCTTTGGTCTTTTCCAAACAGGCACTAAATTCGTCGGCGGAGTATCCGTCAAACGTTTCGACCGCGATGTCAAGGTTCCCCGGTTTGGCAAACCAATCATGAATCAACTGGTAGGCCCCGCCGTAGATGTTGCGACTGGTGATGATGATGTCGTCGCGACCCAGCACATGGGACAGAGTCGCATCGATGGCCGCCATGCCGCTGTTAAAATTCCAAGCAAGGTACTCACCGGCGTAGGGGCCGGCTTCGAGATCGACGATATGGTTGGCCAAGCAAATGCTGGTCGGGTTCAGCAGCCGGGAATAAATCTCCAGCATCAACTCCTTGCCCTTGAACGCGTCGGCAATCCATTCCGCACAGGCGTAGATGTAAGTCGCCGTTCTAGCGATGACGGGGGTGGCACTGAACACGGCGGTGACGTTATCAAAAACAGCGTACGGCCCTTTCGCGGCGCAAGTTTCGCCGGAGTAGTTCAGCGATTGGTAGGAGCTGCGAAACGGGTGTTGCACCGTGTCGAGCATTTTGGCCAATTGAAATGAAAGGAACTTCAGCGAGTTGAAGCGATTGATTCGATCGGCGCGCGGCAAGTCGTTCATTTCGTCCATCGCCGATTTCCATAGCACGTCGATATCGGAATGGGCGGCGTAAAGTCGTTGGACAACATTTTGCAGCGAGACACCGTAGTCGCTGGTCGGGTCGATTCCAAAATGCTCCAACTGTTCACCAGCAAGATCCGTGGCGGTTCCTTGCGAGGTGCTGTTGCGGAGCGGCGAAAGAAGTCTCATCGTAGATGAAGAAGGCGTATCCATGTTCCCACCGGAGTTGTCTTATGCAATTGTTTCAGTTCCTAACTCTCCGGATTATTCCCTCTTTGGGCCGCAATGCTACGGGGGCAAGCCAACATTTTATGCGGGTTGTGGTGATGGCGTGGCGGCATAGGCTGCCAGACAGTGTTTTTGGCATCCACAGCCCGAAGAGGTTGGGATTTTTCGAAGCAGGACGGTTCCGGCCGGAGCCACTACCACGGGAAAGATCTGCAATACGCCACGGCCACGAAGGAAAGGTCGGCTGGGGCCTGAAACCAATTGCTGCCGCCACGCGCGCGATTACAGGCTAGAAGCGCTGGAAGCCTATGCGGCCTTCAGGCTAATGCGTCGCGTCACCGGCATCGCCGGGGACGCGAATTTCGCGGACCATCTGAACGATCTCCTGCGGCGGAGGCGGAGTGATGGAAGCCACCAGATGAGCCACCGCAAAATTCACAATCATCCCGACAAAGCCAATGCCCTCGGGAGAGATCCCCAGCACGTATGCCTTGCTGTCGGTCATAAACTGAAAATAGATGATGTAGCCAATCGTCAACGCGATTCCAGCAACCATCCCACTGATCGCTCCGTATTTGTTCATCCGTGTCGAAAAGATCCCCATCAAAATCGTGGGGAAGAAAGAAGACGCCGCCAAACCGAAGGCAAACGCAACCGTTTTCGCCACGAAATCCGCAGGTGGGTTGATCCCGAAATACACCGCAATCAACAAAAACACAAACGAAGCCGCCCGCGCCCAAACCACCTCAGCTCGATCGGACATCTTCGGGCTGATAATCTTCTTCATCAAATCATGCGAAATCGAAGTCGACAGCACCAGCAGCAAACCCGCCGCCGTCGACAGTGCCGCCGCGACACAACCGGCCATCACCAGCGCAATCACCCACATCGGCAGGTTGGCGATTTCCGGATTGGCCATCACCAGTATATCTTTCTCGTAATAGACTTCGTTGGCGTTGTCGCTGGGCTCGTTAGTCAATAGACGCGGCCCGCCCTCCACTTGCTCGGCTGTTGAATAGGCCGGTTTCTTTTCCTTGAAGGGATGCCCATCGCCCAACTGCATAACTCCATCATTGTTTTTATCCAACCACGCGATCAAGCCACGCTCTTCCCAGTTCTTGAACCACTGCGGGGCTTCCTCATATCGAGTTTGGTGAATCTCGGTGATGAAATTGGTGCGGGCAAATGCTCCAACCGCCGGAGCCGTTAAATAGATCGCGGCGATAAACAGCAGCGTCCAACAAGCCGAACGGCGTACGTCTTTGACCGACTTGACCGTAAAGAACCGTACGATCACATGAGGCAAACCCGCGGTGCCGCACATCAAAGCCGCCGTGATGCAGAACATGTCCAGCTGGGTGAACTTTCCGCTGGTGTACTCTCGGATCCCCAGATCCGTATTCAACTGATTCAATTTCGCCAGCAGCGACATGCTTCCATCGGCGCCGTCTTTGACGTAATCACCCACCAGCCCAAGTTGCGGGACGACGTTGTTGGTTAGCAGGATGGAAATAAACACGGCAGGAATCGTGTAGGCAAAAACCATCACGCAATACTGAGCGACCTGCGTGTAAGTGATTCCCTTCATGCCGCCCAGTCCGGCGTAAAAGAACACGATGCCGGCACCGATCCAAACGCCCAACCAGATTTCGATGCTGAACAGTTGTGAGAAAACCAGACCGACGCCGCGCATCTGGCCCATGATGTAAGTCATGCAAATGAACACGGCGCAAACCACGCCCACCGCGCGAGCAACGTTGGAGTAAAATCGATCGCCCAAGAAATCCGTCACGGTGAATTTATTGAACTTCCTTAAATACGGCACGATCAATGTCGTCAGCAAAACGAATCCGCCCGTCCAGCCCATTAAAAACCGCGACGCATCGTAGCCTCCCGCAGCGATCGAACCCGCCATGGAAATAAAGGTCGCCGCCGACATCCAGTCTGCCGCCGTCGCCATGCCGTTGGCCAATGGCGAAACCCCGCTACTGGCGACGTAATATTCTTTGGTGGTCGCTGCCCGCGAACGAATCGCGATAAAGATGTACAAGGCAAACGAAGCGCCGATAAAGATAAAATTCCAAACGTCCTGTGCCTGCATCAAACTTGCTCCTGGTCAAATCCGTGCTTGCGATCCAGACGGTTCATCAAAACCATGTACAGCACCAACAAGACCACAAAGCAAATGATGGCTCCCTGCTGTGCCATCCAGAACCCAAACGGTGCACCGCCAACGGGCGGCAGAGCCGAATCCAGCACATCCCGTAGTAGAATTCCGCAACCGAGCGAAACGGTGGCCCACAGCGCGAGTATAACCAGCACAATTTTCAGGCTGGCCGACCAATAAGACGATGATTCCGCTGATTCGCGAGGTGCTTCGTTGGACACCGTCGACTCCGCGGAGCTGGAAGATTTTTCTGTCACAGGGCGACTCACTAAATTGATCTTAAGCGAATCATTCTGACACAGCAGGCCGCAGGAAGAAAGTAGTGGTTGGTTAGACTTAATTTTGGGATTAGCCGTTTTGGCGGTAGTGCCCAATGCACTTATTTTAGAACGAACCGATGAAACTGGCGAGCGATCGGCCATAGTTTTTAGCCCAGAAGGCGCCCTCCATTGCTGTCCGATCAGACATTCGAAAGGCGATTTCGTTTTAATTTTTCTGCTGGTTAAGATGCTTGTTTAACACCAACACGCCGGCAGCGATGACATAGCCAGCGGTTTTAAACACCTTCGCCACCTGAGGGCTTAGCTCGTTCTTGCCAGTGCTGTGCCGCTGGGCAAACGATTCGCAGTTGTTGAGCACAATGTGGTATTTGCCTTTTCCGTTTCCTTCGGTGTTGGCGATGACTTCGTCGATGGCGCTGCGGGCAACATCAACGTTGTTGCGCGGGCCTTCGTTGGGCGTGACTTGGAGGCCGGCGAGGTATTTTTCGTTGTCGACAAACCACTGCATTGCGGAAACCAATCGATAGCCGAACTTCCTAGAAAGCTCGGCGATCCACAGTTCGCCATCATCTTCATTGACACCCAGCACGACCGCATGGTGTTTGGGGCCAGCTTTTCCTAAGGGAGTGAAGGGGAAGGTTAACCTAGCCCCCGACAGAGGATGCTCTTCGAAATTGAAATTCGGCACTGCAGACCTGTTACTAAACCATTGTCGTAAATTCTTTGCTTGAACCAAGCAATGTGTTATCCCTGTCAGCCAAAACCGGTGCCACACTGCGGCAAACCACAATTTCCACCGGGCATCGGGGCTCCGCCCGACGCGGCTTGCGATTGGGGAGATGAAATCACGCTCAGTTGCCGCTGGACTTTTTTGCTGTCACATTTCGGGCAGGCCGCTTTGTCGTCGCCTTCGATGAGGAATTCAAAATTGCGGTCGCACTTTTCGCACTGGTATTCGTAGATCGGCATCACTCTGCTCTCAATAGATTGGGGGCGGCGTATTTTACTCTGCGGCCGCAAATACTGCCAGTTCGACCGGGCCTGCCAGAAGTCGCCTTTGCATTGGCCGGCGCCGCATAAACGCTACTTTGCCGGGTAGCTCAGCGTTTTCGTGACGACTCCTTTTGATTTTCGGTCGCCGTGCCAGATGAAATCAATTTTGGGGACATCTTTTTCGCGAGTGACAGCGATTTTCAAAAAGCCTCCCCTGCCCTTGCCAAAATATAGGTGGTAGTCCGGATTTTCTTCGAAGTTCGGTCCGCCTTTTTCGGTGTGCTTATCGTTGATCGGGCCACTGCAAATTTCGATCAGCCCGGTTTCAGGATCCTGCGAAGCGTACTGCCAATGGCGGTCACCGCAGACCACGTAGGTGTTGGGGATACTGGCAAGGTGAGTTCGTAGTTCCTTGCCTTCGGTGGCGTAGGTGGGGTTCGAGTGGTTGTCTTTTTTTCCATGTTTGTCGGGGCCGACGATTGGAGATGGGAACACAACCAATTTGAAAGTGGCATCGGATTGGGCCAATCCTTTTTTTAGCCATGATTTTTGTTCGACGCCCAGTATGGATTTTTCCGGACCATCGGGTTCAGGGTTGGGCGTACGGAAGTCGCGGCCTTCCAGCAGCCAGAACTGCAGGTCCTTGCCCCAGCGTACGGTTCGGTAGGGGCGTTCGCCTTGCGGAGTTTGCTCTTTGAAAAGTTCCACGCCCTGTTGGAAGTTGAGTTTGCCATACGTTTGCCCGGGCCAGCAGTCATCCTTTAGGGTGTCGTGATCATCCTTCATGAAATAGGAAGCGACTTTGCTGTTGAAGTCTCGGTTCCATGGGTGCGAGTACATTCTTGCCCAGCGTTGTCGCGCTCCGGCGATGTCTTTAGATGCAGGTTGAGGCTCGCCTTTTTTGGGATCGCCGCGATCGTAGTAAACCACGTCGCCGGTGTGAATGAACAGGTCTGGATCGTGGTTTAACATTTCCGAGTAAACCCAATGCCCTTTCTGGTTATCATCGACACTGCCAAGCCCTTGGCAGGTGACGACCACGGCGGTTACGTCGGTCACTTGTTTCGCTGTTGGTGCCGTTTTGAATTTGCCTTGTAGGCGAGATCCTTCTTTGTCGGTGGTTGAAATCGCTGTGAGTGTGTAGCCGTAGTCCGTGCTGGGCTGCAGTCCGGCGAGTTTGATTTGTGCGGTGAAGTCGGCGTTGGGATCGACCGAGACCGGATCGAGATGCTGGATTGCTTCGGGGCGGTCGGAGGGCCACCACGACAATTTGACTTTGCCCGGCATCCCGCTGGCGGAATCTTTGATCGCGAGTGTGTCTCCATTGGCTTGCTTGGTGAGCCGTACCCAAACGATTGCTTCGGTTTGACGAACTTCGCCAACGCGGGCGCCGGTCGCGAAATGGGGGCCGTTGGTTTGGGCGCTAACTTGAGACGCGATGCAGGCGACGAATAGTAATGATAAGAAGAAGGGGATTCTCTGCATTTTGCACGTCCAACGGAATCGTTGATTTAGAATTCGGCAGGCTCAGGTGAGTTCAGCCACGCGAGGGCGCTGGAGACATCGAGGATCGACAGGAATCCGCCGACGATGCAGAGCACCAGACCGATCAAAGCCAGTTTCGGCTTGGGAGAACTCAGTCCCCACAGTCCCATCAACAAACCGATCACGGCGTTGATTGCTGAATAGCCCGTTAGAAATGAGCCGGCAATCGCGAGAGTGCCCAGCACAATGGCGCCCACGGCGCCTCCCTTGGCTTGGATGTTCTCGAGTCGAGGCAGATGGCTGTAGGCCGGACTCATCGGCACCGGTTGGACTTTGATTGGCGCGGCGGCGTCGGGGGCGCCAGTGATAAATTCGGCTTGCACGATCTCGGGTTGCGAGCCTTCGGTTTGTTCAGGCGCGGGCGCGAGCAGTTCCGCTTCGGCTATCTTTTTGATTTCGTCTTCGTGTTCGGAGTTCACAAAAATTCCTGCAAGTTAAGAGGGTGCAAAAAACAAGCCTGACACATTGTAGTGTGTCAGGCTTGGAATTGCTTTTGCTGTGGAGGCGAAAAGGTTACTTAATCTGTTCCTTTTCCATTTCCTCGACGAGTTCCTTTTGGAGCTTGGTGCCGTTGAGCAAACCAAATTTGGCCATATCAGCGATCGTCATTTGCGTTTTCTCAATTTTGACGATGGCCTTTTTGAAATCGGCAACCATTTCAGCACCGATCGCTTCTTCTTTTTTCTTGGCGGCGTCTTTGTCAGACATGTCTTTGAGGGCTTTGATGCGAGCCGTGTAGTTTTTGCCTTTGAAAGCTTTTTTGAACATCAGTCCAAATTTGTTATTCACGGCTTTGGTTCCCCCCGATGGGTGGCAGGCGGAGCAAGAAACAGACTTGAGGTTGTATCGCTCCATCAGGGGCTTTTTGAGAAAGTCATGGGCATCGGCATTTGACGCGAATGTGCATGCGAAACCGAAAACCAATACAACGCAAATAAAATGGATGGGTGATCTCATTCTTGTTCCTTAAACGATGTCAATTAAAACTCGCCGCCCGAGGGGCTGATATTAAACCCCGGTCGGACGCATAGGTTCTGCTTGAAGTATAGCTTATTCCGGCCGATTCGTCGAATACACGGAAAAGGCGGAAAGCTCTGAAAACTGTGTGAGTCCGGCAACTGCCGGAATAATTAACAGCCTCAGCCACCGGAATTGGCACGAGCCATGGCGTCTTCGGCCTTTTGGATGAAGGATTGGTCACGGGTACCCTCAAAAGCACGGCGATAAGTTTCGCTCAGTGCCGTGAAGTTAAATCGGTCATTGGGCTCCAGTTCCACAGCTTTTTCCGCATGCTCCACAGATTTGGCAAAGTCATCGACTTTTCCATAGAGAACCGAAAGTGTCAGGTGAGCGCGAACGAATTTTGCGTCCAACTCAAGCGTCTGCTTCATTTTCTCGATTGCTTCGGGGAATTTTCCGTCAGATCTAAGCTGATCGACTTCGCGTTCAATTTCCAGAATTTCCGGTGTCATCTGTTTATGTGTCTCCAGTTAAGCAGCCAAGTTTGCTGCCGAGAGTATGGGTGGATTTCTGCCCTCTTTCGCGGGCTACCCAAGTATACCCGTTGTGGCCCAAAAGCCAAATTCAATAGAAACGGTCGATTTTCTTCCGGCAGACACGCGTGTTGGGGAAGTTTGTGAGGTTTCGTCGGTTGTTCCAGACGAATGCAATCCAGTGAGCAAGGCGTTAGACCAACGGCACTTACTTTTTAGATCTCCCAGATTGCTTTTGTCCCTCCGGGACTTTTCTAAGCTTAAGACGCCGACGCTATTTCTCGATCAGCATTCGCTCAACGGGGTACCAGTCTGCGATCTTCTGTTTCAATGGTTGAACGATTTCAGGGTGTTGCTGCGCTAGATTTTTGGTCTCGTTGGGATCCTCGCTTAGATCAAACAATTGAGGCGGCTTTGAATTCTCACGTTGAAATGAAGGAGTGACACTTGCCGGCACGTCGGCATAACTGAGGATCAATTTCCACTTGCCGTCGATGCACCAGCGATTGATCAAGGATCGCTCGGGGTCTGCCGGATCGGCGATGTCGTGGGAGAACGATTCGCCAAACAGCTCGTCCCGTTCAATCGGTTGCCCGGTCTTCAGTTGCTCCAATAAGTTCAAGCCGGGAAGTTTGGTTGTCGGCGTGACTCCGGCTGCAGCCAGCAAGGTTGGATAAATATCCAAACTGGTCGCCAGTTCTTTGCGATCGCGATTGGGGATCGAAGCGGGCCACGAATAAATGATGGGTGTACGAGTGCCGCCGTCATAGGAGGATCGCTTCGATTTGGGGCCGTAGGCAGGTTTCCAATTTTCGGGCGAGTTCAATTTGGGGACTGCGGAGACCCAACCGTTGTCACAGACGTAGACAATCAATGTGTTGTCGGAGAGTTTCTTGCGGTCGAGGATTTCAAAAAGCTCTCCGCAGCTTTCGTCAAACCATTCGCACATGGCCATGTATTTGGCAATCTTCAGCGGTCGATCCGGTGAACGATAACGATCCAAAAATTTCGCAGGCGGATTGTGGGGCGTGTGGGGCAGCAGCGGTGCGTACCACAAAAAGAATGGCTTCTTCTGATTGACCGATTGATCGACAAAGGCTTCGACGGGCTCCAGTCCTTCGCGGCCGATGGTGAGTCCGACATCGCCGTGGCGGCCTCTGGGATGGTTGTCAAAACCCTGCGTCATGCCTTCGGTGAAACCGCCACGTTTAAAACTTCCTTCCCACCATTTGCCGGATTGATGGCTCACGTAGCCGGCGCGGCCCAATGCTTCGGCAAGGGTTTCGTAGCGATCGATGTTGGCAATGATTGTCTTTCGCCGTTGGAGATAGCTCTCTGAATTTCGCCGTTCACCGGGATTCAACATAGGGTCGTTTCCGCAGACTCGATGCTGAAAAGCGTAATGGCCGGTTGCTAAACTCATTAACGAGGCGCGGCAGAGGGCTGTTGGAACATAGCCGCGTCGGAAAACGGTGCCGCGTTTCGCCAATGCGTCCAGATTCGGAGTCTTGATGGCGCTGTGATTCATAAACCCGTAGTCGGACCAACGCTGGTCGTCCGACAGGATCAATACGATGTTGGGCTTGGCGCGAGGGTCGCCGGTTTCAACAGAAGACGCTTGGTCATCCGCTGCTGGAGGCTGGGCGTTTGCCACTGCCGGCAGCAATATGGCAACAAGGCAAATCGTTGAGAACAGGCCTAGCGATTGGCGCCATCGGGCATTGTTGACGCGAGGTCGTCGATGATCTTGTCCGATAGATTTCATTCGCGATTCCGATGGGGATCAATCTGCTCAATTGTGCAAGTTCTCATTGTAGATGCAAACTTTGCGATCGTGTTGCCATGAAAAAAGGCGACACTGATTTCAGCGTCGCCTTTTAAGATTTCAATAGCTGCGACCTCTAAGGCCGGTCAACGGTGGTTTACGCTTTCGCTTCCAAGGCGGCTTGAGCAGCAGCCAAGCGTGCGATTGGAACACGGTAAGGCGAGCAGCTGACGTAGTCCAAGCCCGTGCGTACACAGAACTTGACTGAGTTTGGCTCACCGCCGTGCTCACCACAGATGCCACATTTCAGCTTTGGACGTGTGCTACGACCTTTCTGAACGGCCATCTCAACGAGCTGGCCAACGCCAGACTGGTCGATCTGTTGGAACGGATCAAAGTCAAGAACTTTGCTTTCCAAGTAATCGGGTAGGAAAGTTCCGATATCGTCACGGCTGTAACCGAACGTCATTTGCGTCAGGTCATTGGTGCCGAAGCTGAAGAACTCAGCCGTTTCAGCAACTTTGTCCGCAGTCAGAGCAGCGCGAGGAATCTCGATCATCGTGCCAACCATGTATTTGACTTTGGATTTCTTGTCCTTGATGATCTCGTCGGCCACGCGGCGAACGATCTTTTCGAGGTAATCCAATTCGGCTTTGGTTCCGATCAGCGGAATCATGATCTCAGGCGAAACTTTAACGCCCTTGGCTGCGACTTTGACGGCGGCTTCGATGATCGCCCGTGTCTGCATCTCGCACAGAACCGGGAACGTGATGCTCAAGCGGCAACCGCGGTGACCCAACATCGGGTTGAACTCGTGAAGCTCAGCCACACGATCCTTAACCGTCTGCAGAGGCACGCTCATCTCTTTGGCCATCTTCTTCATGTCTGCTTCGGTGTGAGGCAGGAACTCGTGAAGTGGTGGATCCAACAGGCGAACGGTAACGGGTGTTCCGTCCATCGCCTTGAAGATGCCTTCGAAGTCCTTCCGCTGGTGAGGCAGAAGTTTGGTGATGGCTTTGTTGCGGTCCTTTTCGTTGTCCGCCAAGATGAAACGACGAACGTCGGTGATGCGATCGCCTTCGAAGAACATGTGCTCGGTGCGGCACAGTCCGATGCCTTCGGCGCCAAACGCACGAGCGGCTTTTGAGTCCGCGGGTGAATCGGCGTTGGTGCGAACATCGATCTTGCGATACTTGTCCGACCAGCCTGAAACGGTCTCGTACATTTTGAAAATCCAGTGCTTCTTGGCTGCCTTGTTGTTATCAACAAGAGCCGCGACCACTGGTGAAGATCCCGATGAGATCTCGCCTTCGTAGACTTTGCCGGTCGAACCGTTCAGCGAAATGACATCGCCTTCTTTGTAGACTTTCTTGCCGACAGTGACGGTGCCTTTTTTGTAGTCGATCTTGAGGTCGCCGGCACCACAGATGCAGCACTTACCCCAACCGCGAGCCACAACGGCTGCGTGGGAGGTCATGCCGCCGGTGCTGGTGAGGATGCCTTCTGCAGCACCCATGCCACCGACGTCTTCGGGAGAAGTCTCGTGGCGGACAAGGATCAGTTTCTTTTTAGGATCCTTCTTTTTGATCGCTTCCGCTTTGTCGCTGTTGAGCACGATGGCTCCCACGGCAGCACCGGGGCCTGCTGGCAAACCGGTCACGAAAGGAATCTTGCTGGCTTCTTCTTTCGCATCGAAGATCGGAAACAGCAGCTGCTCAAGGTCGCTGCCGGTTACCGTTTGCAAGGCTTGTTTGTCGTTGAGCAGTTTAGGCAGTTTCTCGCCAGAGATAACGTCCTGACCGGTGGCCATTTCAACCGCCCAGCGAACGCCCGCCACGCCGACGCGTTTCGCGTTACGAGTCTGCAGCATGTACAGCTTGCCTTGCTCGATCGTGAACTCAACGTCCTGTGGGTATTTGTAGTGCTTCTCCAGCTTGGCCATGATCTTAAGCAGCTCTTTACCTGCTTTGACCAGACCTTTGTCGTCTTCGTTGACGATGTCGTCGAGGTTTTTCGGTGTGCGAATGCCGGCAACCACGTCTTCGCCTTGAGCGTTGATCAGGTACTCACCCATTGGCTTGGCTTCGCCCGTCGAACCATCGCGAGTAAACGCAACGCCGGTGGCACAGTCATCGCCCATGTTGCCAAAGGCCATGGTTTGCACGTTGACGGCAGTACCGATCAGGCCCGTAATCTTGTTCAGCACCCGGTACTTGACCGCACGCTCCGTTTGCCATGAATTGAAAACGGCTTTGATGGAGTTCTCAAGCTGCTTGATTGGATCCTGAGGGAAGGGAGATCCGACGTGCTTCTTGTAGATGGTTTTGTATTCAGCAACGAGCTCTTTGAGTTGCGCTGCCGTCAAGTCAGTGTCTTCGGCTGCCTTGTATTTCTTTTTGATCTTCGTGAGGGCACCTTCGAAGTACTCGTGGTGCACGCCCATCACAACGTCACCGAACATGTCGATAAAGCGACGGTAGCAATCCCAGCCAGCTCGTTCGCTGCCGGTCTTTTTGATGAAGCCTTCGACAGATTTGTCGTTCATGCCCAAGTTGAGAACGGTGTCCATCATGCCGGGCATCGATTGAGCCGCACCTGAACGAACTGAAACCAAGAGCGGGTTCTCGCGGTCGCCCAGCTTTTTGCCTTCGAGCTTTTCGAGTTTCTTGAGTTCCTTTTTGACTTCGTCGAGAAGTCCTTTGGTGAGCTTTTGTGTTTTTTCGAATTCAGCACAAGCTTCGGTGCCGATGGTGAAGCCGGCTGGAACAGGAATGCCTGCGTTGGACATCTCCGCCAAGTTGGCTCCTTTACCGCCGAGGATTTCTCGCATGGTGCGATCTCCGTCGGTCATCTTTTTTCCGCCGCCAAAAAAGTAGACAAGTTTCTTTGCCATCGTTGTTATGCCTTTATGAATTCATGCCAATGTGATTACGCAAAACTCCCGCAGCGAGGATGGTCTGTCGGCTCAAAAAGAGTGTGGTCCGTGCTTCCGGTTGGGGCACGAGGCGAACCGACAGAAACAGTCCAGTGAATACTGGACATATCGACGAATTGCGGCAATTAGGGCGTATAAACTAGCACGCTCCCCGACACAGGTAAAGTAAGCCTTGGCCGCTGATTTCGATCAGGAAAGCAAATTCACAGACTCATGAACGTTTCGGTTGGTCAAAGCATCGGAAAACGTCGGGAAGACTGCGATAGCTGGGCAGGCCATCGTTTCAAGTTCGCCCTAGCCGCCAAAGGGTAAGGAAATCCCCAACGCACACCAGTACGGGGCCAACCCGAGACCGCGATGCCAAAATGCATCGGCTCTTGAAAGCACGGCGTCGTCGTGTGATGACAGCGTTTGAGGAATCGAGCGCTGTGTTGAGCGAGGCGATGCTGGCGTTTTGGCCCCCAAGCGGGGACTTGCGCAAGCGAGATTTGGCGATACGATCGTTCTATGGCCAATCAACTTTCAAACGAATCCAGTCCGTATCTGCTTCAACACGCCTCCAATCCCGTCGATTGGTACCCGTGGAATGAACAATCCCTCGTCCGCGCCAAAGAGCTCGACCGGCCGATTTTCTTATCGATCGGCTACGCGGCCTGCCATTGGTGCCACGTGATGGAGCACGAAAGTTTCGAAAATGAAGCAATCGCTAAACTGCTGAACGAGAATTTTGTCTCGATCAAAGTCGACCGCGAAGAACGCCCCGATATCGACATGATTTACATGGACGCTGTGATGGCGCTCCGCAACGGGCAAGGCGGTTGGCCACTGTCGGCATTTCTAACGCCCTCGCAGCAAGTCTTTTTTGGCGGGACTTACTGGCCGCCGACGGCGCGCATGGGGATGCCGGGATTTGATCAAGTGTTGTTGAGTGTGTTGGAAGCCTATCGCAACAAACGTGAAGCCATCGAATCGCAATCGCAGGAGATCACCCGCTGGCTCAATCGCGACGCCGAAGTCAGCGCCAGCGAAGATGTCTCGCTGGATCAAATTCTGCAGCGATCCGTGCAGGCGATGGAAAATTCCTGTGACTTTGAGCGAGGCGGATTTGGTGACGCGCCCAAATTTCCACACGCGATGGATCTGAGATTGCTGAACCAGATGATTGATGACTGGCCAGTCCAAGGCTCACCGACTCGAGAAGTGGTGGCGACCATGATTGATGTCAGTTTAAAGAAGATGGCATTGGGTGGCATCTACGATCACTTGGGTGGCGGGTTTGCCCGGTACAGCGTGGACCCGTATTGGTTGGTGCCGCACTTTGAAAAAATGCTCTACGACAACGCTTTACTGACGACAGCCTACACCGAACGCTGCCAGCGCGAGCCCAATCCTTATTTCGAACATGTGGTTGCCGACACGATCGAATATGTGCTGCGAATGTTGACGCACTCGGATGGCGGTTTCTTCAGCACCGAAGATGCCGACAGCGAAGGCGAAGAAGGCAAGTTCTACGTGTGGAGCAAATCAGAAACGGAATCGATCCTTGGTGCGGAAGCTGCTGAGTTCTGTCAGGTTTTTGACGTGAGCGAAGCGGGGAACTTCGAGGGCCACAACATTCTGAATCTGACAGATTCGATGAGCGACCAGCCGTTTGAGCAGGTCGTGGCTACGATCGAAAAATTCAAATCCGCACGGAAGCAGCTGTTCGACGTGCAAGCGAAAAGGATTCGGCCGGGGCTGGATGACAAAGTTATCACGTCATGGAACGGGTTGATGATTGGCGCCATGGCCCGAGCGGGAGCCGTGTTTGACAAGCCTCGCTGGGTCGAAGCCGCATCCGGGGCGGCCGATTTCGTTTTCAAAACACTCACTTCGGGTGACCGGCTGTTGCACTCGTGGCGAGATGGAACCTCCTCGGTGGGCGGTTTTCTGGACGACTACGCGGCCATGCTGTGTGCCACACTGGAACTCTACCGAGCCACGTTTGATGTTCGCTGGATCGACAAGGCCAATGGTTTGGCAGAGCAGATGTTGGAGCTTTTCCATGATGCGGAGAATGGTGGATTCTTCTTTGCGGCGAAGGATTCGGAACAGCTGATCGCACAGAAGAAACCTTTTTCCGATAACAGCGTTCCCAGCGGAAACGCATTGGCGGCTTGTGGTTTATTGGAGTTAGGTTTGTTGCTGAACAATCAAGCTTGGATCGATCACGCCGATCGCACGCTGCAGTGTGCGGGCAGTTTGCTAACACGAGCGCCTCAAGCGGCGTCTCAGACGCTGATCGCGGTTCGTCGAAAGCAGGCGAAGCGTCAGGAGATTCTGTTGGCCGGTCGGGAATCAGAAATCGCGCCACTGGTGAAGCAACTGCAACAAAGCTGGTTGCCGGACGCTACGCTGATCGTGGTCACCGATTGGGATGCGATCCAAGGAAGCGTGCTGGCCGATGCGATTGCGGATAAAAAAACGGACCTGTCCAATCCAACGCTGTATATCTGCGAAGGGTTTCAGTGCCAACTGCCAGTCGTTGGGTTGCCAGAGATCGGTGATGCGATTTCGAAACTGAGCAAGTAAATAATTTGTGGCTGGACTGGCAACAGTTCAGACATCGATGGTTTCGGTAGAGTAGACTAAAGTATTGAAGGCTGACGCTCCCGCGAAGCCAGAAAAAACGCCAGCCGGAACTTTCGACGGACTTGATGAAATCCGAAGCCAGAAAAAACGAGGCCACTGAAACGGATCCGCCGACTGAAGCGGCTGACGAAGATGCCGATACGGTTTACG
>CAZDZX010000048.1:0-18859 GCA_964510005.1 uncultured Pirellulaceae bacterium
AACCTTCCCGATGGCAGGCCTTTGCCAGCAGGCTTCCAAGGGAAGTACTGCCACTGCCCGATCCGCACCTTCGCGATCGAGGAAGACGAAAGTTCTGAATCCGGCGTCACGAGAATTTTTCAAGTCCGTGATCCTCGGGACATCCTTGTTTCGGAATACTATTCAGTGGCGTACATCCACCCGGTCAATGATGAAAGCTTGAAGAAACGAAGAGTCGAAGCTCAGAAGATGACGGTGGAGGAATACGCCATCAGGCAACCGGAGTTTTCGGCGTCGCCATTGGAACAAAAATTTCAGCCACTGCTGGATCGTTTGGAGAACACTCGCGAGAGTGGAGTAGATTGCAATGACATTCTTGTTCGCTACGAGACCATGGTGAGCCGGTTTCATGAATGGGCCAGCGCTGTGATTGTTCCCTTCGGTTTTCAGTTTCCCCGAATCATGGCGGCAAAGCTGGCGTGGGAGTATCGCAAGGATTTTGTTCCGCCCGCTGAAGGCGATTCCATGACCCACAAGCGGCGGATCACACCGGGAGACTTTCGCCGGAAGTTCTCGCCTGAAACGATCGAGATTCTTAACGAGCGGTTCGCACCTATTCTGGAAGCGTTTGGGTATTCCCGCTGATCGATGGCCGGGCAGCAATCACAACACTCGGTTTTCGTGTGTTGTTGATTGACACCGACAACTTTTCGAAATAGTTTCCAAGCATTGGGAGACAGTATCGAATACCTGTCATTGTCCGGCTTTCAATTCAGTATCCCCGAGCCTGCGAAATGTCTAAATTCAAATTTCAATATGTCGATGCTGCCGGTTCGCCCGTGAGCGGAGAGGGGCTGTTGGGACTGGTCGGATTCTCGAAGTCCTACCAAGGCGATCTGACGGACGAAGATTCTTTCGTGGTTGCGATTCGCAAGTTTTTGGCCGGAGAGAAAACTAGCGAAACCGACGAAATGTTGATTCGTTCGTTTCTGTTTTCGTGGCTTGGAGGAAATCAGTCTCACTTGTCGCAGGCGGCAGTGTTCGCGGTGCCACTTCCGAAGTCGATTCGGATGCTGGAACAGGTTGGGTTCCTCGAAAGAACGGTCGGCTACGTCGCCGGCGGGATCGGCTTGGTGGGTTCGATCGCAGTGTCGCTTGTGTTGGTGGATCTGAGTTGGGATTTGATCGGTTGCTTGGATTTGCCTCACGCGGAGACAATTTTTGCGGGCTCTTTGGCCATGGATGCGGCGGGTTTCCTGTTTATTCCTCAATCGATCTTTGACAACATTGATAAGTCATTTGGTGAACCCGGTGAACCTGTCAAACGATCCAAATTTGATGCGTCGACCACATTCGATTTGATTCGACTGTGCCAACTCCACGCCGCTGCCACAAGCCTTGATTTGCCTAAGGAAACTCTCAACCGACTGCTGTATGGATTGGAGCGACAGCTGTTCCTGCTTTTTCTGGCCAACAGTCGGCAGATCGAAGGCCTTGCCTTGGGCGGTCGATCGGAAGCGTCCGCTGTGGTTGCGGCGCACGCCGCAATCGCGTTGGGGTTGAACACGTTAGGGAGCAAGGACTCCGTGTTGGAATCGTGGGAGCAAGGAATCAAAAATTTGGAGGATCCAGCTCGGGCGGAAGAGGCTCAAAAGACGATCGATTCCATTCGCAGCGTTTTAGAGAACGATATCGATCAGGTGGAGCGGCAGATCTCTCGAGCGTTGGCATCCGCATCAACAACTGAAGCCATTGATTTGGCGGCCGCGCCCGTTGGAGCTGCTTTTCAACTAATGGGTATGATTGCGGGAACGATGGCCAAAGTCGCTCCGGAAGGGCATTTTCGCAGTGTTATCGAGACGGCCAACAAAGGATTGGATTACGCACAGGATGCGACATCGGCCACTCCCGATGTCGTCGCCTCAGCGATCGATACTGGGATTTCGGCGGAAGCGTGGGTGCGAAAAACAGTAAGCCGGTTTTGGTAAGAATTGCGTGGCGCAGGCTTGGGCCTCTCCCGAGTCAAAGTAGGTCGGGCCGTGCCTGACTTCCATTGCTGCGTTTGAACTTTGTTGGCCAATTTTTTTACATTGGCCCATGTCAGGCACAGCCTGACCTACTGTCTACTGTCTGTTGCCAGACCAGCTACAAATTTTCACAGCCTCTCGGGTCTGTGTTCAACAGCTCCCGCGAATTTCGATTCTGAAGGAAAACCAAAAGCATCGACCAATTCCATTTTGAGTTTGCCGAATCCTCGCAAGATTTTCCCTAGAGCCCCTGCTTTCGCGGCACTGACCAGCAGACCCAGCAACAGGCAGCCGAGGCCCGCCGCCAGAAATTGAATCAGCTGCAAACTTTCGACCCCCAACCAAAGTTGCAGGGTCGCCAATGAATCGGCGCCGGTCACGGCCCGGGTGGCAATTGCTCCAGTGGAACAGGCGGCAGACGAAAGATGCAATCGGCTGCCCCGTAGCCCGTAGGCAGTCACACTGGCGATTCCAAACAGGATCGTCATTGCATCCGCACGAATGTAACGCGTCTCATGAATTGAACCGACCACGATTCCAATGGCCACCACAGGGAAAGCAAAAGACAAAACAACCCGAATCTGTTTGGCAAACCGATCGTTGTGAATCATGCATATCAGGAAGGCGGACAGAAGCACTAGACAACACCAAACCACCGGCGGCGAGAGTTCCTCGTTCCAGATTGTCCCGACAAAAGCGGCTGTTTGGGCGATCGGCACCGACAGGCAAGCGGACACTGCCAACCAGCGCCGACTACCTGCGCCGTTCCAAGTCGCTATCAACAGGGTCGCCAGTCCAACGAAGGGCCATCCTTGCAGTCCTGCGACGGAATCAATCCAGCGTCCATCAGTTCCCATAAATGCGATTGCCACGAGCGACACGCCCAGAAACTTCTTGGCTTCGCGGACTCCTCGCAGCAGCGAAATCGCGTAGACCGCCACGATCCCCACGAAAGTCATCCAGACTGGCGAAGCAAAATTGTTAGCGATCTCGTGATACAGCTGACTGGTTTTGGGAGTCGATCGGTCGACTGCCATGTAGATCGCGACGGGGAGTAACGCTAACCCAAATTTTCGCAGCGCCCCGTTTGCTTCGACAATTCCAAACTCAATCAGCAGCCAAGAAACGGCAAACAGGACCGGAATGTAAAGCCAAGGTCCCAGCATTCCGACTCCCGCTGAGGAATCAAAGGCCCAGGTGATCATCGCAATTCGAAAGCAGAGGCCCACTAGCAACAATACAAACACGGACCACGGATACAGAGGCCAGTTCCAAGGCGTTCCGTTTTTCGCGGCGTAGCGCCACCCCATTCGAATTGCTGGAACCAATGAAAGAAAGCCGACTGCACAAACCACAGGAAAGGCTAGTACGAGCAGTCTCGAATCCAAATGCGGAAAATAGAGTTGGTGAATGGAAAACGACAGGGGGAACAGAAAGCTAATCCCCAGTAATAAATATAAGGAACCGCGAAAGAGAAGCTTAAATCGAATACCCAGTGACCGAACCAGACATTCGGTCAGCAGCACTGAAAAACCAAACCCGGCCAAAGCCAGCGCGAGCGCGGTTTGCGGATCCTTGATGCACAGAAAATCGACGCTGGATGACAGCGCGAGAAACAGTAGCAGCAAGACCATCAAAATGGATCGAGCGTCGTCCCAGACTTTCCCGAACTTGACGATGGCCCAAGCACTGAGCGCCAGCAAAGTCGTGTAGCCAGCGAATAGGCCTGCCAAGGCCCAAGTTTGGTTGCCGATTTCCGCCGGGGTAACCGCTGCGCTAAAACCGTACAGCACGATGGCGGCGCTAATCAGATAAAATGGATTTTGATAACAAAGAAGCCGGGCGATTTTAAAACCGGCCGGCTTGGATGATGACGTAGATTGTGGAATGTCTCCATGACTCATAACATTCTCCTTGTTTCAGATAGGCACACCCCGACCCAGAAAAGTTTCTGACACGGAATATTGAAGGGAGAAGTGTAGAGGCAGTGAATTAAGCATTCGCAAAGCCTCTCAAAAAGTCAAGTGTCGACTCAGGCCGCTGCGCGATCAAATCGCCGGCGGCGTGTTGTTGTCGAAGGCAGAATACCGTGCCGGCGCCCGGTTTGAGAAACGAGTAAAGTCCTTTTCCCAGACAAGGTCGACCTTTCCGGTCGGTCCATTCCGTTGTTTTTCGATAATGATTTCGGCTTCGTTTTCCGTTTCCACTTCTTCGGGAGTTCCCTTTTTGTAGTAGCTTTCCCGGTGCACGAACATCACCACGTCGGCATCCTGCTCGATCGCACCCGACTCGCGGAGGTGACTCAGTTTGGGGCGGTGATCGCCTGACGATTCCGTCTGGCGATTAAGCTGAGACAGGCACAGGATCGGACATTTGAGTTCACGAGCCAATCCTTTGAGTCGCCGGGCCATCTTGGCAACCTGCTCCTGTCGCGGATCCGAGGAACTATCTGGCTGGAGCAACTGAAGGTAGTCAATCACAATCAACGCCAGTCCGCCTTCGCGGCGAATGATCCGTCTGGCGGCACCGGCAATCTCTGAAACGTTTCGCGTGGGAGAATCGTCCACAAACAGAGGCGCGGTCGAAAGTTCACCGGCGGCGTTGACCAACATTTTCCGCTCGTCGGGAGTCAACGTCCCTTTGCGAAGTCGATGTCCATTCACGCCCGCGCGGCAACAGAGCACCCTTTCAATCAACTCGATAGCGGCCATCTCGAGGCTGACAAACAGCACCGGCTGGTTGGATTTAGTTGCCACGTTTTCGGTAATGTTCAGTGCGAAGGCGGTCTTTCCCATCGACGGGCGTGCTGCCAAAATCACCAGTTCGTTAGCATGCAGGCCCCCGGTCATATCATCCAGATCGGAAAAGTGGGTCTCCACAGTGCCGGCTTGAACTTCACCACGAGCCTTCGCTTCGAGGCGATCCATGGCGACTTCGAGGACTTCGTTGACGCTGGAGAGATTGCTGGATTGTCGGCTCTCTCGAATCGCGAATACTTTTTGCTCGGCCGCGTTGAGCAATTCGTTGGGCTCTGTTTCGGGCAGGAAGGCGTCGTTGAGCAGCTCCGAACATGTCGAAATCAGGTTTCGAGCGGTGGCTTTATTGCGAACGATATTCGAATAATAAAGCACGTGAGCCGCGTGGGTGACCGAGCTAAAAATTTCGGCCAGGCGAGCCGCTCCGCCGATGGTTTCAAATTCGCCAGCGGCCATCAGTCGTTCGCGGACCAGTAGCGGGTCGATTTTCTCACCCGCGCCGTGCATGTCCATCATGTGCTGGAAGATCGTCGCGTGGGCTTGGTCAAAGAAATCCTCGGATCGAAGGATCGCCACCACGTCGTCGCAGGCATGGGGGGTCAGCATCAGGCTGCCCAAAACGCCAACTTCGGCCTCTACATTGTTGGGCAGCTGTCGCTGCACCTCAGGGTTGGCTTCCTTTTTCTTCTTTTTGAAGCGTCGCTTGGGACCAGCGACCGGGATATCAGACATAAGAGAGGCTCCGTCCCCAAAAGCAAATTACGATGGCGTTGTTTCAGATTGCAACCGAATCCTGTGATCGGTCAGGGTAAACATACCCAGCTTGTGATTGCAGTTTTAACATTGGAATCACGGGCTGCAATGGTAACCACTGCGTTCGCCCATTTATTCATTTTTACAGCGGAGATTTACAGAGAAAAATCGCTCGAATTTTTGGCGACGATACGGATGCATGTGTGGAAAACACGAAAAAAGCGTGCAGCAAGTGCTGCACGCTTTGTGGAAGTTTCCGCTCAAAGAGGAAAAACTATTTCTCGTCTTCGACCGTTGGGACAACCCAAACTTTGAGGTCGGCTTCGATGTTGGCGTGAAGTTGGACTTTGACGGTGTACAGACCCAACTCTTTGAAAACACCTTCGAGGCGGATTTGCTCCGCACCCAGTGTGATTTCCTTTTCTTTCAGCGAAGCAGCGATGTCTGCGGCGCCGACGCTACCGTAAAGCTGGCCTTCTTCGTTGGCGTTGGCTTCGATGGTGACGCTTTGCTTGGCGATCAGTTTGGCGAAATCGGCCAGATCTTTCAGACGTGACTTTTCGATCTCTTCTAGCTTGGCACGGTGCTTGTCGACCATTCGCTTGTGGTGATCACTGGCGACGGTGGCGAGTCCTTGCGGCAACAGGAAATTGTTGGCATAGCCCCGTTTGACGGTGACAACGTCACCTTGTTTGCCAAGCTGACCGACAGATTGGATCAGCAGAAGCTCAATACCGCCGTTGTTGGCGCGTGGAACCCGTAACGCGTTTGCTGGACGCATACGCTTCCGCTTTTTCATTTTCGTGCTGGGCATATCGGACTCTAATCGTTGAAGGTTAATGAATGATGCGGTGTTTGGCCGCTGGATGATCAATGATTTGTTTTAAAAAGGAACGTCGTCACCGGGCGGCGGCGTGGAAGGTGCCGGAGCCTGATAACTGGCGGGGGCGGATGCCACCGAACTTTGTGATCGTTGTTGTGAAGAGGGTTGAGCAGAAGGTCCACCGCCGCCACCGCGAGCGCTGAGCATCTGCATTTTCTCTCCAATGACTTTTACTTTGGATCGTTTGGTGCCGTCTTCTTGGCTCCATGTTTCGTATTTCAATCGCCCCTCGATCAGGATAGGGGACCCTTTGGTGAGGTACTCGTTGGCGACTTCCGCGGTGCGACCCCAGAGGGTCACGTCGAAAAAGTTAACTTCGTCGACCCACTCGTCGTTTCGTTTGATCCGCTCGTTGACCGCCAAACCAAGGTCCGTGACAGCGGTGCCTTGGGGCGTGCGACGAAGCTCGATATCCCGAGTGAGGTTTCCAACAAGGATGACGCGATTGAAACTGGCCATTTCATTCTCCGTGACAATGGAAGCAAGGTTTAGTGAAGTTTAAGCCTCAATGCTCACCTGCTCCGTTGACACATCAGGTCAACTGGCAGCCGGTGCGGCTGGCTCAGGCTTTTTCTCTTCGGATGTTTCTTCAGCAGCAGGCTCATCTGCCGCAGCCACAGTTTCGCCTTTAGCGACTGCAACCATGGGCTCAACGAGTCTGGGCTCTAGTTTAACAAACAGATGGCGGAGAATCGAATCATTCAATTGAGTTGAACGATTAAGTTTCGCCAAAAGTGAGCTTTCGATACGAGCGTAAGTCAACCAATAGGCTCCTTTGCGGTGCCCTTTGATCGGATAGGCCATTTTTTGCTCAATCCAGAGACGGCTGGCAAGAACCTCGCCATCCACTGAACCAATCAATTCTTCAACGGCTTTTTGAGCTGCAGCCGGATTCCGGGCGTAAGCATTCGCATTGAAGATAAACATGCATTCGTAGACGTTTTCCACGATTTTCCCTTTTTGACTCAATCAGTTTTGTTGTTGTTTGTTCGTTCGACGTCTTGGTCAGCCTGAACCCGAGTGGGGGAGTCGGCTGGTACGTCTTTTGGTTTCTTCTTCTTTTTGTCTTTTGCCGCCGGATCCGCATTAAAACGGTTCATCGCGTCAGTAACGCCGTCAGTTACCCAGAACTGAACAGCGGTTGCGGCGTCTTCCACCGCCCGTTCGACAAACGACTTTTGGTCGCCGTCAAATTTGCCAAGCACATAATCGGCGGTGTCCCACCCGGCGGGCGGACGGCCAATGCCAATCCTCAACCTTGAAAACTCGTTGGTTCCCAATCGGTTGATAATGTCCTTGATCCCGTTCTGGCCTCCCGCTGAACCTTTGCGACGAATGCGAATTCGTCCGGGTTCCAGATTGAGGTCATCACAGATTACCAACAAGTTTTCCAAATCAAGTTTGTAAAAATCGATGGCTGCCCGAACGGACTGACCGCTCAGGTTCATGTAGGTTAGCGGCGACAGTAAGACCACTTTGGTCGTTCCTATCATCACCTCGTACATGTTGGCTTTGAATTTTTCTTTGGCTCGCTGACCGAAAGCAAGCTTTCCAGCCAGTGAATCAACAACATCAAAACCGACGTTGTGTCGGGTGTTCCGATATTGGGCACCCGGGTTGCCGAGCCCAACGACGATCTTCATTGAATCGAATCCTGTCGCTGGAGTCCGCGATAGCCGGAACCAATTGAGCAATAAATCAAGCACTCAAATTGATTCCAAACTTGTCTACTCTGATTTATTTTCCGAAGCACCTTCATCGGCTGCACCATCGGCAGGCGCTTCCTCGGCGTCCGCGTCGCCACTTTTCGCGCCACGAGGTTCGTTGCACGACACAACGGCATCGGCACCATTGGTGATCAATGAAGCACCAGCAGGTAGTGGAATATCGTTGGCCGCGATGCTGCCGCCAAGTTCCAAGTTGTCAATTGCGACTTCAAGAGCTTCCGGAACAATGTTCGCGGGGCAATTGATTTTGATGTCGTGCATCAACTGGACAACCATTCCACCAAGGCCAACGCCAGGGCAGTCTCCTTTGAGGTTCAAAGGCAATGTGACTTCAACGGCTTCGTTGGCGTCGACACGGGCCAAGTCCAGATGAAGGATTTCAGTTCCAAATGCATTCCATTGGACTTCCTTGATCATGGCAGTCTCGGTGACGGCACCGGTCAGCGAGACAATATACTGGCCGGCGTGGACAGTCTTTGAGACGAGGTTTTGGTCGATCGACAGGTTTAAGCTTTCCTGACCGTGTCCGTACAGGACTGCAGGAATCTTTCCGGCCTTTCTCAAGCGACGAATCCGAAGTGTTCCGGTTTCTTCTCTTTTTTCAACTGTTAGATTTTCAGCTGACACTATTCTGTTTCCAATTAAAAACGTTGGTGATCGGGCGTTGCACCGATGATAAAAGGATCAAGGCCGGGTAAGCGCACCTTAAGCCCGGCCTTGCTAATCGGGCAATTGTGCCAGAATCATCGGCGTTTTCAACCCCAAAGGACAACTTAAATCCGAGCAAGGGGTTGGAATAGGAAGTCCTTTCGCCGAATCGGCAAACTGCTAGGATGAACGAGCTCGAAAAAGTCCCAGAACAATAGCTATGGCCAAAGAGAAACAATCAAAAAAGCGTTCCAAATTCGAATACGTCGAACCCATTGGATTGCGGGTTTTAGTACGTAAAGACGAGCCTAAAAAGGAAACCAAGGGTGGGATCGCCCTGCCTGATTCGGCCGAGATCCCCACGATCACTGGAAGAATCGTCACGATTTCCGCCGCGATCGAGCATGACGAAGATCTGCCTCTGAAACAGTACGATAAGGTCCTGTTTCATCCGGCGAACGCGATTCCCGTCGATTTTGAGTCGGACAACCAGCTTTTTGTCGTCCCGGCCGAGGACATCGTGGCGGTCTTTCGCCGCGAAGACGACAAATAAGCCGACTTTGCCGTCTACGGGGATTTTTACCCGGACGGCGTCGCGGATGTCGCAAGCCTTCTGATGAAGGGTGCGGCTGGCGAAATCACCGATTTCTGTACTGTGGCCAGTCCAGCTACCGGTTTCGCTCTTGGCCGTGATTTCGGCTGGCCTAGTTGCGGCGTCCCGAACCGGATGGCTTGGGGAGAATCACAACATTGGCGACCGATTCTCCCGCCGCTGACTGAGAAAACGACCCGTGCAGGCGAATCTGTTTGCCCTCGGCTTGATAGCCGTTGCTGAATGCCGCGATGGTCCGGCCGTCAGCATACTGAACCGCCGACAGCAAATGTTGCAAAGTAAACGGAGGGGCGGAGGGAACTTTGTCGGCTAACGCTTTGTTGACTCGCCGCAATGTGCTTTCGGCTTGGTCTTGAGAGCCAAGCGACGTTTTGGCTGCGATCAGCTTGGCCTTGCTCGCGAGGGCGCTCATCGCCGCGATCGACGGCACGCTCTTGTGCTTAGCCGCGGCTTTAGCGAGGTCCTCAATGCTGACGGCGTGTTTGTGTTTATCCAGATTGATTTTGATCTCCGTCAAGCTGGCATTTGCAGCTTTGTCGGCTTTGCCTGTCGTGGCTTTGATCGATGCGGTGGTCAAATCAAAAAAGTGACATTCACCCGTGGCGTAAGACAAAAAGGCTTTCAGTTCGACCAGGTCGATCTTTCCTTCGACGACTTTGACTTTGGGCGAACGAGTTCCAGCAACAATCCGCCCGTCCGGGTAGATCGCCAGTTGGGGAGTCGGCACAAAACCAGCCGGGGTCTTGAGCTGAAACCCTCCTGTATTGTTCATGACAAACACAGGCGTGCTGGGGTCAGCCCCAAAGCTCAAATCAATTTGTTTCGCGGTCGTTTTTCCAGAACCGCGTGGCGCGGTTCTCCGTTGTTGGCCCCATGCGGTACCGTCAAGCAACAACAGCATTGTCAAAAATGCGAACGATATTTTTCGACTGTGCGATAAAAACATCAACCTTGCCGGTGTGTTGGCGAACGGCTTACTGTTGTTTGTAGGTCTGAATGGAGGCCTTGGGCTGGCCCTCGGGAGAGAGTTCGAATCGAGCGCCGATTTTCTTGTTCTTTCCGTCAAGCTTGTACTGTTTGGTAAACGAAGCCTTGATCCGACCATTTTCGAACTTCTCGCTGGTGGTCAAGTCTTCCTCGGTAAACTCGGGAGCCGTGGCGTCTTTCTTAGCCAGAGCGGCGTTCACGGCTGTGAGAGCTTCGCCCTGTTCTTCGGGGCGGATTTTCGTGCGAGCGATCATGTATCTCGCTTTTTTGACCAAGGCATCAATACCGCCAACGGACGGACTGCCTTGCATCTTCCTGGCAATGTATCCGAGACAGTACACACCAATTTTGTGCTGGTGATTGTCCAAGTTAATGGTGATACAGCTCTTGCCTCCGTCGGCGAACAACGGGGTTACTCCCTTCGCTGCAATTTCGTTTTGAATCGACGCCGAACTCCAATCAAAAAAGCGGCATTCTTCGATGGCAAATTGCAAGAACTTTTTGAGCTCTTCCTCGCTGATGATCTTTTCACAGACCTTCACGGTGTGGTGTTTGCCCCCGGCCACCACGCGCCCGTCGGGGTAAATGGTCAGCAACGGAGTCGGCCTGTACCCGGGTCCTGGCGGGACTGGCCTTCCACTGGTGATATCAAACACGAAAACTGGCTTGTTGGGGTTGGCCCCGAAGCTCGAATCGATTTTCTTGTGAGGCGTTTTTTCAGCGGGCGTCGTCTGTGAGCCCCGTTGATCGCCTATTGTCGCTGGCTTCCCCTCTTGGGAGTCGCCTCCCTGTTTCTTTTCGCTTCCCTGTTTCGTCTGGCTGGCGGCCGGCAGGGTGGCCGGAACCGCTTGTGGCTTTTGGATTGGTTTCGCATAGGCCGTGTTGTCACCGGCGGAAAATAGAAACGCCAATGCGATCAACAATGAACCGCACGCAATTCGTTTCATCGAACGGCTAATGGGCAGCGAACAATTGGCAAATTCGAGGTGTTTGTCGACAATAAACGTTTTCACAATGATCCACCGTATTGAATGACTTTTCCTGAAACAATGCTATTGTCGCCCTGTAAACATGTCAAGGACTATTCATACAGAAAGCGGCAGCCCAAAACTGGACTGCCGCTCTAACAGCTGGTGGCAATGTTGTATTGTTCCTTCAGAGAGGAACAGGAGCACTAGTAGAGTGCAATCACGTCGACGCCGACGTATCCTTCGTCGTAGCCAAGTGCGGGTGACCAGTCATAACGATACTCAGGGCGAATGATGAGGTTCGCGTGAGGCTTGTAGTTGACACCAAAGGTCGCCGCGTAGTACGAGTGCGATCCAGATTCTGGCAGGATACCGCCGTGAGGAGCGTAGCCAGTGATCGTGTCGCCTTTCCACCACTCAATGCGAGTACCCAATCCGATGCAATCGGTGAGGTTGTACAGCAAGTACTGGTTAAGTCCAACGTTGTCTTCACCTGTTTCGTCAACACGAAGCAAGTCACTTTGAACAACCCAGTTAAGACGGTCTGTCAACTGTGTGTCGAAGACGAAGCTGTGGCTGTAACCATCATCGCCACGTGAACCGAAGTCACCAATGGTTGTGATGTAAGTCAAGTTCGTGAACTCGCCAACAGGAGCACTGAAACCACCAAGGAAGTTACTGCCGTTATCGAATTGATCGAAACCAGAGTCCCATCCAAGAGTCCAACCACCGTACAGCGTGACGTCATCAGAAACGTTGAACGTTCCAATGGCACCTGTATGGGTGAAGGGCTCACTGTTGAAGAAAGTGATTGAGTGGCTGTAGAAGAAGTTGTCGGGAGCCGTTACGACTTCGTAACCGATCAGCGTGTAGAAGTGACCGACTTTGGCCGACCAGTTTTCACCAGCGACTTCAGCGTAAAGCTGAGGAATGGCGAAACCGAACTGAGCACCACGATCGAAATCAGCGTCAAAACCAGTTGCTTCACCTGTGAGAGGATCCACTGGGTTTCCGAAAGACTGAGTATCAGGTCCGTCAACACCGTAGACGCCGTCGAAACGACCACCCCAGCCAAGACGTCCGTTCTCTGCTTTAGCAACCTTCTCAACGAACAACCAGCCTTGATGCAAGTTGAATTCATCGGGAGTGGTGTTGAAGAGGCCGTTACTCTCTGAGTGATATCCAAATTGGAACCATCCACCGATGTTCCAAGCTGGCTCATCACAGCCGCGACCAAAGAGAGTCCATTGATCGCCAAGATCACAATCTAGAAATCGATTCGCAATTCGAGATCTGCTCGACAGATTCTCTAACCGACCGTCGATGCGATCATCGAGGGTTCCACCCCCGCCTCCGAGGCAGTTGCCTGTTGAGCAACCGCCTGTCGAGCAACCGCCTGTCGAGCAGCCACCTGCTGAGTAGCCCGCGCCAGCAGCGTATGTGCTGTAAGTGTTAACACCTGTACTGAAGCCACCATTGCTGACGGCACTTCCGACGTTGCTGAAGCCACCGCCGACGTTGCTAACAACCGGTGCATTAACCGATTGGCTTTGAGCATGTGCGGTACCTGCAAAGCTGAGGGCTCCGCCCAAGCAAGCGAGTATCGCAAAGCGAAGATTCCAAATCCTCATTATTTTTCTCCGTAGTTGGTCTGGGTCATTACCACCGGAACGGACAATTTGTACCGTCCCAAAAGAAAGCAGTTTCTGAATATCCGTATCGGTCCGAAAAACCCTCGTAAGAAAACCAAAACGGCCGTTTTTTGTGGCAGGAGCATCACAAATGGCGTAAAAGGTTTAAACTTTGCGGGTTCTGATAAATGGAGTCAAAGCTTGTCGATTCTCCGCTCCCCCATTGGGGTTTCGTGGTCCGCAATACGTCCATTTCCTGCTACCAGAAAAGTCGCTAGCTGCGAAGGCAGGTAAACCCTAACGACCGCCCGGAACCACATTTTCGAACTCGAAAATGGAAAACAGAAAATGCACGACCAACACGTACAGCGTCGCCCAAAGGATCGTACCGGTTACGCTGCGACTAACGTCTGAGGACGAGTACTTTTGGGCGATGCCGAAGCGCCACGAAATCAATGCGATCCCAAAACCGCTCAGCAACAGCTTGGAAATCAACCAGCCAAAGCCTTTATAGAAGTACTGCCCGTGAACTTCCAAGCCACGCATCGAATGGTAGTGCCAGAAATTGGGATCCAGATCCGGATGCGTTCCCAGAAACGTGATCAAGCTGACGTACCGCGCCCCAAAATAAGCGGCAAAGGTAAGAAGCGGCGTGCCAATCAAAAACGACCAAACAATCGGCGACAGTAGAAAGAACCAAGGGCGGCCACCAAAGGTTCGCAGCGCATCGATCTGGTTTCCGTATTGCCGGCCGCCAATATCAGAGGTCACCGCCGCACCGCAGCGCGCCGCAATCAGCACGCAGCTCAGCACCGGCACGATGATCCGGTAGGTCGCAAAACCAATTGCAGTCAGCAGATCTTCAACCAACAGCGGTTCGGTATAGTCCGTATAGGGAAGGAACTTAAACGTGAAAAACGTCGTCACGAAACCGTTGATCAGCCCGCTGGCAAGCAAGTACATCAGCGCCGTCGGACCGCTGATCATCCGAAAGAAATGCAGCAGAGATCGCAAACCCCACAACGGCGACTTCCACAGCGGCAATAAGGCAATCAGACCCTTGAAGATCGTTAATACCCAGTCCGCCGTGTTTTCAAAGAAGCTCGTCGCTCGATTGGCAATCCGCTCAAAGATCCCCACCGGTTGAGTTTCGAGTTCCTTGCGAGCCAGATCCGCCATCGGTTTAAGCAGCGAAGGGATGGAGTCCCATTGATCGGGCTCCATTTCCAGCAATTGCTTTTTCGAAGGATCCAACAAGTAGATTCGATCGGCGATCGGCATCAGCGCGTGATAGTCATGAGTCACGATGACAGAGGTCTTCTGGTGATCGTCATGAGTTTTTCGGATCAGGCTGGCGACTTGCTGTCCCGTCAGCGGGTCCAAGCCGCTGGTCGGTTCGTCGTACAGAATCGTTTCGGGGTTGTAAGCCAGTGTCCGCGCGATCGCCAATCGCTGCCGCTGACCGCCACTCAGTCGCGATGTCGGGACATTGCGAGGCACATTCAATTCGTCCAACAACTCACGGGGCGACCGAGGGCTGCGATGCTGTCCTCCATACGATCGCGCGAATCGCACGTTTTCCACCGCCGACATTTCATCGAACAGAGCAAACGATTGAAACACAACTCCCGCGACTCCAAAGGAAGCCGGTTTTCCGCCAATCGTGACATCGCCGCTATGCTGGATTGCCTTGCCAAAGTTCTCCGTCAGTCCGCCCAGCAACCTCAGCAGAATCGATTTCCCGACACCGCTGGGCCCCACGATCAACGTGACCTCCCCCGGATGGAACACCGCATTGGCTTGGTCCAGCAAAACACGCTGACCGGCTACTAAGTTCAAATTCTCGATTCGGATCGTCGCTTCCCCAGAATCGGCCACCGCTTGATCAGTTTGCGACATTCGTACCTTCAGGCTTGTTGTTGGCTTCTGCTTCTACGGGGGCATCCTTTGCTGGCAACAACGGCAAGGGGATCTGACCGCCGGGGGGAGCCGGGAAAAAGGGGATCCTCAAGTGGCCTTCTTCGTTTCGGAATCCGGCTTCTTTTAAATGGCTCATGATGACTTCAACACGGTCCTCCTCGCGGTTGCCCATCGATTTAGTGTGCAGCGTCAACCAGCATTGGTCCTTGTGCAACACCTTGTTTCGGAGCACCGCCGCAAACTCTGGCGTGATCTCCGTTTGAGTCGATCCAAACAGCGTTCTGCCAATTTCAATCACAGTCGGGTCCAGCATCGTGTTGGCTCGCTCGATCGCCTTACGTGCTTCCGGGGATTCTAAATTCGCGCGAATCGATTCCCGCAGTTTTGGATTTTCAAACAAGACTTCTTTAGCAATCTGGCTGATTAGGTTTCGAACGTCTGGATCCTGCGCGACTTCTTTGAGCGATTGTGACATCGTTTCTTTGACGACTTCGTTTTTAGCAACGCTGCGGATCAGGTTCTTCTGTACGCCAACAATCTCTTCAAGGTGCTTTTCCAGAATCGGAACTGCTTTTTCGTCCAAGAACTTTCCGAACTCTTGCTCCGTCAAGTGCTTCTCGGGTAGCGGTGAGCGGTCGTACAGCACCCGCCAGCCAAAACGCCACACAGAAACCTCTTCCCAGATTTCCTTGCCAATCGTTTTGACCAGAGGAGTCGTTTCCTCTTGGACGACAGGCCAGATCTCTTCCCGGACCAATGGCAATAGTTTCTTCTCCAGCAGATCTTTCTGGAAACGGGTGCTGAGTTTGTCTAATTCAGGGCGATGTTTGACCAACGACAGTTCAAGGTCTTCGCGAATGACACGACTGGCATCGCCCACCGATTTTTCAATCACCGGCTGAAACAAGGCGATCAATTTTGATTCGTTTTGCTGCCACGCCTCGAAAATCAACTTTCCAATATCGTCACGCATCTCCTGAGGCAGCATCGTTTTCAAAACCCAACCCATCGATCCATCGGATTCGTGATGCATGATGTAGTCGCCCGATTCCAGTTTCGGTGTGTTGCCAAATAGGACGGCGACTGCTTCTTTTGTATAGCCGCGTTTGTATCCGACGAATTTTTCGCCAAAATCAATGTAGGAAACGTTGCCAACGCGGAGCGACGAATCGTCCGTCTCAACGAAAATCGGATCGCCAAAGGTCAGCAAATGATATTCCGATGGGTTCCACAGTTCCACCGTTTGTTGGGGCTTGCCGAGATAGTCGTCCAGTTTTGCGGCCAGCTCTTTTCCCGGACCTTGGGCGCTTCGGTAGAACAGCACGGTTCCGATCACCAGCAGAATCCAGACGATGACTCCGGTGAAAATCTTGATTTTGGAGGCACCATTCACGGCGGGATGTTTCTTCGATCAGAATTTGAAAATGTAACTTGTACGTGTAAGCGTGAAAGCCTGTCCGATTGTACTCCGCAAATTGATCCAGAGTTTTGCTTTCACGACGGCAGCGGAGAAATCACTCATCCATGACCAGATTGTCGCGATGCACCAGCGTGCTGCGAGCGTCTTTTCCCAGTCGCTCGGATATCTCGTGGGTCTTAAGTCCCTTGATCTCTGCCACTACATCGCTGTCGTATTCAACCAGTCCGCGGGCCACCGAATGGCCGTTGGGGCCTTTGACCAATACCGTGTCGCCACGGCTAAAGGTTCCCGATACCGCAGTGACTCCGGCGGATAACAGACTCTTGCCACGCTCCAGCGCGACAATCGCTCCGGCATCGATCGTGATCTCGCCGCTAATCTCAAGGACACCCGAAATCCATTTCTTGCGATCCCGGATCGCGTTTGCATTGGGATCAAACCAAGTGCCCGTTCCTGTTTCGTTGAGCCGGCTGATTGGATGGTTGGCGGTCCCATTGGCGATGACCATCGCTGTTCCAGAAGCCGTCGCGATCCGCCCGGCTTCGATTTTGGTTCGCATGCCACCGCGCGAGTGCACAGAGGCGGCGCCGCCGGCCATCGATTCAATTTTTTCATCGATGGACGTCACGCGGGGAATCAGTTTGGCGGCTGGGTTTTCGCTGGGCGGCGAATCGTAGAGCCCATCGACATCCGAAAACAACACCAGCAAATCTGCGCCGACCATTGTGGCGACTCTGGCGGCCAATCGATCGTTGTCGCCAAAACGAATCTCCGATGTGGCCACGGTATCGTTTTCGTTAATCACCGGAATGACGCCCCATTGGAGCGCGGTGGAAATCGTATTGCGGGCATTCAGATAGTGGCGGCGGACTTCGGTGTCTCCGATGGTCAACAGAATTTGTGCGGCCGCCAAACCGTGAGCCTGCAACGTCTGGCTCCAAAGTTGTGACAGCACGATCTGTCCAACCGCCGCCGCGGCTTGGCTTTCTTCCAGTTTCAGCGGGCGGGTCCCGAGGTCCGTGCCGAGCTTTTGCAGCTCCGTTCGCCCCAAGGCAATCGCGCCGGATGAGACCACGATCAGCTCATGGCCGGCTTCGACCAGTTTGGCCGCATCCTCAAGCAAACTGTCCAGCCATGATTCTCGCAGTCCGTTTTCGGGATCCACCAGTAGCGCGGAACCGATCTTGATCACGATTCGTTGAAAATTTTGCAAAAAAGGGGGCATACTGGAAGTGATATCGATAACGTTTCAGAAAAGCGAACATGTTACAATTTTTGTGCCGATGAAAATCATGGCATAAACCGGACTTACCCCGCAAGGCTACCGTGCAAGTTCCTCACGCTCAACGCGAAAAAATCCTTGAACTTCTTGAGCACGAAGGAGGCGTGACCGAGGAATCGGTTCGCGAAGTTTCCAGAACCACCGGTATCCCAGAAGCCGATATCTGGGGCGCTGGCATGTTTTACTCGCTGATCGATCGACCAGGAAAGCGGGTGCGAGTCTGCGATGGTTTGTCCTGCCAGATGGCGGGCGCCGATGCGATTGCCAAAGAAATCGTCAGCGAAGGACGATCCTGCGAGCGCGTCAGTTGTCTGGGCCAGTGCGATTTGGCTCCCGCGGCGCTGGACGAAGAAATGGAGCTGGTGACGTGGTCTAAAGTACAGACGTCGATCAGTCCCGCCAGTGATGAACTGGCTTTGAATTTAGCCGGGCCGGTGGATTTATCTTATGCGGCCCTGGCAAAGGCCCGCGAACTGGGCAGTGACGCAATCATCGAACAGATCAAAGCATCAGGCTTGCAAGGCCGCGGCGGGGCAGGTTTTCCGGCTCACTTCAAATGGTCCGCCGTCAACAGCCAAGCCGAAACTGAACGGTACGTGATCTGCAACGCCGACGAAGCCGAACCGGGAACGTTTAAAGACCGCGAAACGATTCTGCGACAGGCGCATAAGGTCTTAGAGGGATTGGCCATCGCGGCGGTTGCGGTGGGGACGCGATCGATCTGGCTTTACATTCGTGGCGAGTACACCAACGAGTACCGGGCTTTGAAGAAGGCCGTTGATGAAGCCTTGGCCGATCCGCTTTCCGATTTCGAAATTGAAATCGTCAAAGGCCACGGTGCCTACATTTGCGGCGAAGAAACCGCGATGCTGGAATCGATGGAAGGCCGCCGAGGCATGCCGCGGTTGAAACCGCCTTACCCAACCGAATCCGGTTTTCGCTCGAAGCCGTCGTTGATTCATAACGTCGAAACCATCGCTTGCGTGCCATCGATCATACTCCGTGGTGGCGAGTGGTTTAAATCGTTGGGCCGAACCGAACCGGGGTCCAAACTGTATTGCATCTCCGGACACGTCGGGAAACCGGGTGTCTACGAATTGCCGCTGGGCGTGACGCTGGCTGAACTGGTCGACGTCGCCGGTGGCTACGTCGGCAATCCAATCGCGTTTTCTCCCGGAGGCGCATCGAGTGGCTTTCTGCCGATCGCCAAAAGCGATTTGCCGTTGGACTATCAATCGCTGGCCGATGCGGGGTCGATGATGGGC
>CAZDZX010000049.1:0-6518 GCA_964510005.1 uncultured Pirellulaceae bacterium
TATCATCGACCTCGATTCGTAGGTTCCGGTCACCTAACATGGTTTTTGCACTAGGCCTTCGCTCTTTGGCAACGGGCACTGGCCTTGGTAGAATCCCTCTTACTCTAGGCATCCCTCGCTTCGTTCAGGGCGGTGTCGTAAAGACCTTCCGTTGTGACCTGTCTCCGGTGTTGGATATCGCTCCGCTTTCCTTGCTTCAGCAATCTGCTGCCTGTGCGGTTGTTGCTGCCCGTAAGGCAAGCGCTGAGCAATTCGCCGACGTCGCGCGACAATTCTCGGACGCGGATGCTGAAGTTTTGCGTTGGTCGGCTCGGCAGATTCTGTGTTGGGATTCGAACTACGATAACGTCGATGTGAGTCACATTCACGGTGACCGCGATCATGTGTTTCCCATATCCTGTGTGGAACCTGATGAAGTTGTTTCTGGTGGCGGCCACGTTATTTCGATGACGCATGCTCCCCAGGTCAACGAATTTTTGCGTAAGCAGATCTTGCGATTGACTGCGGCTTAATACGGCCGTTGAGAGGCGATCAAGATCAGACGATCGCCTGATTCGATGGCAAAGTCATCTTCGGGGAGCAAGCTGTTGTTGCCGTTGCGCTGGATGCCGACGGGGACGCTGCCAGCGCTGGAGTTGGCTTTTCTGGCCGAGCGATAGTTTTCGTATTTTTCGGGCATGTCGACAATGTAGAACTGCTTGCCTTCTGAGTTGCTGGTCAGTTGGGACACGACGCTGCCGACCCCGGGGCTCAACAGTTCTTGCACCAGCATTTGCTCCGAGAGCGTCGAAACACAGAGAATGCTGTCGCATCGAGCTTGTTCTAAAAATCGCACGTTTTCCGGGTGGGCACATTCGGCGACTAGAAAAACGCTCGGGCTATAGGATTTCACGGCCAAGGCAATTTTTAGGTTTCGATCGTCGGAGCCGTAGTGAGCCGAAGATTGAATGATGACGGCTCGGGCTTCGTCAACGTTGGCTTGTCGCAGCACGGATTCTTGGGCCGCATCGCCGCGAACGAAATGCACTTTGGATTGTTGCATGCTGGCGGGCAGTTGTTCAATCGAATCGTCGATGACGACGATGTGCGAGTCGCCGGTGGCGCTGTCCTGTTGAATTTCTTCGATCAGTTTTAGCAATTCGCCTTCAGAGCCGTATTCGCAAATCACAACGTGGTCGGAACATTGAACAGTCTTCATACCTTTTAACTCCAAAGATTTGGATTCCAACATAAAAGTCGCGATCAGTGAAAGAATGTAGCCCAGCAGTCCGATCCCCAAGACCATGGTGGGCATCCCGACAAGCCATCGCCCGCCAAAGGTGCTGGGGAAGAAGTCACCGTAGCCAACGGTTGTCATGGTCACGATCGACCACCAAAACGCGTCCGCCCATGTGAGATCCGGGTTGTCAGAAAACTCAAAGTACATGTAGCCGGTTGCTGAATAAAGCAGTAACGCAATAAACAACAGCGCAGCTTGACCGTATCGTTCGTGCAACATTGCGAACGAGGTGTTCCGCAGAAATTGGAAGAGTACACTAACGATCGCGGCGTTCCTGATTCCAGAGGTTTAACATGGATTCCGATCTGGCGCTGACACGCTGGTTTTGCCACAGCCCGATCTTGTTTTCTTTTGCGACGTCTTGGAATTTCAAATATTCATCCATCGACTCAAACGCGAATTTTGTGAACACCAGCGTGAGGCCATTGGCGAGCATCGTTTCGGCCAAGTCCTGATCGTGCTGTTCGCCCGTATACAGTGTTGCCAGTAAGCGGCCTTCTCCGTCGACTTTTTTGTCGGCGAGTTGGACTCGCATTTCTTTTCCGACGGCTTCGGCTTCGAGGTAGTCGACGGCGACTTTTCCATATTCGGCCAGCAACAAGTCTCGTTCCGTTGCGTCAAAGGACTTGATGCCCAGCACGCGAACGAGGGTGCTGCCGCGTGAGTTTCGGATCCGCAATTCGTCGCCATCAATCACACGGGTGACGACTGCCAGATCGCCATCGGAGAAAAGTTCTGGATTGTTGGACAATGTCGCAATGCGAAGTTGCTGGACTTGAGCGAAGTAGAACAGAGCTGCCAGTAGCAAACCGGCTGAAAAGAGATTCAGATAGTTTCTGGCAACGAAATTCGTAAATCGACGGCCACGCTTTGATTGCGGTTTTGTGGATGTCACAACTTCGGCCATCGATTTGTTTATCGAAGATAGTGTGTGGGCAGTTTCTGCCCTGATGATAGCGGGTGCTGCGGCTGATCTCAATATGCCGCAGGCCCGTCTCCGGTGGTGTGAAAGTTTGCCGTAGGGGGCCGAATTTGTGTAAGATATCCGGTGGCGTTGGGCTCGTTGAGGGCTGACTTTTGGAGGACAAGTTTGCGGGCGGTCGCCGCGACGATTACTCTGAGTCAAAGGCGATAAACACGGCGTTTTGTGTGTTCGGCTGTTGGCGATCCCTAAGGTCCCAAATACCATGAACGGATTGGGATAATTATTCAAATAAAAGATGGTGTTTGCGCATCTAAGACGCCACGGCGCGATCGACGATTTAATTTACCGGTAGTCATGCAGTGTATTTGACTGCCGCACGGGTGAAGACGATTCCATCTGCCATTCATTCAGGAACCAAAGAACTATGAAATACCTCTCTCATTCAATTTTTGCCGCCTTGGTTGTTGGCGGATCGTTGTGGACTGCTGCCGCCCAAGGGCAGGTTGCCGATTGGACGATCGACAGCGCGGACGACTGGAAGCAAAACGTGGAATCCTCGGATGGTGCCGCGATCGAAAATGGTTCCGTTTCGCCGACTGCCAAAACGGCGACGATCGCCACCAAGATTCACGCTTCCGAGGCCAAACGCTCTGCCAAGTCGCTGGTCGTGACGCAGTCGGCGATTTGGCAAAACTGGAATCCCGTTGAGAACATTGGTCCGACCAATGTCGCTGACGCCCCCGTTTTGCTGACAGTCGGTCCGGACAACTATTGGATCTTTGGTCGTTACCAAGATCCGAGAAAAAAGTATCAGAAGGGCCAGAAAGGAGAGAAGGCGCAGAAAGCTCCTTTCATCGGGAAAGAAGCAACGCTGGAGGGATTCGATATCCCTTTAAAGACCACGCCGCTGGCGAATACTTTTGACGCGCCCGGCGGACTGAAGAAAAGCAAGCGAGGTTACCACGCGTGGCAAAGTCGCGATATGAAAAATTGGGTTCACCATGGCCCTGTCACCGAAGGGTTTTCCAGATGGGTGACCAGCGCTGAATTTGTTGACGGCAAGGCTTTGATTTATTACGACTTCCCCAACGATCAGGATCCTCACGTCTACGTTGACGATAATCTGTTCGATGGCGAGCCGGGCAAGAACATGGGTATGGCGGTCAAGGATCCGTCGCATGGGTCCGACGCGGGTTTCATCCGGGATCTCGAGGGTAACATGCATGTGATTCTTGAAGACTGGAGTCCGATCAGTGCCAACAAGCGTTCGTGGGATTCGCCGCTGGCCAGTCATGCGGTCAGCCCCGACGGAATCAGCGGATTCAAGTTTGTGAAACCTGCCGTTGATGAGCGGACCAAACCGACCGGAGAGACCGCCACTTACGAGCATCCTCACTGGCAGTTAGAAGATCCTAAGAACTACAAGTCCAACGTGGCTGAGTACAAGGTGCACAAGCCGGAGCAGGAAGCTTACGGTGATTGGGCGGCGATTTGCATCGGCGGTCAGTATTACCTTTTTGGCGACTACGATCCTGTGGGCGGACACACGATGAGTGTCGGCTGGTTCACGTCGTCGTCGATCGACAAACAATTTACGTGGTGTGATCACATTGGAAAGGGTCATCCTGATCCGGATGTGGCCTTCGCTGAAGGACAGTTCTACCTCGCGACTCAGCAGCAGACCGACTTCGTTAGCCCGGGGCCGTGGGTCGAGACCGTTGAGGCTCGCGTTGGAGTCGATACCGACAACGACCAGAAAATTGACCAGTGGACGGACTGGAGTGAACTCAAAGAGAGCTACGATTACATCAAAGGTTTCTCCAAGCAGATCGCTCGCAAGCCCGCTGAGTTGGATCTTTCGAAACTGCCGGCCGGTTTCGGATTTCAAGTCGAATTGCGTTTGACCGATTCGACTGAAAATAAATCCAAGCCGATCGTTGAGCAAATGACGCTGTCGTTCGGTGAGTAATCGGATTGCCGGAACTCGAGCCGGATGATTTCGGTTTTAAAACTGGCGCTACGAATCATCAGCTGCAATTCAAAGTAACTTCCTGCCCTGCCCTTGATGGGCCTTTGGCGCACGCATTGTCACGATCGACGTCGAATGATCATTCAAAATTTCGGACCTATAGACTTTTGAAAATCGAAACTTTCATTTTCGGATTGTTGTTGTTTGCGTTGTTGATTCCGCTCGATTTGGACGCGCAGACTCAAACGGGCGCTGAATCGCAAGCTGAATCGCCAACCCAAACCCAATCACAAAAGCAAACGAAGCTTTATGATGGATCGTGGGAGTCGCTGCAGAAGATGCCGGTGCCAGCTTGGTTTGATGACGGCAAGATCGGTATCTTTATCCACTGGGGTCCTTACAGCGCCATTGGTTACAAAAAAGGCAACCGTGGCTACGCGGAACATGTGCCGAAGCTGTTGTACGCCGAATCGGATCACTACTACCCCTACCTGAAGAAGCGATTTGGCGCGACGCCACCGACGTTTGGGTACAAGGATATCATCCCCGAGTTCAAAGCGGAGAAGTGGGATCCGGACCAGTGGGCGGAGCTGTTTGAGGACGTGGGTGCCAAATACGTTGTGCTGACTGCCGAGCATCACGACGGTTGGGCCAATTGGGATTCGGATCTGACACCGTGGAACGCAGTCGATAAAGGTCCCAAGCGTGACCTTGTCGGTGATCTGGGCGTGGCCGTCCGCAAGCGAGGGCTCAAGTACGCGCCTTCGTATCATCGCGAGCGTCACACCGGGTTCTTTGCCAAGAAAAAGTATGTCGTCCATAGCAAGCCGCAAGACGATATCGCAAAAGAAATCGAACGGGTCCCCGAGGCGGCTTCGCTGTACGGACCATTCAGCTACGACAAAGCCTTTGTGGATGACTATGTGGCCCGCTGGAAAGAGATTCAAGAAAAGTATCACCCTGATTTTTTGTGGGTCGACGATTTTCCTATCTACACCCGGGACGGCAACAAGGTCCGCAAGGGAAAGATGAAGCCCGAGATCAAGTACCTCGACGATCAAGTTCGTGGCATGATCACCGATTTTATGAACGAGGCGGCAGCTCGTGGCCAAGACGTGTATTGCAACAACAAGGGCGGCAATCGCAACTGGCCCGACGGTGTGGGCTGTCTAGAAAAGGACAACCTGAAACTTAAAATGATCGGACCCAAGTGGCAAAGCTGCACGACGTTCGGATCGTCCTTTGGGTACCTTGAAGGCGATGGTTACAAAACCGTTGAAGGCGTCATCCATGAAATGGTCGAAGTCGTCAGTCGCAACGGCAACTTTCTGATCAACATTGGTCCCAAAGCCGACGGCACGCTGGTTCCCGAACAAGTCGAGCGTCTTCGCGCGATGGGCGACTGGCTGAAAATCAACGGCGATGCGATCTATGGCACGCGTTATTGGAAAGCCTATTCGCAAGATGACGAACACCTCGCGTTCACCACGAAAGGCAAGAACCTGTACGCGATCAAGCTGGCCAAGCCAGTGCCTGCGTTTACGATCGATGCCACCGCCGGTTGGAAAGAGACTGATGTGAAGTCCGTCCGCTTGCTGGGCAGTGACGCGACGGTCGAGTGGTCGATCGGCCCCAAGGGGCTCAGCCTGACACCACCGAGTGATGTGGGCAAAAGCCAATTTGCGTGGTCGTTTGAAATCGTGACGAATTCGGAACAGCATCAGCCCGACGCCATCGTTTCAGACGCTGAAAAAGCGCTGAAGCGAACTCGCAAGGTTGATCTTGAGGGTGGCAAGTAGCTTTTTAGCAACTCCACTAGTTCGCTTAACATCCCAATCCAACAACTTGTTGAGTAACAACCGCTATGAGAACGAATCTTTTTGTTTTGCTTCTGATGCTGCTGAGCCCGTTGGGCGTGTTTGCGGCGACTGACTCCGGCAAGCCGAACATCATTATCGTGATGCCCGACGACCTTGCGTATGGAGACTACGGTTGTCTGGGGAATCCGGTTCTGCAAACGCCATCGGTGGATGGGTTCATGAAGGAGAGCCTGCTGTTTACGCAGTTTCACGTTAGCCCAACCTGTGCCCCGAGGCGGGCGGCGTTGTTGAGTGGACGGCATGAATTTAAAAACGGGGTGACGCACACCATCGTTGAGCGAGAGCGGATGAGCCTGGATACCTTCACGATGCCGCAGATGTTGAAGACCGCGGGATACACGACCGGAATTTTCGGGAAGTGGCATCTGGGGGATGAAGAAGCGTATCGCCCTGAGAGTCGCGGATTCGATGAAGTCTACATCCACGGTGCTGGCGGGATTGGCCAGACCTTCCCCGGTTCCTGTG
>CAZDZX010000049.1:6618-18698 GCA_964510005.1 uncultured Pirellulaceae bacterium
TAGCGATGAAGAGATTAAATGGGATCGGGCCGCAAAAGGTCTAACGATCTCACTGCCGAAAGAACTGCCTAAGGCATTGGTCGTCGGTTTTTCGATTGAGCTTAAAAAATAGCTGTCCCTGAAAGGTGGCATAGGCTTCCGCCCTGTGTTGGTCTCTGATCACAGGCTGGAAGCCTATGCCACCGTTTGCTGCAACCATTGAAGGGAATATCCCCGGAGCAAAAACGATGCGATTGAAACTCACACTTCTGCTATTGCTACTGCTGTTGTTTGTCCCGCTGACCCGTGTCCATGCCGATGAACCGGCCAAGCCCAATGTCGTGGTGTTCCTAGCCGACGATATGGGGTGGGGCGATTCGGCGACCTACGGTCACAAGTTGATCCAAACGCCGAATCTCGACAAGCTGGCGTCCCAGGGGGTGAAGTTCACTCAGTGCTATGCGGCGTGCGGTGTTTGTTCGCCATCACGTTCGGCGATCCTGACTGGGCGGACTCCGTATCGTAACGGCGTCTATCGACATCTTTCGGGGAGGCACGAAGCTCATCTGCGAAAAAGTGAAATCACGTATCCGAAATTGTTGAAAACGATTGGCTATGAAACGTGTCATGTTGGCAAATGGCATCTGAATTCAAAACCGCAATTCAACACTGCCGAATACCCGCAGCCGGGCGACCACGGTTACGACCATTGGATGGCGACCCACAACAACGCCGAACCCAGTCACAAGAACCCCAACAACTTTGTCCGTAACGGAAAACCTGTCGGCGAACTGAAGGGTTATTCGGCGCCCCTTGTCGCCACCGAAGCCGCCCGCTGGTTGAGCGATGTACGTGACAAATCGAAACCGTTTGCGCTTTCGGTTTGGGTTCATGAGCCCCACTCGCCGATCGCTACCGACTCGAAATTTTCTGGCATGTATGACGGTCATGAGAATAGTACCTACATGGGTAACATCTCGCAGTTGGATTACGCGTTGGGCCACGTCATGCAGGCGTTGGAAAAGGAAGGCGTGAGTGACAACACGCTGTTGATCTTTACATCAGACAACGGGCCCGTCGCAAAATTTGGAGGCACGTCTGGTGGTTTACGAGGTGGCAAGCGCAGTGATCATGAAGGCGGCATTCGCGTCCCCGGCGTGGCTCGCTGGCCGGGTCACATTCCTGCGGGAACCGTTAGCGATGTTCCCGTGATCGGCACCGATATCTTTGCCACCGTGTTGGAGATTGCAGGCCTCGAAGTTCCCAAGGACCGCACGATTGATGGTGTCAGCATGCTGCCAGCATTCAAAGGAGAAGCGGTCAAGCGTCCGGTGCCACTCTTCTGGCGAACCCACGTGTCCCCGCCCGGTGATCGTGTGGCGCTGCGGATCGGCGACTGGAAGTTGGTGGGCAACGACACATTGACGAAATTTCAGCTGTATGAAATCCAGAAAGACTGGAAAGAACAGCACGATCTTGCCACCGAAATGCCGGAAAAGACAGAGGAAATGAAGCAAGCGCTTTTCAAGGTTTGGAAGGACATTGAGTCCGAAGGACCCGCCCATTGGTGGCAGAGTGAACGGCAAAAACCTACGAAAGGTGGAAAACTTAGCTTTTAGCCGAATAATGTATCTCTCTGTATCATCTTGTTGGTGTGTCGGCAGGAAATAGCAATCCCGAGAGATAAGATGTTGAACCGTTTGTTCCTTTTACTGATTACTTTTTTGCTGGTTGGTGTTTCGCCGATCAGCGCCCAAGAAAAAGCTGCCGACGACGCATTCGGAGCGTCCTCATATTCTTTGGAAAGATGGCAAACCGGAGTATCTGTTTTTAGCCAACCACGATCATAGTCACGCGGGTTTTTATCTGAAAATTGAAGGTTGGGAAAAAGACTAAGTCGTGTGACATCGGCTATGTAGCGAACTATCCTGCTCGATTAAAATTCACGACCTCGAAGGCACGGAATGAGCAACGTCCCAGACTTAGAATTCAGCGAATGATATTAACAGACGAAAAGATCTACGTTTCCGGCCATCGCGGCATGGTCGGCTCAGCGGTTGTGAGAAAGTTGCAATCTCTCGGTTGCCAAAACATCATCACGGCGACGCGTTGCGAACTGGACCTGTGCAACCAGCAAGCCGTGAATCAGTTTTTTGAGACCCACCGACCAGGTGTGGTTATTTTTGCTGCGGCTCGCGTTGGAGGGATCCATGCCAACAGTACTTACCCGGCTGATTTTATCTATTCCAATCTGGCCATGGCAGCCAACGCGATCGACGCGGCCTATCGAAACAAGGCTGATCGGTTCTTGTTTTTAGGGAGCACCTGCATCTACCCCAAGCTTGCAGCGCAACCCCTGCAAGAATCTTGTTTGCTGACGGGACCGCCGGAAGCAACTAACGAAGCCTATGCGATTGCGAAAATTGCGGGTCTGAAAATGTGTCAGCACTATCGATCGCAGTACGGCGTGGCGTTTCATTCGGCGATGCCGACGAATTTGTTTGGACCCGGCGACAACTACCATCTTCAGAACTCACACGTGTTGCCCGCCATGATTCGCCGGTTCCACGAAGCCAAAACGAAGGGTTTGGACTCGGTCGCGATCTGGGGTACAGGAACGCCTCGACGCGAATTCCTGCACGTCGACGATTTGGCGGAGGGTTTGGTTCATTTGGTTCAATTGGATGATCCACCGGATTTGGTGAACGTGGGGACGGGAACCGATATTACAATTGCGGAACTTGCGGAATTGGTGGCCAAGATTGTTGGCTTTGAGGGGCGGATTGTTCAGGATACTAGCAAGCCCGATGGCACGCCCGTCAAACGCACCGACAGTTCGCTGATGCAATCCACCGGCTGGAGTCCGCGGATCAGTCTCAGCGATGGGATCGCGAGTACCTATGAAGCGTTCAAGTCCGAATTGGCCAGCGGATCGCTGCGAGAAGTTTAGTTCCCCCCATCGAAATCCTCCACAACCCCTTCCTTACAAACTACACACTGAGAAACCTATGAGTAAGAAAGCTCTGATCACTGGCATAACGGGACAAGACGGCTCGTATCTTGCTGAACTGTTGCTGGAGAAAGAATACGAAGTGCACGGTGTCGTACGCCGCAGCAGCACGTTCAACACGGATCGGCTGGACCATATTTACAAAGATCCGCACGAAACGGATGCTCGTTTGTTTTTGCATTATGGCGATTTGACTGATGGGCAAAATTTGACCAATCTGGTTTTGGATGTGGAGCCCGACGAAATTTACAACTTGGGCGCCCAGAGTCATGTCCGGGTTTCTTTCGACTCTCCGGTGTACACGTTGCAAACTGTCGGTATGGGTGCTTTGAATGTGTTGGAAGCCGCTCGCCAGCTTCAAAAGAAAAAAGAAGTTCGAGTCTATCAAGCTTCCTCATCGGAGATGTACGGCGATGTGATGGAAACGCCGCAAAACGAGCAAACCCCGTTTCGGCCGCAGAGTCCATATGCCTGCGCCAAGGTCTACGCTTTTCATCAAACGGTGAATTATCGTCAGGCCTACGATCTGTTTGCCTGCAACGGGATTTTATTCAACCACGAATCGCCGCGCCGTGGTGAAACCTTTGTGACTCGAAAAATCACTCGCGCGGCCACGCGAATCAAGTTGGGCCTGCAGGAAAAACTATATCTGGGCAACTTGGATGCCAAGCGAGATTGGGGTTATGCCAAGGATTACGTTGAAGGAATGTGGATGATTCTTCAGCATAGCGAGCCCGATGATTTCGTCCTCTCCACCGGTAAGACTCACTCGATCAAAGAATTTCTTGGATATACGTTCGACTACCTCGATTTGAAATGGCAGGACTATGTCCAGATCGATCCTCGCTACTTCCGGCCCGCGGAAGTTGAGATCCTGCTCGGGGACTGCAGCAAATCGAAAGAAAAGCTGGGTTGGGTTGCCAAGACAAGTTGTAAAGAGCTCGCCGAGCTGATGGTGGATCACGATCTTGAACTGGCCCGCAAAGAGTCACGGTAGACTGGAGATGTCCCGCTCTTTAGTCCTGAGGTGCATCGACGGCATGTTCTTTCAAGGCGTCGATGGAGCAAAACTCGACGGACAGCATGTGGGTGGATTCAAGGACGACTTGGGGCGCCATTCCTGCGTCGTAGGCCTGTTGCCATCGCGAGGCACACAGGCACCACTGGTCGCCGGCTTTCAGACCGGGGAACTGGTACTGCGGCATGGGCGTGGAAAGGTCATTGCCGGCGGATTTAGAGAATGCCAAAAAATCGTCCGTCATGATGGCACAAACCGTGTGAGCTCCGTGGTCACCCATGCCAGTATTGCAAAAACCATCCCGATAGAACCCCGTCATCGGGTCAGTACAGCAGCACTGCAGTTCGGTGCCTAATACGTTTTTCGGTAGCGACATTTGTTCCTCTGCGAGATACGATTGGCGTTATGATTACGCCATCATCGTCAACAGCTTCTTTTCCTCAACCGCCTTTTCGAAAAATCGAAAAGGTGGAGGTCGCGATTTGCACTTACAACCGGGAAAAACTGCTAGAGAAAACTCTCCAATCCGTCCAGAAGCTGATCGTTCCGTATCACGTTTCGCTAACGGTGATTTTGGTTGACAACAATTCCGATGACCGCACTGGCGAGATTCTGAAACAGTTTGCCTCCAATCCGGCCTTCACCCAGCGACATTCCGTTCGAGTTCTTTTGGAAAGTCAGCAGGGGCATACGTTTGCTCGAAATCGAGCCGTCGATTCGCTGGACGGTGATCTATTGATCTGGACAGATGACGATGTCGATTTGGATGCCTTTCTTGTTCAGCGATATGTGGACTTCGCCAACGACAATCGAGAAGTGGCTTTTTTTGGTGGCAGCATTGAGCCTGATTTTGAAACTGAACCACCGGCGTGGATCCTCGAAAATTGGGAGCAACTCAAAGGTTGTTTTGCGACACGGGAGTTGGGTCCGCAGTCGATGAGCTTTGATGAAGACACGTTGCCCTATGGAGCTAATTTCGCGGTGCGCAGTTGCGTGCAAAAACGGTTCGCGTTTGAAACGTCTTTGGGCCGCCGTGGAGAAGAAGTCTTGGGTGAAGACGAATTGGAAATGATGCGGCGGTTGCTACAGGCGGGGTATGCCGGGCGCTGGGTCCCCGACGCATCGGTCAAGCATTTTATTCCTGCAGATCGCGCCACAGAATCCTATGTGCGCGAGTACTTTTTGGGACAGGGCCGCGCCCTAGTCACCAAAGGTGAGCCATGGAGCGACGATCATCGCGCCCTGATGTGGCGGGCTTTACGGGCCTATCTGTGGTACCGATTCAAACGGCGATTTGCCGATTCGAAGGACTGGATCCCCCTCTTAATGGAGCATTCGCTGGCTCAAGGACAAAGCGACGCGCTGAAAAGTCGATAGCAGTCTGGGCTGAGTCCGGCCCAAGAACGCCCTCAAGGTTTACCGCAGGTGTTAAACATTTCCCAAAAGAGGAGGATAAAGGCCATTAATGCCCATTAAGGGCCAGTAGTGCAAATCTTGTTTGGCCAAAACGCCCGATGGATGATACAATTATGAAACCTTCCACCACGCCACTCCTCTCGAGATGCCCAATCGGGTTCGAGAGGGAATTGCTTGATTTGTTGCATCGCAACAAATCATCTCTATTTCATTATTTGGAGTCATACTTATGTCCAGTCATAAGCTGCGCCGGAAACGATCGGGATTCACACTTGTTGAGTTGCTGGTCGTGATCGCGATTATCGGGATTCTAATTGGCATGTTATTGCCAGCCATCCAGCAAGTTCGAGAAGCTGCCCGGCGAATTCAGTGCGCGAACAACCTACGTCAAATCGGCTTAGGTTGCATGAATTACGAAAGTGCTTTTCAAGTTTTCCCCGCCGGACGAGAGGGGCTTGAGGCGTTGAGCCAAGCCGTGAATGGTCCCGACGATATTGACCATTCCGGAGGCACCAGTGTACTCGCCACCATTCTGCCGTTTTTAGACAATGAAAACGCGACTACCATTCTAGAAACTGAAGGCGATTTTTTGTTGGCCCATGACAACAACAACGCCAACCCTTGGGATCCGTCAGCTGTGGGAGCAGCCGCTCGTACATTGCTGGGGGATCAGTTACCCGTTTACACTTGCCCGTCAGACGACGCGGATCCAATGGTCAACACCGGCGACAGTTTCTTTGGAGACGATTTGATTTTGGGGACTGGAAGCTATGCAGGATGTAGCGGCACTGGATTCCGAGGGAATGAAGATGGCTTGGGTCTAGGTTCGACCACTGTAAGATATTTCAACAATGGAATGTTTGTCTACGCTCATCGCTTCGGCTTCGGCGAGATTACAGATGGGTCGAGTAACACGATGTTGTTAGGCGAAGTAATCCGTGGCCAGTCTGATCGTCAGTGGAACGCTTGGGCTTGGGCGAACCGGTTCTCTTCATGCCTTCGCTCAACGACTGCTCCTTTGAACACTCCAATCGGAATTAAGGGAGGCGTGGTTCCATTGAACGGTGAAATGACGGCAGCTAGGCCTGAATTCACCAATGGAGCGTTCGCCAGCAACCATCCAAACGGGGCGAACTTTGTGTTCTCTGATAACCACACGGTTTTCATTCCTGAGGGAATCGACACAGATGTATACAAGGCGCTCTCTAGCCGCAGGTTGTTCGCAGGTGAAGTGATTAGCTTGGAGTTTTGATTTGTGTCAGTGCGGGTTGCCACTGTATGATGCAGTGGTAACCGTATTTGACATAAGCTGAATTGATGGAGCACAATTGTGAAAATTTTATTCGCTATCAAAAATCCCTTTCCAATCGCACATTTAAGTTGTTTAGTTTTGCTTTCACTGCTGTTGGTTAGTTCCATTGGATGTGGCGATGGACGTCCGGGACGAGTGCCTGTTTCGGGAAAAATTACAATTGACGGAAAGCCAGTACCTTTTGGTGCCGTCCAGTTTAAGCCTGTTGGAGGCGGTCGAACAGCAGGAGGTCCACTGAATGCTCAAGGCGAGTATTCGGTTTCGATGTACGAGTTGAATGATGGTCTTCCTCCCGGTTCTTACATGGTTTCGGTCAAAAGTGATCAAACCGTGTCGGATTCAGCCGTGCGTTGGCTTGTGCCTAAAAGGTTTTCGAAACCCAAAACCTCTGGGCTTACTGCCGATATCCAAGACGAAGTTGAATCTTTAGATTATGACTTGTCTTGGGGCGATAGTGATTCGGGTCACGATAAGCCATGGGTTGAAAGATACCGTTAACGAAAACTATTGCTGCGATTTTCTTAGAGCATCCGGTTAATTTCGATGCTGGGAATAAACCATAAAGTCAAAAGCCTCCTCAAATCCTTCAGGATTTGAGGAGGCTTTTTTTTTGGCGTGCCTTCAGCATGTCATTTGAAGGATCGATAAACCAAGCGGTGGTGTCGTCGAAAGGATGAAATTCATTGCTTCGGAACGGGAATCGGCGTTCGGTTTGGGTTTCAAACGCCAGAAAACCCCGGAAAACAGCGAGTTTAAAAAATCCTTGCGCTTTTTCCAAAGATTGGGAGACCGGCAGCGAATAACTCCTCATACCAACGATTCAGAATCCGGAACACCGGCATGAATCGGTCATGTTTTTGGGATCCACATTTCGACGAATCGGAGCAAATTAAATGAAAAAACTCATCTTGGGAGCTATTGGAGTCGCTGTTCTTTCCGGATTTATTTTCGGTGGCAACATGATTCCCTACGCTCAAACCGCATATGAAAAGGCAGCCACTGCGGTCGAATCTAAAGTGCCTGTTTCCTTTCAGATTGATGCTGCCAAAAAGCAGCTGGAAAGAATCGGTCCAGAAATCAATCACATGAATCAAGAGATCGCCAAAGAGATCGTTGATATCAAGAAGCTTGCCAACAGCATTAAGCGACAGCAAGCCGCGCTTGAGAAAAGCGAAGGCGACATGATTTCACTTCGTTCGCACTTGGATTCAGGGGACAAATTCTATGTCGCCGCGAATTCTCGGGCTTACTCGACTGACGATGTCAAACGCGATCTTCGCCAACGACTGACCAGTCACAAAACTGGAGTTGCGACTCTGGAAAAAGACCAAAAAGTGATTGAGCTTCGCAAGAAGTCTTTGGATGCAGCGATTGAGCGAGTCCAGCAGGCGGAAGTGCAGAAAACGGAATTGTCGCTTCAGATCGAGCATCTGACAGCACAGCACCGTATGAACGAAGTCGTCAAAACGGCCAGCAAGCTGGATCAGCTTGACGATAGCCAACTGTCACGAACTCGTAGCATGGTCGAAGACATCAGTGCTCGATTGGATGCCGAGCAGGAAATGATGAGCATGATGCCAACACACTTTGGCTCGATTCCGGTTGGTGAAGCCGCAGATTCAGGGACAGATATCCTTGATGAAATCGATGCCTTCTTTGACAAACAGGATGCCAAGGAATCAAAGAAAGAAGTGGATTCGAAAGAATTCGTTTCAACGACTCGCTAGACCCCTGAGGTTTCCTCGACACATGGAAGGCGTTGTGTGAGTGAGTGGGTGAGGTCCCAGGAAGGCTGCCAGCAATGGCAGCCTTTTTTATTGCGCGAGTGGCCCGAGTTAAAAGTTGATTTCAAATCATACGCCCTGCCGCTCAGTCAAACACAATCGTACGGTTGTCGTAGGTGATCGTTTTGTGGTGGAGCGCTTTGGTTAAGGCCGTTGCGAAAACCTGTTTCTCGATATCCCGCCCAGCCTTCTTCATTTCCTCGATCGACATTCCAGGTTGAACGCGCGTCACGCCCTGTTCAATGATGGGCCCCTGATCCAGCGCCGGGATTACGTAGTGCGAAGTCGCGCCAATCAATTTGACGCCCCGACCGTAGGCCATCTCGTAAGGCTTGGCGCCCACGAAGGATGGCAGAAACGAATGATGGATGTTTACGATCGGGCAGCCCGCTGCACTAATGAATTCGGCGGTGACGACTTTCATGTACCGGGCCAGTCCGATCACATCCGGTTTGTACTGTTTCAACAATTCCAGTTGTTCAGGTTCGTGCTTGGCCGGATCCTTCCACGTTTTAATAAAGTGAAATGGAATGTCGTGTCGTTCCACCAGCGGTGAAATTTCCTTTCGATTTCCGATGACAAACTGGATCTGCGTGCCAGGGAAATCGCCCATTTCATGTTTGTTGATGATTTCCAGCAGCGCGTGGGGCTCGCCGGAAACAAACAATCCCAGCTTTTGCGGTTGGTTGAAAAAGTGAAACTTGAATCCACCGGCTAGTTTTTCGGCCGTCGGAGCAAACGCCGATTCGAATTCAGCGACATCGTCTCCCGGAGACGGTTGCCACTCCAGCCTTGAAAAGAACCAGCCCGCGTCGGTGTACTCATCGAAGCGCGAGATGCTGATGTCTCGGCTGGAAAAAAAATCGACGATCGTGGCAATGATGTTAGTCTTGTCACGGCAGTAAAACAGCAGGCAGGCGTTGGGTGTCATGTCGGTCCCTGAGAGGTTCTGGAATCGACAAAAGCTTACACGAATCGCCTAGATCGCGTCTATTCGAATTCAACGGGGTGTTTACCCAGGAATCGACTCGCCAGCGACAATGTCATCCGCAGTCTGTCGCTTTCGCACCAGATGGACGTTGCCAGCGTCGATGAGGACTTCGGCGGCAAACGGCTTGCTGTTGTAATTCGATGCCATCACAAAACCATAGGCTCCCGCACACTCAATCACGAGGAAATCGCCAACGTTGGCAACCGGGAGTTCCCGCGAGCAGACAAAGCCCCCTTCTTCTTGGGTGAAGATATCCCCCGATTCGCACAGCGGGCCACCGACAATCGCCTGCTGGGTTTGGTCGGTTGATTCGCCTGCAAAGGCGATCGACATCGGATGATAGGAGCCGTAAAGGATCGGACGGGCCAAATTGTTAAAACCGGCGTCGACCAGATAGAACAGATTTTCGCCCATCTTTTTGATTGCACGAATCTCACAAATCAGGTAGCCGCATTCGGCAACTAAGAACCGGCCGGGTTCGATTTCCAATGAAATCGAATGACCAAAGGATGCTTCCAATTCTTTGCGAGTCGCATCCCACAACTGGAAATAGCGATCGATGTCGATGAACGAATCCGTGTCACGATAGGGAGTCGGCAATCCGCCGCCAGCGCTGATGGTGTCAATGGAGTCGCCAACGGCCAAGGCCGTTTGTTTCATCGCATCACAGACCTGAGACAGATGCTCAAAATCCGTGCCCGATCCAATGTGCATGTGCAAGCCAGTGACTTTGAGCCCGTGTTCCTTGGCCAGTGCAATGCACTCGTCCAATTGCGTGTGCCAGATGCCGTGCTTGGAAGTGTCACCGCCGGTATTTGTTTTCTTGCTGTGACCGTGTCCGAATCCGGGATTGATTCGCAGCGTGATTCCGCGACCGGGGGCTAATTTTCCCAACTGCGAAATCATGTCGGGTGAACCGCAGTTGACGGGGATGTCTTGACTGACACACATCTCCAACGCTTCACGGTCAAAGATGTCCGCGGTGTAGACGACATCGTGGGAACCGCCACCGACGTTGAATCCAGCGGCCCGAGCGCGATGGACCTCTCCAGCGCTGACCGCATCCACGACTACACCGTGTCGACGAACGAGGTCCAAAATGGCCAGATTCGAATTGGCTTTTTGGGCAAAGCGAATAACATCAAACTGCTGTAGTTGCGAAATTCTTTCGCGGATGACCGCGGCGTTGTAGACGTAGGTCGGGGAGCCGAACTTTTCAGCCAGTTCGGTAACCGAATGACCACAGATTTCAGTGCGCTGGATTGAAAATGTTTGCTCGACAGTCATACGAATCGTTTCAGAAGGGTTGAATCAGAAGCCACAAATAATAGCCGGGAGGGAGGGTGGATTTCAACCGTTAAATTGTCTCAGCCAACGCGATATGGACGATTGCACCAATGCAATTTGGATTCAATCCATTTGACGGGGGTTCCCGTCGGCATCGTAGCGCATGACGCCGAAGTACAGGAACGAGAAAATGGTGATCGGCAGCGAAGTCAGAAAGACCAGATCGAAGAAGCTACCAATGATGCCAAACGCTAAAAACAGCATCCATAACCACCAAGTTTCCTTCAGTAGACCAATGTATCGTTTCATGGGGATTGATTGCTTGTTAGCGAGGTTAATTTCAAATGCATTGTATCAGTCATTTGCTTCCCCTTGCAGCACATCATTTCAAGTTCTGGCTGCGCAAATAAGAAGCACACTTCGAACGAATTCGAAGTGTGCTTTCGAGGAGATTTTTTCTTGTCAGCCAATCACTGGCTGGAACTAGCCACCTAGTTTCTTCCAGTTTTCGTCGGCTTTTTTCAACATGTTGGCGCTATCTTTGTCCCAGATCGTAACGCCGTCGACTTTGGCGTTTTTCAGGAACAACATGATGCGACCATCAACGATCTTAAAGTTCGTTGGGTCGACCGGAAAACGCTGTCCCGATGCAACTCCGACAGCACACCAGCCACCGTAGGCGGGCAGAAACTTTTCTGGAGTCTTGATGAATGCTTGGCGAGCGGCTTCATGAACGAACCAGTAAGTCACACCATTGTGGTCGTGTGCGAACTGTGGAGTTCCTTTCACGGCTTTGTTGGCAGACAGGTAGCAGACCGGGCAATAGCCTTCGATCGCGACTCCGCTGCTGGGAACGTTGTAGCTGTTGGTGAACGCACGCGAAATACCTGCCTGCTTGGCGGCAGAGCCCTGCTGCTGAGCCGAGGTTGTCGCTTGCTTCTGAGCCGAACCTGTCGCTTGCTTTTGAGCAGATCCCTGAGCAAAGGCAGAGGAGGTTGCAAGCATCGCGATGACAACAGCCGCCGTCATGATTCGTGAAGTAGTAGGCATAATTGGTCCTTGTTTTATCTGGTGGTGGTTTGGTGGTTGTAAATTCTCTTTACAAAAACTAAGTGCCCTCTCCAGGGGATCTCTTACTTTGCGTCATTGCATTTTTGAAAAAAGAAAACAGATGTGTGAAAAAGACGAATCTTGGGATCCGAAATGCTTGCGTTTGCGCAGAAATTTCGGTTCAGCGAAGTAAGATCTGTGGGCGGTGATTGTTAGCTTGGCCCCGTTGGCGA
>CAZDZX010000050.1:0-18582 GCA_964510005.1 uncultured Pirellulaceae bacterium
CCTAGCCCAGCCTGCAGGGCTGGGAAATCGAACCCGAAAAAAACACGTAAGGCCAACGGCTAATGGCACTTGCTTTAGGGAGTGCAGCTCCTGTACGTGATAAGAATCAAACCTTCTTGGCATACCATCTAGCCCAAGAGTTCAGCCCCGAAGGGATGACAGGACTGCACTGCAACGCTTTACACCTGCGGCGTAAAATCAATCGCCCAAGGTTTTGGAATACGGCCACCGAAACTCTCTCAATCCCAACCGGATTGGATCAACCCCCGTCGGGGTTTCGCTGGCGTGTGAGGCCCCGGTACCCAGGGGTCAAGAACCCTCGGCTATTGATCTAACCTCGTTGAGGTTATTCGCCGCTTCGCGGCCTCGTTGGCCCTGCGTGCTGGGCTAGGAAAACGACGGAGCCTGTGCCTCGGATCAAACGCCAAGAATCGCTTGCTTACGTCTGACGAACAATCGAATCGCAGCTCGTCAGATCCCGTGTCTCGCCTTTTTCTATCTCTGTCGATGGCTATCGATCCTGCTAAGGATTGGATACCAACTTTGGCGGTTCCTGGGGCGTTTCACCATCAAGCAACTTCTGGATCGGTTCAAGGTTTCCTGCTCGAGCGGGCCACGTGATCCGAATCGAATCTTTGGAATCTGAATTCTTTTGGGTGGTCAGCCAAAACCAGCCTCCCGAAATGATCCCGGTCAATTCCTTTTGACTATTGAACACGGGGCCGCCGGAGTCTCCCGGCAACAGCGGAGCATCGGCGAAGAGCTGATTCGGATTCGTGGAGACGGAGGCTTTGGCGACGAAGTGACGAATGCAGCACTTGAGATCCGAGTTGCCGCCCAGTCCAGCGAATTCAACGGATTGGCCAAGCTCGACGGGAGCTTTGGCGATGGGAATGGCTTTCACATCGGCGGGCACCCAGACCCACAGCAGGGCAAGATCATGTTCCTCGTCGTGTCGAATCACTTTGCAACCACGAGCCCGTTTCCCGTTTTGGTATTTTACTTTGATCTTGCGGCTGCCTTCGTCGTTGCTAACGACGTGCCATGCGGTCAAACACCAAGCCTCGAATCCTTTTTTGATAGGCTTGTCGCGATTAACTTTTACGATCACGCCTGTTCCCGATCCACCGCCTGAGTGAACCGAGACGATGGCGTTGTGGTGATCGCCGCGCTGCGTCCACTTCCACAGCATCGTGTCTTTGCCGTCTTGTGCAACAGCCACGCTTGACTGAGCAATCAGCAGTACCGCCATGATGGCTGCAATGCGGGGCGCGAAGTCGCGAAAAGCTGAAGAACTAAATCTTATCCCTGAAAACATGTCGACTCCCGGGCAAGCTGACTGGGAGCCGATCGTTTACTGATGAAGTTTTTTTGAGTTACTTATAATCAGCGACCAGTTTGCTTGCGAAATTGGATTGTTGAACTCGCTTCAATTCATTCTACGCAGTTACCCTCCCCGAGGGTTCAACTGGTATTCAAAGTTATGGACCTGTCACTCAAAAGGCGGGGAAAGCTTGTGAAAAGAGTAACGGTCGCAATGTCACTTAGTGACCAAACGCATCTAAGACGAGGAAGTGTGTGTGGTTTTAGTGAGCGCCTAAACAAAGACACTTTCTGCGAGTGCATGAAAAAAAGCCCGGTGGAGAACCACCGAGCTTTGAGTTGTTAGTCGAATCGAATCGACGAACTGTTTTGACTAACTGCCTTTTGCTTCAGTTTTCTCAGCTGTAGCAGCAGGCTTTTCAGTTTTGACAAGTGTTGCTTTGACAGCAGCTTTGTATTGAGCGTGAGCCAAGTTCAGGCGTGCTTTCAGAGGACAGTTGCAAGCTTCTTCACCAACCATGTACTTCATTTCGGTGTTGGCAGCTTTGGCAAGTTTGCCAGCTTTCATTGGGCAGTTGCAAGTTTCTTCGCCGACAACGTAGCTCATTTTGATGTCTTTGATGGCAGCTGAAATGAGTTCAGCTTTCTTGCCAGCTTTGACAGAGCACTTGCAAGACTCGCCTGCAATTGTGTTGACGCCAGTTGTTTCGTCTTTTGACAGTGTGACGAAATCTTTGACCATGGCTTCGGTTGACTCAACCAGTGATGTGTAAGCGAGTGTCTTGTCTTCGAAGACTTTTTCGCCAACGACGTACTTCATCTCGACTTTCTTCTCTTCAGCCAATTTAGTGGCTGACTTTGAGCAGCAAGTATCTTCAGTGCCGACGCGGTAGCTCATCTTAGGAAGCTTCGCCATTGCTAGAGAGACAGGGCACTCTTTGCAACCTGAGCCATCAGCACTGGCAAGGGCTGATGAAGATTTGGTGCACGAGCCACCAGTGCAAGTCTCGCCATCGCTGGCAACAGAGGATGCTTTATCACAAGAACCACAGCTTTTCTTGTTTCCACTTCCCGTCCCTGTTCCGTCTTGAGCGTGGACAGAACCACAGACGAGGGCGACGGCAAGGAAAGCAATTGTTAGAACATTTTTCATTCGGAATTCTCCAAACACGGTTTATTGGACTTCGATTTGGGCTTGGAAGAAAACTCTCCCGGCCATCTCATAAAGAAACAGCTTACCGAAAAAGCAGCCGGAATTCCATTAGTTTTCTGGGTAACTAACAAACCTTGCCAGCACGTTAACTGGGGCACAGAATGTGCCGTGCAAATCCCACGTTTTACGGGGCGCCATTTTTTAGAACATTTTCCAAGTAAGGTCTGCGCCGGCGAAATGCCCGAATTCCAAAACTCGCAAATGGAAAACTATGTGAATTTTTAGAGAAGGCGAACCCGTTGTTGTCCACCATTGGCATGACGGCGTTCCATTCAGTTCGCTGCAGAGGCGCGATTAAAGCCCGTGGGTTCGGTAGTTGTTTTCCCGAATGAACCGGATGAAATTGTTTTTCAAATAGGCGCCCATATTTTCGTTACGGCCACGCACCATCATCAAGCCCGTCTGACCGGGAACCAATTGCTCGCGGAATTTGTCGGCCAGTTCAATCTCGACGGTGACTCGCGGTTGAGTCAGCACCATCTCGCCATCGGACTCGCCGGTTTCGCTGGAGACTTGGCTGCGGGGGACAACGGCCAGCGGACCGCCAGCCGAAGCCGAGAATGCTTCGTGGGGAATGTCGTCACGAGCTCGCGGATTGATCAAGTGAATTTGTCCCTTGATCATGTCGCTCTGGTGCCGTCCCCAGACCAATAACTCAATTTCGGCATCCGGGTTTTCCTCGACCCACTCGATGTCCGATTGTCGCGTCAAGCCAATCGCTTGAATCTCACCGGGCTTGCCGATGGAAAGAATTTCTGAACCCGGCTGAAAGTAACTTCCGTTCATGGAATCCAAATCTCGCGCGATCACAGCGCCGGCTTGAGGTGCGTAGATTTTTAGTTCAGAAACGCGAAGTTCCAAATCCGCTTTCGTTTCCAGCATCGATTTCAACGATTCCTGTTCGAGTTGGACTTCGCTGATACGGCCGTCGTTGAAAAGAGACTTTGCGGTCAGCTCAGAAATGTGAATGTCGATGACCAGCGAATTGAGTTCGTGGAGCAGTTCTGGATTCTCCAGCGTCACCAGCAGATCGCCTTCAGCAACCAATTGTCCTTCTTGGACGTGAATTTGTTTCGCGAAACCCGCCGCATTGGAACGAACCACCGACAGCGGTTCAAAATCGATCACGATCGGCGCCGTCACGACAGACGGGCTGGGGCAGAGCGTCAAAAACGCGCCCAAGATCAAAACCGTGGCGGCCATCGCGGTAGCAAACCAGACTCGGTCGGGTTTGTCAGTGTCGGTTCCAACGGCAACGTATTGGAATAGTTTGATCAGCGGCAAAACGGCCATCAGAATGAAGCCCACCAACGCCACGACCAGTCCGAAGCCTTCGATCATGCCGGAGGCACCCATCGTGAGGCCGATTGCAATCGTAAAGAACCACAGCATCGCCAACGCGCCGTAGAGCTTGACCGCGATGCCACGAAATCCAATCTCTTTGACGGGGGTAGGCTTTTTGCCAAAGTACAACCATTTGAAAGCGCCTTTAAGCCACTGCCGTCCATGCATCGACAGGTTGGGGATTTCCAGAAAGTCCGAAAGCATGTAGTAGCCATCGAATCGCATCAGCGGATTCATGTTGAACAGCAGCGTCACAACCGTGGCAGAGATGATGACATTGCCTGCATGGTATTGCAGTGGGCCGGGGTTGCTGTAGACCCAGATGTAGCAGGCAATCGCGGCGATAAATAATTCGGCCAACATGCCCGCCGCCGATGTCAGGATGCGTTTCCACTTGCTGTCGAAGCGCCATGCCGACGTCACATCAACGTAGGGCATCGGGATCAGCAGTAAGATCAGGATCCCGCAGGATCGAACGCGGCCTCCGTAGCGTTTGCAAACCAGTGAGTGTGCCAACTCGTGAACGATTTTCAAAAGCGCCCACGTGATTCCCAGCCAGATGAAATCGACGCCACCAAAGGAACTGACGCGGTTCAGCCAAAAGTCGTTGAAGTTCGCGGCCAGCAATCCGAAGCCGTAAATCACCACGCAAGTCCAGACCAGCATCCCCAGCGGGCTGATCATGAAATTGAAGTACCGAGAAAGAACCGTAACGACCGCGTCGGGGTCGCAGATCGGGATCCGCAGCATCATGGGATTCAGAAAGGAGACCAGCTTCTTCTGCTGCATCATGTCATGCTGTTCTTGCTGCCGAGCCGATGAGTTTCCGGTTTCTGATTCGACCAATCCGGTTTCGATGGCCCATTTGCAGAGGTTAGCAGCTTCGTGTTCGTCGATTGCGTTTTCGCGCAGCAACGTCGCGGTTTTCATCAAGATCGTGCTGACGGTTCGCTTGCCGTCGAGCATCGACATGAACGTGTACTGAGCTAACCCAACGCGAAAGAATCGGCCGGTGACTTCGTCTTCGACCAGATACTCGGTTCCGCCACCGGTCTGACGCATCGAAAAACGAAGCGCGTCTTTAAGCTTCAGGCGCGCTTGGCTGAATTCAAATGTTTGATCGTTAAGCATTTTGATTGTCGCCTGAAGTGAATCAGTGTGAAATAGTGCCGGTCCGCAGGCCGAACCATGGTCACTCGCTTGCGCTTCGGGTTTGTATTGGAGCAGTGAGAAACGTTTCGTTTACCACCACGTCATACGGGAGCGCATCCAGTTGACGGGTTTGTGGAACAGGCTCCAACCGAGCGATCGTTTCTGCCCATTGATTCTGGCCGAGCCTTTCATCCCCGGACGTAGTTTTTCTTCGTCGTTGGGGAACTCGATTTCAGCGATGAAGACGTTGTCGGCATCGCGAGTTTCACTGCGCGGCTGGATTTTCGAAATTTTGGCGACGATCGGTTCGTCCTCTTGACCATCGATCCAAACCTTGACGTCGCTGCCGACGGCAACCTGAGCGATGTCGACGGCGGGAACAGCAATTTCGACTCGAACGGGTTTCAGCGGTCCGATTTCGAAGAGGACTTCGCCGGTCTCCACAGATGCCGCTTCGGATCGTTCGAGGGAACCACTCAAGACAACGCCATCGATCGGACTGCGAATCTGAAGATGTTCCTGCTGGTATTCCAAGATCGCTTCTTCGGAGATTAGACGCTTGTGTTCCAATTCGCTGAGGATGGCTTTGGCGACGTTGCGCTCTTTGAGTTCTATCTCGCGGGTCCGAGCCGACTGCTTGAGTTCCGCCGTCACGCCGACCATTTCCAAATTGATTTTGCGGCCATCCATTTTGGCCAACACGTCATTGGCTTTCACGTAGTCGCCGGCTTCGGCGAGACCGACCACGATCTGGCCGTCGAAGGGGGCGACCGCAAATCGACGGGACACTGGTTCGGTGATGCAGTTGCAGCGAACGCGATAGGTGATCGGAATAAACAGCGAAGCGATCGTGCCGACAATGGCTGCAACGATCAGCATCTGTTTTGCATGCGACAGCTTTTCCTGAATGTAGGCCTTCGATCGGGAGTACCAAGTCTCTCGGATCTTGCCCACGACTTGCAGGGAGCTGGTGATCGCTGGAGCGGAGGTGTCGCAAAATCGCTGCACATGATTCGATTGCAGCAACTCACCGGGCCCCGTCACCACGATCGCACCAAAGGCTTCTTCGTCTTCGGTGAGCAGCGGTTGGCTGAACACCGATTCGGCATGGATCAGGGAGGCCAACTGTTTGTGTGCCTGAAGCAAATGATTGTTTTCCGTGTCGGTCGCCGGAAAGAGTCCGGGAGTTTTTCGTACCGATGATTCAACCAAGGTCTGCAAGTAGTTGCGGCTGGTTTCGGAACCCCGGTCGACTTTGGCGATGCCGGAGATCGCTTTGATTTTCATTTTGTTGTTTTCGTCCAGCAAGCCGATGGCCACGCTGTGACAGCCAAGTCGATTGGCGATCAGGTTGGAGGCTTCTTGAGCCCCGTCTTTTTGGTTGGTTTTCTTTTCGATCTTTCCAACCAGTTCCACAATGGCGGCCATCGACATGACTTGCCAATCCGCATCGGTGGCGCCCTTGCTGGCCAGCCACAGGCCGAGGCTGCCCACCATTTTTTGGATCGTCGCCGATGCAAGGACGGCATCTTTTTGCGACGTCACGACCAGCATTAGAATCTCGGGATCGCAGCCGCGGGCGCGAATCGGCGCGAATAGGGCAAACAGTTTGGTGTCTGGGATGGCTTCGGTTTGGATGCTGTGGGTTCGAGAAACGTTCTCACATTTCTCACCCATCTGATCGGGGAATAGGCTCCAATCGGGAAGCCTTCCGGATTTGGGACTCTCAGGCGAGAGCGTCCAGAGGTCTTGAATGTCTTTCTTCAGGAAGCAGACACCGGCGGCGCCCTTTTGAGCCATTGCGATCTGAATGAGTCGGCCGCGGAGGAGGGGCTCTTCTGGCGAAGTGACGATCGCCTGCAGGATTTGCTGATCATCCGACGGTCCCACTTTTTTCTTGTGGGAGGGATGGAATTTCGTGTGCAGGGCTTGATTCGATGTTGTTGTCGAAGTCGTTGTCATGGCAAATGTGGGGTTGGGATTTGCAGGAAGTGCTACAACTGCTGCCGGAAAGTTTCCAAGCGCCTCAGGTTTGGATTAGCGTTTGTGCGCCGAAGATTTCGAACGGGATTTCGAAACATTCAAACGGTCGCCAGCCCAAAAACAGATCACGCCGCTTTGAACCGAAAGGTCATCGTTTTCGATCATCAAATCGACCCGGCCCAAGCCACTGTCGGGATCGATGATCGGGGACACGAATGTCAGCACAGCCCGCTTGCGAGTCCGTGAGCGACCGACCAGTACGTCGACTTCTTGGCCGACAGACAGTTTCCGCAGCGTGGCAGCGGCTTGATAGAATCGAACTTTCAGTTTGTCGACTCGAACGATGGTTGCGTATTGAGGTTCGTTGTTGGAAAGGTTCTCACCCAACTGTTTGTGGATCTCTGTGACGAAACCATTGATTGGGCTTTTGATGATGCGGCCGTCAATCTGGGCTTCGATGCGTTTTACTTCTAGGCGGTTAAGCTGCAATTCGTCTTCGGCGGCTTTCAGTTCTGCGTAGGCGGTGACAAATTCGGCTTGCTTCTGTTGGACTTCGTATTTGTTGGTGTGTCCTTCGGCGACCAAGGATTGCAGGGCATCGTGCTGCGATTTGATCAATTCGGCGCCCGAGGTGGCGGCTTCGAGTCGTGCGGTGGAGTTGGCGCGAGCCTTGGCGATCTCCAGCTCTGCTTTGAGCACCGTGTGGTTGATCTTGGCGAGAACGTCACCGACCCTCACGCGATCGCCTTCCTTGATGGCGGCTTCGACGACGATGCCGGTCTCACCGCTGGCGGCGACGCTTTGTTCGAACGGTTCGGTAAAACTACGGTTGATGCCCGTGTCGGTTTGCGCATGAGTCGCGGCGCACATCGCTAGGGTCAGCAACAGCAACAACGAATGGGCCGTAGAAGTTTGCATTGTCTTAATCACTGGGGGACTCCTAATCTTTTTCAATCGCTTCACGGACCGTATCCATCCAGCAATCCTGAAGGATCATGTCTTGTCGCTGTTTGAAGTTTCTGGCTTCGATTGCGCTCTGCAGGTTGGCCAAATCCCGCGTGTAGTCTGGGGCTTCGCCTTGAGCGTTGGCGCGTTTGACCATCAACTTGCAGAGCGGTGAATCGTTTTCGACGAAGATCTGATCGGTGGAACAGGCAAAGAATTGTGCCGAACCGGGTTGGCCCTGTCGTGCCGCGCGGCCGACCAGTTGGCGGTCAATGCGACGCGATGGATTGGGGCTGACGCCGACGACGTGCAAGCCGCCGATGGAGAGAGCTTCTTTGGCGGGTTTAATGTTGGTGCCGCGTCCGGCCATGTTGGTGGCGATCGTGATCTGACCCATCTTGCCAGCTTCGGCGACGATGTCGGCTTCTTCTTCGTCTTGGACGCCGTTAAGCAGGGTCGACGAAAGCCCCATCGCGGTGAGGGATTCCTTGATCTGGATGCTCTCTTCGATGGTCCGGGTTCCGACCAAGATCGGCTGACCGGTTTTGTGACGCTCGGCTACATCGACAGCGATGGCAGCCAGTTTCGATTCTAGATCGGCAAAAAATCGTGCCGTGTCAATTCTGCGAAGCGATGTTTTGTTGGTCGGAATTTCGATCACGTTGCAGTTGTAGATGACTTGGAACTCTTTTCTTACCGACGAGGCGGTGCCGGTGAGTCCTGCAAGTTGATCGTACATCTGCAAGTAGCGCTGGCGGGTGATGGTGGTAGTGGATTCCCGCCCGGCCTGCATTTCCACTTTTTCTTTGACTTCGATGGCCTGATGCAAGCCGGCTTGCCATGTCCGGTCCGCAAAAATTCGACCCGTGTATTGATCCACGATCTGCACCGCTTCGTCCCGCACGACGTAATCGATGTCGCGTTTGTACAGTTCGCGGGCGCGGACGGCGTTGCTTAAGTACACTTTCCATGGACGCGAGAGTTGCAGGTCGCGGTGTTTGGCGATGGCATCGTGCCCGCGACGATTGGCCTGATCGGTCAGTTCCAGTAGTCGGCCCGGCATCTTGATGGTGTAGTCGACGTCGATTTCAAATTCCGACGTGATTTTCTGAGCCAGCAAATAAGGTTTGACATCTTCCGATTTGCCCGATGGCAGGCTGATGATCAACGGTGTCATCGCTTCATCGATCATCACAGAGTCGGCTTCGTCGATCAGGGCGACATCGTGGGGGCCGACTTGAATCAATTTGTCCGTGGGGTTGAGACCGCGAATCCGATTCATAGTTTTGACGCCAAGTACGCTTTGGCGGTTCTGCCGCAGGTTCATCTGGTCAAACAAGTAATCGAAGCCGTACTGATAGCCGGGGCCGTAGACGATTTCTTGGCGGTAGGCTGCTCGAGAGAGGGCTTCGTTATGCTCATCGGGAAGAATCCCGTAGGTGATACCCAGCAGGTCAAAGGCAGCCGTGTTTTCTTCCATGTCCCGTTCGGCCAGGTAGGCGTTGGTGGTGCCGACATGGACTGACACGCAATCCAGCAGTTTCATGGCTGCGGTCGCGCCGGTGACCACGGTTTTGCCTTCGCCGGTTTGCATTTCGACGATGGCACCGCTGGTTCCCGCGATCATGGCTTGGACTTGCACGTCGTGCATCCGAAACCCGTTGGTGCGAAAAACGGATTCGGCGACAATGCCGCCCCATTCAAAAAACGCTTGATCGGTAACCCCTTTTTCCGCTGCCGATTCGCGGGCTGCGATGGCTCGGTCACGAAATTGGGATTCCGAAAGATCCGCGAGGGCGTGTTCTTCCTTGCGGACGAATTTCGCCAGTTCAACGACGCCTTTGAGGGATCGCGATTGTTTCGCAACCTGACTGCCGGACCGAGATCCGCCCAGCAGACGGGTATACCAACGCGAGCCTTTCGCTTGCGAAGTTTGTTGGGGAACAATCGCCATAAGACGCCATGGAAATCAATGTGGCTGGATACGCGGGGAGGGGTTCAATCGGCTATCCGATTCGCCGATTGGCTTTATCGGTAGTTAAAACTCTGTGGCGGGTTCACAGGATTTACAGGATTCACAGGTGCGTGCGTCGATGAAGCAGATTGGATTTGGATATCTGAACCAATCTGTTCAAACTTGGCGGCGGTTTCCGCGAGGAAATCCGTTTGCTGTTGGCCGGGAAGGGCTGGTAGAGCATTAAAATCACCTTGTCCCAGAGGGTATCCGCCAAAATCTTCCCCGAGAACGTTTGAGACTGGGCTAACGAATTGTTCTGCAGGCGGGTTGCCAAAGAAGTCCGTTCCGGGGCCGACTTTGAACACATCGATGGTCTTACAGCCGTTTTGGCAATTCTTCTGAACTTGCACGTCTTCGGATTGGATCAGCGTTCCGTTGGCTCGCTTGAGAGTGACCATGGCGAGGTTGTAAGTCAGAATCGACTCGGCGTACTCACGCTCAGCTGCGGTGACTCGCTCTTGGGCTCGCAGCAGCGATTCCAAGTTCAAGCCGGCTGATCCATTTCCATCAACCAATCGCAACCAACGCTGCTCGATCGTGTTGGCTTCCGCTTCCGCGGCGGCCAGAGCTCGTTCTTTGGCAGTTGTTTCTTGGTAGGATGTGTTGAGTTCGCGAACCGCGATATCCACTTCCGTTTGAATGGCTTCGATGGCGAGGGCGTATTGGTCTTCGAGTTGAGCCAATTCATGCTGCCGGCGACAGACGCGGGCTTTCGCCAATCGGTTGCCGATCGGGAACTCGTACTGAAATCCAACTGAGTAGCTAGGCCGTCCGGTTGAAAACTGATCCGTGAAGGCTTCGCCAAAATCGTTATTTCCTTGAAGACCGTTGAGGAAAGTCTGGGTCACCAAGTTCAATGCTGGCAACAGCTCATGCTGAGCGACACCCAAGCGAGTGGCTCCGGCTCTTACCTGTTGAATGGCAGCGTGGACTTCGGGACGGTTCTGCAAGGCCTTGTGAACTTCTTGATGAAGATCGGTCTGATAGAACTGGATCGCAGGCGGTTCAGCGGGGATCAATTCGATCTGATCGGCGTTGCCCAATTCGGGAGCGTTGATGAGACCGCGAAGGCGAGTTTCCGCGTTGGCGACGGCAGTACGAGCACGGATCAAATCGGCCCGTCGGTTTTCCAAAGCACTGGAAGCAGTCACCAGTTGGGTGCCTTGGGTGTCAACGCCTTGGCGAGCCTTGAGTGTTTTGAAGATCTCTTGAGTTTCCAAGAACAAACGCATCTGATGCGTCAGTACGGCTCGCTCAAGGTAGAGCGCCCAATAGCTTCTCGTGACTTCGAGCAGTTCATCCTGCAGCGTAGCCAGAAACTCATGTTCGGCGACTTGAGCATCGACCCGAGCGAGGAAGACGAGGCTGTTGTTGAAGGCGAATCCACGACCGCGAAGCAGCGGGTGCGAGTAGTTGATGCTGAATTGTCCGGTCGCTTGCTGGTCGGGGATCAAGAAGACAGAGTTGTTGTCTTGGAAACCGGCTTGTTGGGCAATTTCAAGAATACCACCGTAGCGTGTCAGTCTTCTGACACCGCCATTGAACAGGAATTGCGATTCTTCAAAGACGGTCGAGGTTCCACCGGCGGTCAGCGTGTTGCCTACAGGCTGGCTGGTATCACTAAACGAACCATCGAGAAAGCTCACCCAGTCGAAGGCAGAATCTGCTTCTTGGACGGCGGTTTCGCGAATCAACGGGTCGCGTTTGGCGATTTTGATATTGTTAGAGTGTTGCACGGCCAGAAACAGCAGGCTGTGAATGTCGGCCGGCATCGGCTGTTGATCTCGCAAGGAATCAACAACGTGTTTGTCCCACCAAGCAGGTTGCAGCTGCGTTTGAGAGGCCGCCGCTTGGGTATCTAGCTGGCGGAATACATGAACCGCATCAAAAGATTTGAACTCTTTTTCATGGGCGGCGATCCGAGCCGGTGCCGGTGCAGAAAGAGCGGCTTTGGCGGAGGATTGGGCAAAAACATTAGAGGTAAAGCTACCTACCAACAGCGCACCGGGGAGACAAAGTCGGAATGCGGCTGACAGCAGAGTGGGCCGAGTTCCTGCAATGACGGTTTTGCTGAATTTTCGAATGTTCATGGAGGGTCCGTATCGAGTGAAAGGTTAGATGATGCGGGATGGTCATACGTCTATATTGTTTCAATCGGCGACATCCCTACGATCCACAAGCGAAAGTGGGGCAGAATGGTGATCATGGACCGGGCTTGGCTTATATAACCGGCAGATTCGGAACAAGCCTCGCAACCGGAATATCTTGCCAAGTTTGCCAGGCTTGCCAAGGATTGTTCAGGCGGAATGTTTTGAACCCGCGTCGGGTTTAGGTGGGGTTCTATAACGATTCTGAGGAAGATGCGGGAGAAAGCCGCCTCCCCCAATAGGAAGTAGCCCGCAATGGCAACGATGGCGCAAGACCTTGACTTTTAAGCAAAAGCTCTCGAATCGAATTCGACAGTGTGAGTGGCTTAAGTTATCGGCACGATGTACGTAAAGTGCCGAAATTACCGGTTTGGATAGGCTGTCGATTATCTTTTTTCTCGATATCAGACAGGTTCGGCTTGCTCGCTGCTATTGGCGCGCAAGCTCCGTTGCGCAGCCCCTTCTGAGGCATTGTCAATGAATAGCAATCGACCGTCTGATTCGAATAACTTTTTTTCAATCAACGAGCAGCTTGAAGAGCGCGTGTTGTTTAACGCAGCGCCCGATATGCCTGTCGAAGCCGATCCGGCAGCCGAACCGGCTAGCGCTCAGGTTCAGGGGGCGAGCCAAGAACAGGCTCAAGAGCCACTGCGATTGCTAGTGATTGATGGTTCGGTTGAAAATCCTGCTGCTTCGATTGCGGAAGCGCTGGAAGGGCAGGACGCAGACAGTTTTGAAATTTTGACTCTCAATGCGACCTCGGATGGAGTCAGCCAGATCAGCCAGCAGTTGGCGAAATCCCAGAACAGCTATTCGGCGATTCAAATTATCGCCGGCGGGGAAGCGGGAGAAGTGGTCCTTGGTAGTAGCACGTTGACTTCGGAAAACGTGGTTGGTTTTGCGGATCAATTGGCGACGTGGGCGGACTCGCTGTCATCCACGGCGCAGTTACAGTTCATTGGGTCGGATCTGGCCAGCGAAGAAGGCCAGCAGGTGATCGATTCGATCAGCGTGTTGACTGGTGCTGATGTGGTGGCGCTGGAGGATTCCGGTCCCGAGAGTAGCGGTGACGAATCGGGTGGTTTCACGCCAGTGTTTACTCAGGGAGTTTCACTACAGGCGAGCAATGCACTGCCCACCACGGACTCCGATGGAGACGGCGTTTTAGATGTCAATGATTTGGATGACGACAACGACGGGATCTTGGATACTGTCGAATTGGGTATTGCTCAGCAACCGCCCGCTGTCGCGGACGCGCTGTTCTTTACTGCGGGCACAACTCAGGTCTTCACCGTCAGTAACAATACCAATGGTCTTGGTTTTCAGGAGTCTGGATTTGAGCAAGCGGTTATAAATTCGGGCGGTACGCTGACCGCTGAGTTGGGCTTTACGGGGCCAACTTTTTCCAATGGTACGGTGTCGGTCTCAAGCGACGGGGTTAATTCAACGCCAACGGTGGCACCGACGGGAGCTGGGGCGTTTCAATCCGGCGGTGGAGGCACGGGGCTGCAGGTTAGCCCCGGCGCGGCTTCTGACGAGCCCGATGATACGCTCCAATATACGACCTCGATTGACTTTAACACTCCTGTGTTTTCGTTTGGTTTTGATCTGATTGACCTGTTTGATCATGGTGCAGCCAGTTCGTTTAACGATACCTACGAATTGGTTATTGAGGGTCAGGTGATTTGGCGCCTGTCGGGCGAAAGCGTTGGCGCGGGCAATACGGGCACCGTGGTCGTCGAAGATGTGGTCGGGAATTTTATCGGCAACATTACCGTCGGCCAAAATCTCGAGACCTTCGTTGGCTTTTTAAGCCAGGAAGGGGTTAGTTCGATCGAGATCCGCGGGACTTCTGAGTTCCAAGGCGGAAGCGGAGGCCAAGATCTTCATGGATTTGATAGTTTTCGGTTTTCGACGGTCGCGCCTTCGCAGCCTGACGATGATGGCGATGGACTTCCCAATCACTGCGACCTCGATAGCGATAACGACGGGATCAGCGACCTGCAAGAAAGCGGTCAGGACCCAAGTGTGGACGCCAATGGCGATGGCGTTGTTGATGGTGCGGTGGATCCTGTTACTGGAATTCCGCTGGCCGCCAACGGTGGTGCCGGTTTTGATCCAGTGGATAGCGATGGCGATGGTGTCGACGATTTCCTTGATCTTGATAGTGACAACGATGGAATTCCGGATGTCGTTGAAGCTCAGCCGACGGCGACCTTCACGCCTCCCACGGGAGTCGATTCCGATGGTGACGGGGTCGATGATGCGTTTGATTCTACCGCCGGGCATGGGGGTGATTTTGCGCCAACGGAGGACACTGATGGCGACGGCACGGCCGATTTCTTGGACTCCGATAGCGATGGTGATGGCGTCACCGATCTCAATGAAAGCGGTTTGACGCTAACAGGTGTCGATAGCAATGGAGATGGCATCGATGATGGTGTGAACGCTTCTTTTGCTGATCCTGATGGCGATGTGAACGTGCCAATTGACGATCTGCAAAATACCACCAACGTCATACCCGACGAAGTGGATTTCCGCAGTTTCAACGACAATGATTGGGATGGCATCAGTGATGCTGAAGACCTCGATGATGACAACGATGGAATTCTAGATGTTATCGAATCGGGCGAGGCCGTTTCGTTTGACAATACCAGCGCTACAGTTGCCTCGGGAACGACTCCCGGCGGAGTCAACGTGGATGCTGTATTTGGAATACCAGTTACGTTTCCTGCCAGTCAAACGAACAGAATCGACTTCGATGCCTTTACGTTTGCAACCAACACGACATTTTTGCCAGATACAAGCGTCTTCTTGTCTCCAGATCAGATTCAAAACGATCTGCCGACGACACTGGACTTGAACTTTAGCGGGACAGACGTTCAGGAAGTTTTCTTCCATGTCAGTAGTATTGATCAGTTTCGGATCGTCTTTAATCCGCCTCCTGGGATTGGCGTGGAGGTCCTTTCGACGAATGTAGGGGTCAATACCGCCCCCGCGGGCGCATTAAATTTTGGAGATGGAGATTTATCCGATGCGGATTCTACAATCGCGGATGAAGAAGCCGATGGCGTCGGTGGAGGATCTGTTGATGGAACGATCCGCTTCTTCTCTCTGGACGGGAGTCCGATTACCAATTTAGATCTGGAGCTCGTTGAGCAACCCGGCGGTAACGAAATCACTGAAGTCTTTCAATTCGCGGTTGAAGTCCTCGTTGATACCGATGGAGACGGGATTCACAACGGTGTCGACTTCGATAGTGACAATGACGGCATCAGCGATTTGGTGGAAAGCGGCAACGCAGTTGCGATCGCCGCCGACATGAATATGGACGGCACGATCTCTGTCCAAGAAGCTGCCGATGCCAATTTGACCATCACTGATGGGGCGACTTTCACTGACACGCCCGTCGATAGTGACTCGGATGGGATCGCGGACTTCCTCGATCTGGACAGCGATAATGATGGCATCCCCGACGCGGTTGAAGCGCAGCCCACAGCAGGTTTCCAGTCTCCGTCGATCGGTGTCGATGCCGATGGCGATGGTGTGGTCGATACTTTCGATGATCCAGCGATCGAACATGGCGGAGCGTTCACGACTCCAGTGGACACGGACATGGACGGGATCGCCGACTTCCTAGACGTCGATAGCGACAATGACGGAGCGAGCGATACGGACGAAAGCGGATTGACGCTTGGTGGTGTCGATGCCGACGGTGACGGTATCGATGATCTCGTTGCTCCGATTAGCTTTCAAGACACCGATGGTATCATCAGCGACACGTCGAGCGATCTAGAGAACGAAGCCGGCGACACAACGGAAGTCGGCTTCCGAGAAGTCGTCGTTCCACTGGTGACTGTCAAAACACTGGCCAGTGGCGACAGTGCTCCAGCCGAAGGTGACATTGTCACGTTTCAAATCGAAGTCACCAACGAAGGGGTTTTTCCAGCGACAGGCGTTTCTCTAACGGACTTCTTGCCGGCAGGTCTAACGGCGACCGGTGCCAACGGGACGGTTTCGCAGGGGACTTATGATGCCACGACGGGTTTGTTTGATATCGGCACGCTGGACGCCGGTGACACGGCGACGCTGATTCTGCAAGGCACCGTTGATGTTGGCCAAGGCGGTAATACGATCACCAACACCACCACCGCGGCAACGGGCGATCAGGTTGATCCCGATACCGTGGGCGATGATCTTACTGAGGCAGTGGTTGTCGATAACGATGCGGATTTGGTAACCGTGAAAACGCTGGCCAGTGGCGATAGTGAGCCGGCCGAAGGCGACATCGTGACTTTCGAAATCGAAGTCACCAACGACGGTTCGGCTCAGGCGACCAATGTGTCGTTGACGGACTTTTTGCCGCCGGGTTTAACGGCGACAGGTGTCAACGGTTTGGTCTCGCAGGGAACGTATGATGCGGCGACAGGTCTGTTTGAGATCGGTACGCTGAACGTTGGCGAATCGGCCACGTTGATTCTGCAAGGCACCGTGGATGTGGGCCAAGGCGGCAATACGATCACCAACACCACGACTGCGGCGATGGGCGATCAGGACGATCCGTCGACCGTGGGCGATGATTTGGTCGAGGCTGTGGTTGTCGATAACGACGCTAATTTGGTGACCGTTAAGACGCTGACCAGTGGCGATTCGACACCGGCGGAAGGCGATCCGGTAGTCTTCGAAATCGTCGTCACTAATGACGGAAGTGCTCAGGCGACCAACGTTTCGCTAACGGACTTTTTGCCATCGGGTCTGACGCCCTTTGGTTCCAACGGGTTTGTTTCGCAAGGAACGTATGATGCGGCGACGGGGCTGTTTGATATCGGCACGTTGAATGTGGGTGAATCGGCCACATTGATTTTGGCAGGTACGGTGGATGTGGGCCAAGGCGGCAACACGATCACCAACACCACGACTGCGGCAATGGGCGATCAAGACGATCCGTCGACCGTGGGCGACGATTTGGTCGAGTCCGTGGTTGTCGACAACAACGCAGATTTGGTGACTGTCAAAACACTGGCCAGCGGGGATAGCACCCCCAACGAAGGCGACATCGTTTCCTTCGAAATCGCAGTCACCAATGATGGTTTGGCTCAGGCCACCAACGTTTCGTTGACGGACTTTTTGCCTGCTGGCCTAACAGCGACGGGTGTCAACGGGCTTGTCTCGCAGGGCACATACGATGCGGCGACGGGTTTGTTTGATATCGGCACGCTGGACGTGGGTGAAACGGCAACGTTGGTTCTGCAGGGTACGGTCAATGTCGGCCAAGGCGGCAATACGATTACCAACACCACAACTGCGGCGGAGGGCGATCAAGACGATCCGTCGACTGTGGGAGATGATTTGGTCGAGGCCGTTGTCGTCAACAATGCGGCCGATCTGGTGACTGTGAAAACACTGGCCAGCGGTGACAGTACGCCAGCGGTGGGTGACATTGTTACTTTTGATATCACCGTGACCAATAACGGCGCGGCTCAAGCCACCAATGTGTCGCTGATTGATTTTCTTCCTCCCGGTCTGACTGCGACCGGTGCCAACGGCGACGTGACTCAAGGAACTTACGATGCGGCGACCGGAGTGTTTGATATTGGAACACTCAACGTGGGCGAAACGGCGACGTTGACCCTCGAAGGCACCGTTGATTTTAGTGACGGCGGCAACACGATCACCAATACCACCACGGCCGCTACGGGGGATCAAGTGGATCCGTCGACCGTGGGGGATGATCTCGTGGAATCCGTGATCGTCGAAGACAATACAACCAATCTGGTCACTGTTAAAACCGTCGCCAGTGGCGACCTGACGCCAGCGGAAGGCGACATTGTCACGTTTGAGATCACAGTGACCAACAGCGGACCCGCCGGCGCCACCAATGTCGACCTCACCGACTTTCTTCCTGCCGGTCTAACCGCCACTGGAAACAATGGCGACGTGACTCAAGGAACTTACGACGCGGCGACCGGACTGTTCGATATCGGTACCCTGAATGTTGGCGAAACGGCGACGTTGACCTTGGAAGGCACCGTGGATGTCGGCCAAGGCGGCAACACGATCACCAACACCACGACTGCGGCGACGGGTGATCAAACCGATCCGTCGACCCTTGGCGATGATTTGACGGCATCGGTGCAGCCTCTTAACGATGCCGATTTGATTACGGTCAAGACGCTGGCCAGTGGTGATAGTACACCGGCCGAAGGCGACACCGTGACTTTCCAAATTACGGTCACCAACGACGGGTCGGCTCAGGCCACCAATGTTTCCTTGACGGACTTCTTGCCCGCGGGTCTGACCGCGACCGGCGCCAACGGCACGGTTTCGCAGGGAACTTACGATGCGGCGACGGGTCTGTTTGAGATTGGCACTCTGAATGTTGGCGAAACGGCAACGTTGACCCTAGAGGGCATCGTCGATGTCGGCCAAGGCGGCAACACGATCACCAATGTTACCAC
>CAZDZX010000051.1:0-18500 GCA_964510005.1 uncultured Pirellulaceae bacterium
ACTTAACAACCGATGAAGTGCTAATCACAACGGCCAGCAGAAAGGTCCGCGCCATCTGTGGCATGCTCAAGTCAATCAACGAATCGATTCAAGGCTACGACCAAGAACTCAAAGAGGCGGTCACGAAGCATGCGGATTACGAGATCATGGCAAGCTTCCCCGGATCGGCGACCAAGACCCAAGCGAGGATGATTGCAGCGTTGGGCGATGATCGTTCACGAAGCACCAGCCGTTCGTTGGATCTCGGCTAAATTGTTTTAGCCCGGAGGGCGGCACATTCATTGCCGTTGGCGTCAGCCAACGGTTTCGGGAAAGCGTTCCTTGAAGCCCAGCGGGCGACATAACGAGGGCTTTGGGGGAGCGACCCGGAATTGCGAACCCCATTCTTTTGTCTTTTGTGTCGGCCGCTGGCCTGAGTCTTGCGAGAAAACTTTCCGGTGGCTCACGCCACCGGCAGGGGTTGTGTCGGCCTCCGGCCTAAGCCGAGTGCCATTTGGCTCGCTTCCATGGCTCGCCCTGCCACTAAGCCAAGTAAAGTCGTCTTGAGGCCCAACTCGACTGAGCCGTGTTGGCCTAAAGACAATACTACGCACAACTGAATGCGGTACTACGAACCGTAAAAGCTCTTCTTCTGGGCGACCATCGACATCCACAGTTCAGGCAATGGATTGTTCTGCGTGAATGCGTCGCTGAGTAATAAATCCAGCTCGCCGACGCCGACTTCGTCCGCCCAAAACAGTAGCCCGCCGCGTCGCTTGGGAAACGACAGCCCGCTGATCAAGCACAGATCAATGTCGCCCACCTCGTTGACGATCTCCTCTTCGATGATCCGAGCTGCCTCGACGACCATCGCCGCCATAATCGTCATTGCGATCGATTCCAATTGCTGTCGATTGCACTCGCGCTGCGGTTGAGTTCGGTAGCCGGCCAGCAGTTCATCGACCGCCGGGTCCGACTGCAAAGCTCCGTTGCCGTCAGCGTGCTGGTAGAACCCCGATCCGGTTTTTTGACCCAGCCGACTCTTTTTGACCATCCGCGGCAGCACTGGTGACATCGAAACGCAGCGCAATCCGTTTTCCCACATGCTGCGGCCAGCGTACATGCAGGTGTCGGCACCGATGATGTCGATGATCTGAAAAGGCCCAGAGTGAAATCCAAATTCGCGAACCGCTTCGTCGATCGACTCAATGGAGTAGCCTTCGGTGTACAACTGCAACGCTTGGTTGATCATCGCCGCCAATAAACGATTGACCACAAAGCCTGGGCAGTCGTTGATCGCAACGGGCGTCATCCGCAGTTGGCGCACAAACTGAACGCTGCGAGCGACAGTGGCTTCGTCGGTGTCCGGGCCGCAGATGACTTCCACCAGCGACATCAATTCTGGATGGCAAAAGTGAATGCCGCAGAAGCTGTTTTGATGGGCGACCGAATCGGCCAAAGATTCAATCGGAATCGCCGATGTGTTGGTCGCCAACCAAACCGGAGCGTCGGCAACGGCCGTCACTTTGCTCAGCACGGTCTTTTTGACGCTGGCCGTTTCGACGACCGATTCGATCACCAGATCCACGCCGGCCAGTTCATCGTATTGATCGACCGCCCTCACGGATGCTTTAGCGGCATCGGCTTGCAGCGTTTCGGTCGCACGCTGGGCCGCGCCCGGGTGAGCGTCCAGCAGTCGCACATCAATGCCGGCTTGCAGGCAGCGCTGCCCGATCGATTTGCCCATCAGACCTGCCCCAATGATCGCTACCGATTCAACCGCCTGGCATTCAATCGAAAGGTCGACCAGTCCCGGTTGTTTGCGATTCTGTCGTTCCAGAAAGTAATGGTGCAGCAAGCCGCGACTGGCCGGGCTGCCATAGACCTGAGCCATCGCCATCGATTCGGAATCTTCGGCTTGGTCGGCATCCAAGGTCGCGGTGCGAGCCATGTGCTCAAGCACGACCGTGGGGGCGTAGGGGAAAATGGATTTGGATTGCACGATTTGTTTGGCCAGAGTCCCCACGACCGAATCGATGTCGTCGGTTTGGCCTGCAGCGCCAGTGAGCGTTTCACGTTTCTGCTGCCACTGGTCGGCGCTGCAGTTCTGAATCAGTTCTACGCCATGGCGTTGCAGTGATTCAAAAATTTTGTCGGGTTCGCAGTCAACGACTTGATCGACCAGTCCGACTTCCATGGCGCGGTCCGCATCGACGGGTTCGCCGGTGGCGACGCACTGAGCCGCGAAGGGGAAATTCGTTAGGCGCGGCAAGCGACTGGTGCCGGCCCAACCGGGAACCAAACCAAGCTTGACTTCGGGCAGGCCTAGGATCGTTCGTCGCTGTCGGGTGGCAATCCGAAAGTCACACCACATGGCGATTTCGAGGCCGCCGCCAACGGCGGCTCCATGAATGGCGGCGACGGTGGGAAAGGGACAGGAGTTGAATTTCTTCATGACTTCGCGACCTGATTCACAAAACTCAACAATCTGTTGTTGGCTAAAATCAGGTGTATCGCGAATGCGTTGCAAATCCGCTCCGGCCACAAAAATCGTCGGCTTGGCGGAAATCAGAATCACGCCTTTAATGTTCCCCTGCGTGGCCAGTTGAGAAATGGTACGATCAAGGGCGTCGAAAAGGCGATCGTCCAGCACGTTGGCACTGGAGCCGGGAACGTCCATCACGATCGACACAATGTCTTCATCGAGTTGGCAACGATGTGTCTGGACTGGAGAGTTTTGGTCTGACATGGAGCCCTGAAGAAGCGACAATAGTTTGAATCAGCGTATCGAATACAAGCATTGGAATCTACAACGGATCATATATGAATCGGCTGCAATTTTTGTTGTTTTTGTCGCTTGTTTTGGCATTGGGTTGCGACTCGACGGAGACCCGCGGGCCCGCCACGGTAACCCGAGACATCGGCACGGTGCAACTGACGGTTGATTTCGGACAGCAGAAAACTCCGCTGGTGACCGACGTCGTCTGTTCTGAAGATTCGACGGTGCTTTCGATTACCGAGCGAGCTCACAACATGAACGAGCTGTCTCTGGTGTTTCGAGGGACTGGCGAGAGGGCGTTTGTCGAATCCATTGACTCGCTCAAAAATGAAGGCGGCGGGGGCAATAACTGGATTTATCGGGTCAACGATGAAACCGGCAGCAAGGGCGCGGGAGTTTTTGAGGTGGATCCGGGCGATAAAATCTCGTGGAGCTACGGACAGCTGCCCGATGAATTACTGGACCCTTGAGCCATTCGCCCCTAGGTAGGCTGTAGGGGGAAGCTTGTGCTGAGATTGCGACCCCTGCGAAAACGTGGGATTTTTCCTATGATCCTCAGCCCGTCTATCGATTATCATCTACGACGTCACGAAACCGCTATTTGAAAATCTGACCATGAAAAAATCTGAAAACCTGATTCTTAGCATCCTTGTTTTGGCTTTGCTGTTGGCGATCGGAATCGCCAGCCGATTTGTCTTGCTGGATTTGCCGAACGTCAAACCGCTCGCTGCCATTGCGATGTTCGCAGCGTTCTGGTTCCGCAGTTTTCGTGTCGCAGGACTGGCCTTGGTGCTGATCGTACTGGCCAGCAATATCGGATTGTCATCGTGTCCGTGGCAGATCACTTGTGGTGTTGTCGGCGGTTTGCTGGTGGCCGCCGGATTGGGCCGTAGACTTCATCGACGGGTTGGTCGTGCAACCGACGTGACGCAAAAGCCAGTGGGCTCTTTGTTGCAGTTGGGAGGATCGGCTTTGGCGATGTCAGTCGCGTTCTTCCTGATTTCCAACTTTTCAGTGTGGGCGATGGGCCAGTGGTATCCGCTGACGTTGAGCGGATTGGTTCAGTGCTTCGTGGCTGCTGTGCCGTTTTTCAAATACACCTTCTGCGGTGACATGGTTTTCACCGGAGCTCTATTTTCAGCTTGGTGGATGGTGGCTACGGTTGCCCAGCCGTTGATCGATCGCCGCGCAACAGCGGCGTAAGTTGATGGAGGGCCGGTTCCTACCGGCCGGTGTTAAGATCGGCCGGTGGGAACCGGCCCTACGGAATTAAGCGTAGGTCAGGCTGTGCCTGACATGGCCAAGGGGAAAATCGGAAATCGGAGCAGTGCAGAAGTCAGGCATAGCCTGACCTACTTAGCCAGCGACAAGATCGGCCGGTGGGAACCGGCCCTACTTAGTTACTGAGCGTGCATCTTGCCGCGGGGATCGACGGGTTTGGCCAATGTGGCTTTCAGGTAGTCGCCGTTCATGCGACCGATGAAAGCGATGCTGATGCCCTTGGGGCACTGAGCTTCGCATTCGGCGTAGTTGCGGCATGAGCCAAAACCCTCTTCTTCCATTTGAGCCGTCATGTCTTTGACCCGCTCGTAGCGTTCGGTTTGTCCTTGAGGCAACATCCCCAAGTGCGAAACCTTGGCGGCAGTGAACAGCATGGCTGAACCGTTAGGACAGGCCGCCACGCAGGCGCCGCAGCCGATGCAGCTGGCCGCATCGAGGGCCGTTTCAGCGACGGCCGGTTCGATTGGAATCGAGTTGGGCTCAGGTTTCGGGCCCGAGTGGTTGCTGATGAAACCGCCGGCTTGGATGATGCGGTCGAAGGCACTGCGATCCACCATCAAGTCGCGAATCACGGGAAACGCAGAACTGCGCCACGGTTCGACAAAAATCTCGGCGCCGTCTTCGAAGTGACGCATGTACAACTGGCAAGTCGTGGTTTCGCGCTGGGGGCCGTGGGCTTCGCCGTTGACCACCATCGAGCACATGCCACAAACGCCTTCGCGGCAATCGTGATCAAATGCAACCGGTTCGGTGCCTTCGCCGATGAGTTGTTCGTTGAGCGAATCCATCATCTCGAGGAAAGACATGTCTGGATTGACCCCGTCCAAATCGTAGGTCTCCATATTGCCTTTGGCTTCTGTGTTGGATTGTCGCCAGACATGTAGTTTAAGTTTCATGACTTGTAGTTCCTCGTCATCAACGGCAAAGCTTCAAATGAAAGAGCTTCTTTGTTTAGTTTCGGCTTTTTGTCCGGACCTTTGTACTCAAACACAGACGTGAAAGAGAAGTCGTCATCATTTCGCTCGGCTTCCCCTTCGGGAGTTTGATGCTCTTCGCGGAAATGACATCCGCAAGATTCATCGCGAAGCAAACCGTCGTGACACATCAGTTCGCCAAAGTCCAGAAAATCTTGAACACGGCCGGCGTGTTCCAGTGATTGATTCGTCGATTCGTTTTCGCCCAAAACGCGAACGTCGTTGAGGAACTCTTCGCGAAGAGCAGGAATCTTCTTCAAGCCACCTTTGAGTGATTCTTCGGTGCGAGAGATACCACAGTGCTCCCACATGATTTTGCCCAACTCGCGGTGGATCGAGTTCGTGGACCGTTTGCCTTGGATCGACAGCAGTTGTTTGATGCCGTCGCGGACTTCGTTTTCGACCGTGGCGAATTGCTCGTGATTGGTGGTGACGTCGTCTTTGTCCATGCGACTCAAGTAGTCACCCACGGTCACGGGAATGATAAAGTAACCGTCGGCCAAGCACTGCATCAGCGAGCTGGCTCCCAGTCGGTTGGCACCGTGATCGGCAAAGTTAGCCTCACCGACCGCGAACAGGCCGGGGATGGTCGTCATCAAGTTGTAATCCACCCACAGGCCGCCCATCGTGTAGTGAACGGCGGGGAAGATTCGCATCGGCGTCTTGGTCGGATCGTCGTCGGTGATGCGGTGGTACATTTCAAACAGATTGGCATACTTGGCCTTTACCGCGTCGGAGCCCTTGGCTTCGATGGCCGCTCCGAAGTCGAGGTAAACACCGTAGCCGGTGGGACCGACTCCCATGCCTTTGTTGCAAACGTCTTGCGCGTTTCGCGCGGCGACGTCACGGGGAACAAGGTTGCCGTAGCGCGGGTATCGCTCTTCGAGGTAGTAGTAGCGATCCTCTTCGGGAATATCGGCGGGTTTGCGTGTTTCGTCTTCTTTTCTAGGAACCCAAATTCGACCGTCGTTTCGCAGCGACTCGCTCATCAGAGTGAGTTTGGATTGGTAGTCGCCGGATGCGGGAATCGAGGTCGGGTGGATCTGGGTAAAGCAAGGATTGGCGAAACCCGCACCACGACGGTAGGCCCGCATCAGGGCGGTGACGTTGCAGTTTTTAGCGTTGGTCGAAAGGTAAAACACGTTTCCGTATCCACCGGTTGCCAGAATCACGGCGTCGGCCACATGGCGCTTCAGTTCACCGGTCACGAGGTCGCGTGTGATCAGGCCGCGGACACGACCGTCGACGATCACATAGTCCATGACCTCGGTGCGGGTGTGCATGTTGACGGTTTTGGCAGCGATCTGTTCTTCCAGCGCCGAATAGGCACCCAGCAATAGTTGCTGGCCCGTTTCGCCGCGGCAGTAGAACGTCCGTTCCACGAGCACGCCGCCAAAAGAGCGGTTGGCCAGTTTGCCGCCGTATTCGCGGGCAAAAGGCACGCCTTGCGAGACGGCTTGGTCAATGATCGCGGTGCTAAGTTCGGCCAGACGGTAGACGTTCTGCTCACGAGCGCGAAAGTCACCGCCTTTTTGAGTGTCGACAAAAAGTCGCCATGTCGAATCACCATCGTTGCGATAGTTCTTGGACGCATTGATTCCACCCTGAGCCGCAATCGAGTGAGCGCGACGGGGTGAATCTTGGAAACAGAAACAGTCAACCTGATAGCCCATGGCACCGATTGATGCTGCCGCTGACGCTCCGGACAGACCGGAACCGACCACAATCACTTTATATTTGGGGCGGTTTTTTGGGCCGACCAAGCGAAGCTTGTTCTTGTGGTTGGTCCACGCATCTTCGATGGGACCTGTAGGAAGTTTTGCATCAAGGGTAAGCATGATTTTTCCGGTGCAACGTGGCTGCAGTGAATGGATTTCCTGTCGATTGTCTAGTGATTGGAAAGCTGTTCGGTGTAATTGTAGATTCGGTTCATTCCCTCACTGTCGGGATCACCCGCTCCAGCCAACATAAACGTCAGTGGAATCAAAATGAACGTCGCCGACACGCCGACGGAGAACAGAATCGCAAGCCCACGCAAAAGCGTGTTGCGATCTGGGTTATCCAACCCAAGAGTCTGAAACAGGCTCCAGACTCCGTGGTAGAGGTGAATTCCGATCAACACCATCATGATCATGTACGGGATCGCGACCCACCACTTGCTGAACGATCGCACCATGTTGTTGTAAACTTCGCCGTGAACATGTTCGCCCAGCAGCGACATGTTGCCGACGGTTAGGTGCAATATGTGAAAGACGATGAAGACCAGAATGAGCGACCCGGTCACCATCATGTACAGCGCAGCCGGTGACGCGGCAGCGCGTTTTTTCTTGACGTAGCCGACAGGCCGGGCGCGCTTGTTCTGTTCGCTGAGCATGATGACGACAACGACGTGCAGGACAACGCTGGCCAGCAGGACTAAACGTGCTCCCCACAGTGCCACCATCGGTGGTAGCGCTGGGGCGCCAAAATCCTTGAGGAATTGGCCGTAGTGGTCGATGTGCGGAACACCGTTGGCGTCCGCGCCTGTGAATATTTTCAAGTGGCCTGCGGCGTGGCCAGCGAGGAATCCGAACATGATCAGTCCGGTGATCGCGGCAACGAACTTTTTTCCGATGGAACTTGAAAACAGGAGTTTGAGTCGTTTCATGAACAACGCCCAGTGACTGGCAAAAATGGATGATGTCTTAAGTTTGGCCAACACCGAAAAAATCGGCTACCTCTGTTTCGTTCCTGAACCGATAATCTGCCGAGTTGATTAATTTACTGTGACATTTTGGCTAGATTAACCACGTTTTTAGCAGTTTCAGCAATCCGCCGCCATCAAAAGGCTCTCGTTCAAGTCCGATTGGTGAGATAAAGCCCTCTCTGCCAGCGCGGATCCGCTTGATTTGCAAAAGCCCCTATCACGAAAAAGGCGAGCTGGCCGCTTCATGAGGCTCCAAGAATGAACCGCATCGCCAAGCGGAGGCGCGGAGGCAAAAGGTCGAATCCTGTGCCCTGCCCTGCGAGTTGCCCGAGAAAGCAAGTCCTTGTCTTGTGCTAAAAATTCTAAAGCGGCTTCATCAAGCGTCAAACACGATTTTGTAGACTTTGCGATTGGCATCGACCATGCTTGGACGATGGTGGACGACGATCCGTTCTTCTTCACTTCCTCCAACGGTATTGCCGTCCGCGATGACGGGACCGCTTTGAACCAGATAGTGCGCAATGTTGGACACGAATTCAAATAGTTCTTCCAAGCCCATGGTGCAGCGATCGACTTCAATGTCCATCAATCCGAATTGAGACATGCCGATTGTGTACAGCCCGATTTCATTGTCACTCTGGCGGACCGGTTGAAAGCGAAGCCAGACCGGAAGCGGCAGATGTTCTTCTGAAATGTTTCCGCAAAACTCTTCGAAGATCGCTCGTGAATTGCTAACGCTGGCATTGCCCCAATAGACTCCAATGCCATCGAATATTTCGAGCGCCGCTAAAGTCAGTCGAGATACGGTCATCGCCGAGACAATCGGTGTCTGTTCTTCGCCGCCGATGTTCGTGACGATGACGTGGGACTGATGTTTGGCGGCTTCCTCTTTGCCGTTTGGCCAAAGGAAGTTTCCGTCGGCATTCCCTTCTGCTTCGCCACCCGGAATCGGAGCCGGCATGTGCGCGAGAAAACCGATGTTTTCTTCACCGCGATTGACAGAAACCATGTTTCCCTCGCCTACTTCGGCGGTGCATTGATTGCCAAAGATTCGAGCGACTACTTCAGTCGCATTTGCCAGGTTGCTCGGTTCGCTGGCACCGCAAAGCACGAAACAGTGTCGCGTGCTCTCCGCTTGAGGGGCCGGTTCCTTCTTCTTGAAGATGTCAAATAATCCCATCATGCCTCCAATCGTGTTTGCGATATCGCGTCTGTGTTAACCGATTAATGCTTGAAAATGTACTAGCTGTCACTAGCCAACAAAAGCAAAAAAGCACTTGACGGTCTTGGGTCGTCCATTGAGATTAAAAGTGCTCTTTGAAGAGAGAGTCTTGACGTCCGTCCCCGAGCGGCGCATCGTCTCGGTCTACTAGGTAGAGCGAGCCGTCAACGCCATGGTGTCGGGAACGAAAATGCAGATCTCAAGGATTTTGTAATCGTCCAAGCTGGGCTGACCGGTGACTGGGGCGCGAAAATTCGACCTGTATATGGCTCTTGGTTGTCGTTTTCGAAAATGCGTTCAACGATCGTAGGAGATTGGCTTTCCAATGCAGAGATTGCATCACTAATGGCACTCAAAAGGATCTCAACGCTTTTTCTTTGGCGAACTTTGGGGTAGAGAGTTCTTGTTCGGACGTGCGAGCTGTTCCCGTGCCGTCTTATATTCAGACTCCAGTCAAGAACGTTCGTGCGAGACATTGTCTACAGCCATCACAGTGTCCTTGTCGTGAAAATCTCTGATCGGGAAAATGCGAGTTTTGCCCAACAGCTCTTGTTGTGACGGCGCTAAATCGCTTGCTCAGCAGGCAGATCGTAAATTCTGAGATTTTGAAAAAAGTCTCGCCTTGTCACAAGGACCAACCTATCTTTCGGCGAAACCACGTTAGAACCGTTTACGCAATGTTTGATTTAGCCTGTGGGATATTAACGATGAAACCATTCTTACTTTCCGTATTGTCTGTCTCAGTTTTAACGTTAGGGTGCAATTCTCCAGTCGAAACAGCCTCCTCCAAACCAATCCCCGAATTATCTGTTGCAGCCACGGATCCATCGTTAGACCAAAAATTCGATAAATTTAAGTATGTCTCTAACATCGACTTCAGAAACTTCAGAAATTTTTCAAGGGCCAAGCAAGTCTCCCTCAAAATTATGGATCCTATCACCGCTCGCCAGCGACAGGAAAAATACGAAAAGCCATTGAGCGAGACTTTGAAAAACAAGAAGTTGGGCATACTCACCAGCATAAGTCGCCAACTAAAGAATGGAGAAGTAGAGAGTGTGGGCATCGGCATATACAGCGACGATCCACCTGCCGCGATTGAGGCGCTTTCTGAAGCACTGCGTGAAATAGGTGCCCCCAAGGGCTCACAGTTCACTCGCCGCAATGAGGATAAAAAATTAATCGTCACACCAGTGTGGGACGAAGATTCGGCAGATCTAACCGCAAAATAGTGGTGAGCCAAAAAGTAACATGCTTGGCAAGAATCTCGTTTAGGCGAATGCCGAATTGAGTGAATCTCGCACGCAGCATCGGCATGCCTCACCGCATCAGCTTTGAGTCTGGACGATCATTAAGAATCGTCATCAGCAGGACTGGGTCTCAATCAAGAGGAAGCGGATCGTTGGCTCCAGCTCCCCGTGCGTTCGCACTTGATGCTGATAGCCCGTCGAACGTATTGCCAACTAGTGCAGTTTTACGTCTTGATTTTAGGGTGTAGGGATATGAGTTTTGCTCTAGCGTCGTCGACTTTCATCTGCCATTCGACGCTGCGTTGAATGGTATTTACGTCTTCGTGCCACGCTGTTGTTTCTTTTGGCAACTGATCTGCGATTGCGATTCAGCGCCTTGAGGCTTTTCTAATAGCCCCATCAAAATCGATGGGTGAAATATCCGGAGTTCACGTCTCTTGCTGAGGATGCTCCTAAGCCAGTCTGTAGCCGCTATTCGTCGTAGAGTTCCGGAAAGACTTCTTGAGAAAGTCCTTGTCGCTTGATCAATGTCCGCAGTCGGCTGAGAAAATCGAATTTGAAATTCGCGACTTGCTGTTCGGACATGTTCAGCAGAGTGGCCGCTTTTTTGTTGGCCATGCCTTTGACGATCAACAATTCAATGCATTGCAGTTTGATCCAGTCACCTTTTTGTTGCCATTTCGCGATCATGTCGCCAATGGCTTCGGCGAGAGCATCTTCTTCGATTTTCTTTCGTTCGCCACTGCGGGCAATGCTGCTGGCGGGCCGCGCGTTGCCTTGCAGTTGCCACTGAGCGCCGCTGGTGGAATCGGAACCCGTCGAAAGCGGAATCGCAGGTCGACGACCTTCGCGGCGCAAGTGATCCGTTAGCTTGTAGGCGCAGATGGAAAACAGATAGCTTTCCAACGCTCGGTTGCCATCGTAGTTGGGCAAGCTGTTGAGAAACCCAATGAAGGCTTCTTGGACGATGTCTTCGCTGGCAGAGCGATTCGACAATCGGCTGTCCACAAACGCTAACAATCGCCCTTCGTAGCGAGCAATCAAGTCATTCCATGCGTTGGTATCACCGCTGCGAATGCGGCGAATGAGAGTCCGATCGATTTCGTTATTCTTTTTCACCCAGACAAGTCTGCTTTATCTAGGAAGTTTTTTCAAGAAGGAGCCCAGTTTGGGGTCGTTCGGATCTTCATGAACTTGGCCGGGGACGTCGTCTAATCTCAGATCAATTTTGTCGTCCACTTTTCTGTTTTCCACGCCGGCTAGATTAAAATTTTCAGCAACCGCTTCTGAGTTGGCAGATGGGAGGCCATCTAGGGCGCCCAAGCAAATGGATTTTTCAGGCTTCGCACCTTCAATGGCGTCGAACTTGGGGCCTGAGATGACATTGCTTGGTTCTGACACAGCGACGGGAATGTCGTCTTCATCGACAAGTGCGGCGATGAGGCTTTTATCTGTTGAGGACCCCGATTCTTCGGATGATTCTTCGGCCAGATCGATGCTGGAGCCATCCAATTCGGGCTCAATGACCGCTTCGAGCGGAGGCGTTGCCTCTTCTGTCGTGACGGCAATCGCTTCGACTTTATCCTCGTAGACGGCTCGAAATGTCACATTGCCAAGGGTCAAAAGCTCATTCGGCTTCAGCAGTTGCTCGCCATCGATTCGCTGATTGTTGACAAATGTACCGTTTAGCGAGCCCAGATCTTGGACGAATAGCTTTCCCTCTCGCTCGAAAATCTTTGTGTGCTGCCGGCTAACAAGTTTGTGGGGAATCGTCAGGGTCACACCTTCGCGGCCACGACCAATGATTGTGGGAAGCCTGAGTGGAACCTCTTTTTGTTTTGAATCACCACCGATAACAACTAATTTTGCTGACAGCATGTGTTGTTCTCCCATCTGAAATTTGCGCGATCGTATTTCCCGCCGAGGCGGCATGATAACACAAAGGCGGAATACCGACCATCACGCGATGCTAAAAGGCTTGATTTTGGACCAAAATGCTGTTTTTTGGCTGTCGCAATCGCTAAACATTTCCCAGCTAACGGAGTTGGGGCCCTGTTTCGCCCTCTGTGCAGTGGATAGGACGGAAGAAGACCGGTTAGGGTTCAGAAAAACATCTTGGATTCTGCTGGAGCCTCGGTGTGACCGGGAATGGCCATCAAGTGGACAAAGTGTTCGTTTTCTCTACAGCCTCCCCCCATGCTCCGCCGAAGAAGGTCTCTGTCGAAGAGGTTGGTTACGAAGTTCAGCGTTTGGCTTGCAAGGCGAAAAGGCGTTCGTATAATCATTGTTCGATTTCAGACGCGGGTGTAGCTCAGTGGCTAGAGCGTCACGTTGCCAACGTGAATGTCGTCGGTTCGAATCCGATCACCCGCTCTCTTTATACTGCCAAATTTAAGCAACATGAAATCATGCGTTTTGCTCGCATGATTTTTTTCTTTGGCGACAAAACCAACCACGGAAATTGCAGTGAACACGACAGCTGAAAAACCTCAGGAAGAAACAACTCCACAGGTTCTCGACCTTTCGATGGACGTTAAGGAAACCAGTGCTTGTGGTCGCCACGTCACGGTAACCATTCCACGAACTGAGATCGAGCGTTACTACACGAATCAGTTCGACAAGATTTCGCCGATGGCAGAGCTGCCGGGTTTCCGGATCGGCAAGGCGCCTCGGAATCTGATCGAAAAGAAATTTCGCAAGCAAGTCGGCGATCAAGTCAAAAGTGCTTTGTTGATGGACAGCCTGACGCAGATCAGTGATGCCGATACCTTCAGTGCGATCTCGGAACCGGATCTTGATTTTCATCAAGTCAACGTTCCTGAAGATGGTGACTTGATTTTCGAATTCAATATCGAAGTTCGTCCGGACTTTGATTTGCCCAAGTGGGACGGCATCAAGCTGACTCGTCCGGAGCATGACTTCACCGACAAAGATGTCGAAGAAGAAGTTCATCGCATCGTCGCGCGATTCACTCCTGCAGCTCCCGTTGAAGAAGCCGTTCAGGCCGGAGACGTTATCGAGTGCAATGTGACTTCGACTGTGGATGGCAAAACCATCAGCAAAGAAGAAGAAGTCACGATCAACGTGCGTGCGAAATTGAGCCTTGCTGACGCGACCATTGATGACTTTGAAAAGCTCATCGTCGGTGCGGTTGCCGATGAAACGCGCACCGCAAAACTCACCGTCAGTGAGTACGCAGAGAACGTAGAGATGGCTGGCAAGGAAGTCGAAGTCGCTTTCGAAGTCCTCGAAGTCAAACGCGTTTCTTCGGATTTGAACTCTGTGCTGGAGCGATTGGGCATGGAAGAAGATGCCCTTCGCGACAACATTCGCAATTCGCTTGAAGAGCAGCTCAAGTATCGCCAGCGCGAGTCGATTCGCGATCAGATCAGCAGTTCGTTGACCGAATCGGCCAACTGGGAGATCCCTCAGGATCTGCTTCGTCGTCAATCGCGGCGTGAGTTGGAGCGTTCGGTCATGGAAATGCGTTCCAGCGGTTTCAGCGAAGATGAGATTCGTCTTCGCGAGAATGAACTGCGAACCAACATTCTGGAGCGAACCGAAAACCTGTTGCGAGAGCACTTTATTCTTGAGCGGATCGCTGAAGAAGAAAAAGTCGAAGAAACAGAAGCGGATTTCACGACGGAGATCGCACGAATCGCTGCCCAGCAGAACGATTCTCCCCGCCGTGTTCGAGCTCGATTGGAGCGAAACGGCCAAATGGATTCGCTTCGCAACATGATCGTGGAAGGCAAGGTTATCGAAATGATTACCGAAGCCGCTACCATCAAAGCCACTCCCTACGAAGCACCTAAGCGAGAAGAAACCGAAGCCATCCCGTTTTATGCAGGCGGTGTCGTGGCGGACATTCCGTCAGCGAAATACGAAGGTGGCGAAGACACGCCAATTCCTGGTGTGAAGCCCGAACGAGATTGATGGCGTTGCGGAGAGGACTCTGCTTGCGCTGCCCAGATGCCACCAATGCCACCCATGGCGTGACTGTGTCAAAATAGGCACGTTTATGGGTTCAGCCACGTTGGGCCATTTTTCAATAACGTCTGAATTAGGGACTATCACCGGCAAGCCGTCTTGCCGGTTTTTGTTTGGGTGGGTAGGTTCACAATCACGATGTCAGGCTGGCTTGGCATAAGAAATCTGTTTTCATCAAAAGGATTGCGTTTTGAAACCTTTCCAGACATTTGATTCCGTTGTTCCAGGCGATATCGCCGGCGGAGTTCCCAATTCAAATTCACCTTCTGCGGCTCAACTGCAGGAGATCATCAATTCTTCAGCTCACGCGTCGTATCAACGACAGCGGACCATGACGCTGGGGGATCTGCTGCTGGAAAACCGAATCGTTTTCCTGCAGGGCGAAATTCACACTGGCAACGCCAACGAAGTTGTCATGAAGCTGCTGTACTTGCAGAGTGAAAACAAGAAAAAAGATATCAATTTCTACATCAACTCGCCCGGTGGCGACGTGATTGCCACACTGGCGATCTACGACGTGATGCAGATCTTGAATTGTCCCGTGGCGACTTTCTGTGTCGGACAGGCTGCCAGTGGTGCCGCCGTGTTGCTGGCCGGAGGAACTCCCGGAAAGCGATTCTGTTTGCCTCACTCCCGCGTGATGATTCACCAGCCCTACGGTGGTGTCAGCGGTCAGGTCAGCGATATCGAAATTCAGGCCGAAGAAATCCTGCGAAACCGGGACGTGCTGAATCAGATTTTGGCCGATCACTCCGGCAAAACCAAAGATCAAATCGCCAAAGATATCGACCGAGACTTTTTCTTGACTGCCGAACAGGCCAAGGAATACGGTCTGGTGGATCAGATCACCAGCAAACCTGGCGCTGAAGAAGAGTAGTCAGAAGAACTCATTACCCGAACATCGGCTTTTATTCGGAGCACAATATGCCCATCGTCCCTTACGTTGTCGACAACACCGGCCGTGAAGAACGCGTTTACGACATTTACAGCCGTCTGCTGAAAGACCGCATCATCTTTCTGGGACAGCAAGTCACCGCAGATTTGGCCAACTCATTGGTTGCCCAAATGCTGTTTCTTCAATCCGAAGATCCCAAGAAAGACATCCACCTGTACATCAACTCGCCCGGTGGCAGCGTGACTGCCGGGATGGCGATCTACGACACCATGCAGTTCGTCAGTTGCGACGTGGCGACCTATTGTTTAGGCCAAGCCGCATCGATGGGAGCCATGTTGTTGACCGCCGGTGCCGCTGGAAAGCGTTTCGCACTGCCCAACGCCAGCATCATGATCCACCAGCCACTGGCGGGGATGCAGGGAACCGCTGAAGAGATTCTGATCCACCGCGATCACCTGCTGTTGATCAAAGGTCACCTCAACAAACTGATTGCTCATCACACTGGCAAAACCGTTGAAGAGATCGAAGCCAACACCGATCGCGATAACTTCATGAGCTCAGACGAAGCTTGTGAATTCAATCTGATCGATCGCGTGGTTGCTAGCATCGAAGAAGCCAATAGCTAAATTCGTTAGCTGAAATTCGCCAGGAGAATCTGCATGAACTACCATCATTTTTACACCGCCAATGCTTCCGCTTCACCCGAAGGCAACGTGACGCTGGACATCGATGGCTTGCAATCGATGGAATCGGCGGCGCCGAAGGAATTCGGCGGTCCGGGGGGTCAGTGGTCTCCTGAAGACTTGCTGTCAGCGGCGGTTGCAGATTGTTTTGTCCTGTCATTTCGGGCTATCGCGGCCATGTCGCGGTTTTCCTACAAGGAAATCAAATGCACCGCCACGGGCGAGCTGGACAAGGCGGAAACGGGCGTCCAGTTCGTTGGATTCAAGGTATCAGCCACGCTGGTTGTGGACGCGGACGCCGACCAAGAGCGGGCTGCCAGTCTTCTAAAGAAAGCCAAAGCTGCCTGTTTTATCACCAACTCGCTAAAAGCCACCGCTGAGCTAGAAACGCAAATTGACGTTGCGTAGAAGTCGGGTTTTTTCCTAAAGATCGTCCTGGAAACTACCGTACGGGTCCGTTTTGGGCGATCGCTATGCGTCATCCTCGCAATCTTATAACTTCTCTGCTGCTGGTATTGATGATGATCCCGTTGTTTACGGGCTGTCAACGAGCCAGCGTGATGTGTCGTCGAGAGACCGCTTTGCTGCGGGCTGAAATCCTTGACCTTGAAGACAAGTACTACGCGCTGCAAGCCGAGCATGAGTCGCTCGTTTCAGGTGCGCCTAATTCTCGGGCCGTGGTTTCGGGACCGGTGGGTTCAGGTCTGCTCGTGGCCGCATCGCCGCAGTTCGTGGAAGGCGCTCCGATTGCTGCGGGACAAGTGTTCCCCGGCCAAGTGATTCAAGGCCAGGTCATTCAGGACCAAGTGATCCCCGGCCAGGTCCTGCCCGGTCAAATTGTTTCCGGCCAAGTGTTTCCGGGACAGACGTTTCCGGGGCAGATCGTTGACGGTCCTGTCATCAACGGGTCTGGCACCACCCAGGGCGACATCATTTACGATCCGTATTATCCACCGAGTAATGGCGAGATCATTTCCCAGCCCGGAATCCAAACTTTGCCTATCGAGAGTTCGGTCATTCCCGGGTCGGTGCCTAGCAATTCATTGCCGTCCAGCGGATCCTCCAGCAAATCGGTCGATCCTTCGTCAAGCGAAGGATTCAACATTGATTTAGAAGGAGATTCCTCAGGCGGTTCTCCGGCAGATTCGGGTTCCGAAAAATCCGTTCCGGCGAATTCCAATGATAAATCCGTTTTCGATTTAGAGTTGTTGCCATCAACCCACAGTCAAACGAGTCGCGGCAGACGAATTAAAGCCCCCACGGAAATTCGCGTCGACGCCAACGGTTCTCACGGCGTCAGCCTCGACACCGTTCCCGGCGACGATGGCCTAGAGTTGAGACTTGAGTGTTTGGATATCAATGGGCGGTTCGCCGATCCAGCTGGAAATTTGACCGTTGTGGTCGAAGAAATTACGGGCGAAGAAATTGGCAAATGGACTTTTCTGCCTCGTGAGCTGGCTCTGTTTGTTGCCAGAGATGAACTTCACAACGAAAAACGAATCGTTCTGCATTTGCCTTGGCTGGACAGCGTGCCCGAAGGAAGTGCAGTTGTGATTAACGTATCCATGAAGCTGGGCGATCAAGCGATTTCCGATACCAGCATTATTCAGATTGAGGGAAGCAATGGCCCGCACCTGAGCGACTACGCCAGGGGCAGCGATCATGGCAACGGTAGCAGTAGCGGCCACGGCAATGACTTCGGCAATAGCAGCGACAGTGGCTACGGCAATCGAGGTGACGGCGACTACGGCAGCGGTAGTGGCAGTTCAGCGGATTCCAGTGGTTGGACATCATCACCTACGGTTCGCTATCCATCTCGATCGACGACCTTCGAAAGGCCGAAGTGGCGGCCCGTCCGGTAGAACCTGCCGGCCGACTTGGTTTCGCTCTCGAGTGGAAAACGACCGCATGGGAACTGCCCTCGTTTAGGTGTTTAGGCAGGCTCTGCTTGCGGTCGATAGGTTAAGTGTTTCTGCTTGTTACTACAAACGCTCAATCAATGAGCTGCGTCCCATTTCTTTCATCCGCCATTTTTCTAAGGCGTCAATTTGGGACTTGTTGCAGGATAGCGCAGGCCGAATCTTCTGAAGTTTCCGAATGGCATCGTCAACAGATAGTTCTGGTTTTCTGTGGATCATTAACGCTGCGGTTACAAACCCCGTTCTGCCATGCCCCTGTGCACAATGAATGTAAACCGATCCATCGAGTTCGTCAATTTTAGTTACGACGTGTTGCAGTTGTTCGGGCGTAACCGTCGACGCATCAAGGATTGGGAATGTGAAATAGTTTGAGTTGTCAACAACAGCTTGTGCCTCGGGGAACTCTGCAGTCAGGTCTACAATGTTGGTCAGGTCTGAGGGCAATTCATCAGGAAGCAAGCGACGTCCGATAGTAATTTTTTCGTCAAGAGTATCGAAAGCGTTCTCCCGTGACAGTATTCGCACAAGGTGCCATGTGCCCCATGTGAAAAGAAGGTATGGCAAGAGCAGGAGTGTGGAAATCGGATTGAGCTTGCCCGACTGTCGTTTCCCGAAGATTGTGGGCGAATTAAAAAGGTATGACACCGACACAGCGACACAACTGGCCGCTGGCCAGTATGACATGAGGCCGATGCCACCATCAGCAGTTCGCCCAAAGTGGGCGAGTACAGCTCCAAGCAGAAGGAACAACACAGCGTACTTCAATGGGCAGTTCCTAGGGATAACGGCAGTGATCACCGAGCCGGGACGACAATCTTGCAAGCAGAAAAACCCGCACGCAAGCC
>CAZDZX010000052.1:0-5177 GCA_964510005.1 uncultured Pirellulaceae bacterium
CCCTCCGGGACATTTCAACGCCACTTCGTGGCGACAATCTAAAGTAAGTGCCATTGGGCGAGCGCCCTGCCGCTCATCATTTCAAGGTGGCATAGGCTTCCGAAGCTTTCAGCCTGTGGACATGCTGGAGCGCGCTTGATCAGGCTGGAAGCGCTGGAAGCCGGTGCCACCTTTGACTACCCGAATGACTTCAATACGCTCTCAAAAATCTCTGCTTCGGTTACTGCCGCGGGAAGATCGCAGTTTGCGGCAACGATGACGCCCTGATCGTTGTCTTGGATGACGCCATGCGAGCCCTTGATGATCGTCGCGTCCAACGGCACTGATCGAGTTGCCATGTCGAAGCTGAGTTCTACCGGGTCGTAACCGGGCTTGCGATGAATGTCTACCGAACGTGCAAACGGAGGCGCCACGGTGTCGTCAAGCCACCAGTAGTAGGCCTGCCAACTGTTGGGTTTCGAAACCAGAATCACGTCGCCGCTTCTGGGATGGTCGAGGCCTTCACGGGAGGTGCCCGTTAACACTTGATCGATCCCTTCGACGTCCGCGAACAGGTCGGCGACCTGTTTGATGATGGCCGGATCATGGTCTTTGACGAACACGTGAGAGAACTGGTGATCGACCATCGCCCAAGCCGAGCTGTTTTCGAAATCGAGGTATTCGTGGGGCTGATCATCCTGAGTGCAGGTTTTCAGCAAGCCGGACTCACGCAAAATCCGGTTGGGATAGGAAACGTGATCGACTGCAGAAATGACGTACTCACTGTGCACCATCCACGCCGGATTCTCAAGGCACTGGTTCATCTGTTCCAACAAATGGCCTAATAGCGAATCGAGGTCGACAACGGCCTGCATCGCTTGTTCGCTGTCGGGCCCGAACTTTTGGGCAGCGTAATCTAGATGGGGCAAATAGATGTAGAAGAAATCCGGTTGGAACTCTTTGGCGCATCGGATGGCTGAATCGACGATCCACTGACTGGATTTGATATTAGCCATCGGCCCCCAAAAATGCTGGAGGGGGAAGTGGCCCATCTCTTCTAGCAATTGGCCGTAGAACTCTTGGGGTTTCGTGTAGCACCAGAGGTCTTCGCTGCCGTCAGGTTGGTGAATCGGTGCCGGCATGCAAACGTAATCGGCGCCGCATCCTTTGCTGAGCATCGGAAACCAAGCGGCCGTTTTCAGATTCCGTTCCTTGAGTAAATCCCAGATCTGCGGTTGCTGGATGACTTCGTTCCAAGCCGTCCACATCTCGACTTTGTTGTCCTCGCGCCAGAATAAACCATTGGACACAATGCCGTGTTCGGAGGGTGGCTTTCCGGTCAGGACGGCGCATTGGCTGGGCCAGGTGACGGCGGGAAACGCATGTTGGACGCGGGAAACAGAACCTGCATCGGCCAGTTGCGACAGATGCGGCATGTGTTGAATGTCTTTTTTTCTTAAGCCCGGGATGGTCAGAAAGACCAGGCGGTTGGATTTCACGAAATTTCGCCTCGACAACGGATCGCTTTTTGAATCATTGGCAACAATTGGCCATGGCACTGCCGCGCCATTTCGGGACCCACGTGGGCATGCTCGTTAAGGTCAACATGAACGGGTCCTGCGTAGCCGTTTTTCACCAGCGACTCCATGATCAGTTCGAAGTTAATGGACCCAGCACCGGGTGGCAGATGCCGATGTTGGCGACCGTGGATGTCTTCAATGTGAACGTTGACCATTTTCTCAATCCACTTTTCGACTTGGGAATCGAAAGGGAGTTCGTTGCTGAAAAACACATGGCCGACATCCATGGTCAGGCCCAGTCGCGGCGAGTCGAGCAAATGCAACAAGCGCTCGTAACGCCCCAACGTGTCGATCAACATACCGGGTTCCGGTTCCACCGCCAATTGGACGTCTTGTTCGGCGGCATATTGCAGCACCTCAAACAGGCCTTCGACTAATCGATTCATCGCGTCATCAAAAGTAACCCCCTCTGGTTTGGGGCCGGATCGCAGCGACATGCAAACACTGCCCAGCTCGGAGGCCACATCGACACAATATTTTAGATATCGCATGCGGGCTTCAACTAGGCCGGGGTCGGTCTCCATCAGCGTCGGCCAGTTGGGCCGGTTCGCATCCAGCAGATAGTTCGCGGTGGCTTCGACGACGGAAGTCATTTTGCGAGCTTTCAGTTCAGCGCGGACTCGCTGGACCGACTCGTGCACGTCGTGATCCGAAGGGCTGAGCCAGCCAAAATCGATGCTGATGGCAACGCTCTGATAGCCAATGTCAGCCAGCAGATTCAGCCCGGAAAAGATCTCGTGCTGGGTCAAGCCGCCAGTGTGATATCCAAGCTGCATTCGTTTCCTATGGGAGTGAGAGGGAGGTCGGCTCCATTATACCCACGAAGTCGTTCGAGTTGGTGGCGGGTGGATTAGGTTAGCGCTGCAAAACGCTTCAACAGGAATGAAACGGCCAACAACCCCAGCAGGGCGATGGAGTAAAACGGTTGGCCGTTCTCGATCAGCAAACAGACCATCGCGTCGAAAATAATGAGACTTTGCAGGCATGAAATGATCGTTCGCTGGACAGTCTTGGATGTTGGAGACACGATGGCGACGACGATATTGCGAGCGATCGGAATGAACATGCAAACCGAAAGAATCACAAAACCTTTGGAAAATTTTGTATGGAATAGCGGCGTTTCTGTTGGACAGAACACGATCGTGGCGACTCCGGCGAGCCCCAAGGCAATCAGGACGCCGCCAAAAATCAGCTGGCTGGACTGCTGTTCCTGTGCGGCTTCATTGCGGGCCATCCAAGTGACTCCAGTGATAAACACACCGATGGCGATGGCATACCAAATCGCAAGGACTGGAGCCGTTGATATCGCCACGCCCGCCATCAAGATGTTCAGTGAGCGGCAGCTTCCCATCAGAAAGGGCGCCACGAAGGTTCTTTTCAGGGGGCCATCGTAGAGCCAGACGGCTGCCGCCAGCAGGATGCCGACAAGTCCTGATTTCCAGCTGGCAGCGAAGGCCAAGGCGACGCCGACGATCAGCAAGATCCTGCCTACATTGAGAGCCGTGCCTTGGGGGATGTCGCCTGCTGGAATGGGGCGGTTGGGTCGTTCTTGGGCGTCGATGTCAGAATCGAAAACGTCGTTGAGCACCATGCCGGCAGAGTAAATGCAGGCCGACGCGATCACCAGCAAGCAGAGAGGCAGCACGGGTTGCCACGTCTCGTTGGCCAGCAGGAATCCTGCCAGCACATTGGCGATGGCGGTCGGTAAGTTGGCGATTCTCAGTAGCCTTAACCAGGCTCTCATGCGATTTTCCAGTTTGGAAAGTGGGACCGCAAGCAAAGTGCATCCGTTAAACGACACACGAGCTTAAGCGATATCAGTTTTCAGCCAGCTTAACTTGGATCGGGGCAAAAAAATAACCCGGCTCGCGATCGTGCAATCTCGAACCGGGTATCCCCCCTGGGATATTAGCGTGTTTCACGCGGTCCCGTGGCTTTGTTATCGATTCGCTGGCGTCCGAAAGTAAGTGAAACCTGGCAGAATTTAACAATTGCCAAAGAATAGCCAGTTAGGTGGAGATTCCGGGTTTTTTCAGTCGTAGGGCCGATTTTGCTGTTCTGGGGCGGCCTAAAACTCCGATACACCGGGCAGCGCGGATTTGCGCCGATTCGACCCAAGCCCACCTATCCAAGTGAAACGAAAACCATCCTGGATCGCTGTTTTACCTTCGCTGGTGGTACCAGTATGTGTGGGTCTATCGCTATACCTTGGCCTGCAATGGTTGATTGACCAAACGCTGATCGCCGACGAAACGACGTTGCGTTATCTGACCGGCCACCCGATCTCAAGGATCACCGTCGCGATGTTCTTCGTGGGTGTCGCTTCGATGGCGGGCATTGGCTGGAACTTGCTGCGGCAGTACTCCTCTGAAAAGAGCATTCGCTTAGAAGAGCTCGAACCCGATCAGCGAGATCGCAACGTGCCATTGATGGCAAGCGGATCGCGCCGAAGCGTGGCCGACGAAGCTGCTGAATTCGGTGAGCAGTTATTCGATTTGCCGAAGAGTCTACACGGATTTTATTTATGGGAGCGGTTGGTCAATGCATTGCATTCGATATACCGATCCAACTCGACCGGGCAGCTAGAAAACGAACTTAAGTATTTGTCGGAAACTGATCAGATCCGACAGCAGCAACGATACTCGTTGGTGCGAATTTTGATTTGGGCGACCCCGATGCTCGGTTTTCTGGGAACCGTTCTGGGTATCTCCCAAGCCTTGGGGGGAATCGATGTCGGCCCGGACAATGATTTCCAGAACATGATGAACGGGCTGCGCGGGAACCTGTACGTTGCCTTCGACACGACCGCGTTGGCATTGACGCTGTCGATGGTTTTGATGTTTCTGTTGTTCCTTGTTGAGAAATTCGAATCACAACTGCTACGGCTTGTGGACCAACGAGCCAACAGTGAACTGACACTCTTTTTCGACATCACGCCCGAAACACAGGACCAGTCGCAAACGCGCGAAGTGGTTTCTGCGATTCACCAAGTTGTTGAAAGCCAGACCGAGATTTGGCGCAACAGCATTCGGTCCGCCGAAAAGGCATGGGCTTCGACGCTCACGGAAGCCAACTCACTGGTCAGAGATAACTTAACCGAGTCGCTGGATGAAAACGTGGCGGCGCTGGCTCACTATTTAGGCGAGTCAATTGATAAGGCCGATGATGCGATGGCGCGGCGTTGGGCTCAATGGCAAGTCATCCTTTCGGATAACGCACGTCAATTGGAAAAGCATCAGCATTCGCTTACGAACCAAACGGAAAGTGTGCAGTCGATCGTTTCTGCTTTGGATCAGTCGACGGCTTTTGAATCGGCGATGAAGCAACAGCAGGAAGCGATCGAAGCCACGACGCGAACGCACGATGTGCTGGCTCAGGTTCTGCGAGCCGCGCACGATTTGCCACTGATGAAGAAAGATCAGTCGGAGTCCGAAAGCGAGATCTCCAGAATCTCAGAAAATGAGATCTCAGAAAACGAAGTTCCCAAAAACCGAATCTCGGAAGCGCTGCCGCAGCAGATCGACAAAACATGGTCGACCGTCATCCGCTTCGACGAAGCCGGAAATTCAGCGGCAATGAAAAGTCTCGCCGAGGTGGCATCCAAAAAAGTGGCTGTGG
>CAZDZX010000052.1:5277-18410 GCA_964510005.1 uncultured Pirellulaceae bacterium
TCTGTTGTTGAAGAAACGCCTGTTGTTGAAGAAACACCTGTTGTCGACGCGAACCCTGTTCCCTCGGGTCCAATCGGGCCGCTGAAAATATTCCTTGGTGATGCCGGTGATGGAGAAGTCACCGTGCGAGTCCCGGGGCAAGCGCCATCGTCCAAGCCAAAGCTGCGACTCTTTGATCGCAAGGACACTGAGTCCGCTGCCGACGATGCTGCGGCTGGATCTTCGATCGAGAAAGCGAAATCGATGTGGCCGGAGTTGAATGCCGATCGCACAAGAGTTGTCTTCCGCGACCGCAAACAAAATAGAGCTGCATGAGACGAGTCCGGCAAAACGTTGTCAGTGTTTCGCTGTTCCCGTTTCTGGCGGTATTGATTTGTACATTGGGCGTGTTGATCGTCATGTTGGTGTTGGCCGTCCAGTCTGCCAAGATGGCTCAAGAGGAACAGCAAGACACGCGTGATCGCGAAGGTGCCGACATCGAACAGAAGATCAAGGCCTTAGAATCGGAAATTGATTTTCGCAACTCGATGGCCGAGACGCTCACCGAAGTCCGCCCCGAGGTTTCCGGCCGGCTTTCGCAAGCCCGTGAACATCGCAGCCATCTGGAAAACGAAATTCGAAAACTGAACGCGGCTGCCGAAAAGTTGGTCGCCGAAATTAAGGCCTTCGAAGAATCCGAAAACGAAGCCGCCGCCGAACCCGACGGCGAGAAACTCCTAGAATTGGAACAGCAGCTCGCCGACGCCAAAGAGGCCCTCGCCGAAAAACGAGCGACTCCCCAAGTCGAAACCAAAAAGAAATTTGCCATCGTTCCCTACCATGGAACCGGGACGACTCAGCGCGTGCCGATCTACGTCGAATGCTTCGACGATAAACTGGTGCTGCAACCATGGAACATCACGTTAGAAAAAACGGATTTTGCGTATCCGATCCAACCCGGCAATCCGCTTGATGCGGCTCTGTTGGCGGTGCGAAACTATTTTGTGGATTACAAACTGACCGAAAATGGGCAGCGCCCGTATCCCCTGTTGATCGTGCGGCCTTCGGGTTCGCAATCCTACGCTTTGGCTCGGCGATCGATGAGCAGTTGGGATGACGAGTTTGGGTACGAGTTGATCGGGGCGGAGAAGGATTTGGATTTTGGACCCGTCGACGATCAGTTGAGAGAACGAATCCAAGAGGCGGTCGACCTCGCAATCAGAAACCAACGTGTGCGAGCCGCCCGCCAGCAAGCGGCTCTGCAAGCAAGACGCGGCACCGGAGGGACAAGCGAAGAGAATTTCCGCGGAGGCTACCGAGCATCGCGCAATGGCGGATTTGAACGCGAGTTTGAACCGGCCGGTTTCGAAGAGACGAATTCCAATCCCGTGGATCAGGCCCAGCAGATTCCCAATTTCGAACGAGGCGTGCGGGTCGACGAAGTTCGAGCCACCGACAAGGAACTCGAAAAACAACACAATCCTAATGGGCAGTCGGCGACCCAAGCCATCGCCGATCAGCGGGGCAGCAATTGGGCATTGCCGACACGAACCTCCGACGCGACCGGTTTCGTTCGTTTGGTTTCTGTTTTCTGTGATGCCAATTCGATTCGGTTGAAAAATGCCAACGGGCAGACGGAGCATGTGTCCTTGGGCGAAGCCGCCGGAATTGAAACCGCGGCCGTCGATCGCATGGTGAATATTGTCTGGGAGCGGATTGAATCGTGGGGTATCGCTGGTGCCAACGCTTACTGGAAACCAACGCTTTCTTTCAAGGTTCGCCCCGGTGGTGAGCAGAGATTTGAGCAACTGCAGATTCTGCTGAACCGCAGTGGGTTGGGGATCGAGAGGGAAGCGCGATGAGAGAATCGGATCTGAGCCAAGGCCAAGACTCGTTCTTGGACATCATCGCCAATTTGGTTGGCGTGTTGATCATTCTGGTCGTCGTGGTGGGCGCCCAAGCTTCTAGTGCGATGGTGAGCCAGTCACAAGAAGCTCCAGTTGTTGATCGGACTGAGGAACTGGTTGGGCTGCAGCTTGAGCTTGCCAAAACGAAATCGAAAATCACGACGCTCAGATACGACAACGAAGAGCTTGAACGCCGGGTCGATCGTGAAAGCCAGATGGCGATTCAGCTGGGAGCCCGACGCCATCAAATGTTGGTCAAGTTGCAACGAGTTCGTTCGGCGCTGGATGAGAAGATCGCCCAATCGGATGACCAACAGCAGCGCCACGCCAAACAGCGAGCCAAGGAGATTGAGTTGGTGTCGCAATTGGAAGCCGTCAATGCGGAGATCAACGCTGTATCGGTGACGCAGATTGAAACCGTAGTCGAGACCATTGATCACTACCCGAACCCGATCGCCAAAACCGTATTCACGGAGGAAGCTCATTTTCGCTTGAGTGAAGGGCGGCTGGCATGGGTCCCGATGGACGAACTGATCGGGCGGATGCGATCGGAGGCTCGTCTCAAAGCCGAAAAGCTAAGAAGTGCGCGGGGAACGACGGAGACGGTGGGGCCGATCGACGGGTTCTGGTTGCGCTACGAATTGGAAGCGGTTCCCGCGAGTCGACCGGGTGCCAACGACCGGAGTGTGCGGTTGCGTCGTTTTGTGGTGCAGCCTGCGGATCCGACGATTGGAGAGGATGTTGAGTTTGCGATGGATGAAAGATCCGAGTTCTCCCGCCGCTTGGCCACGATGAAGCCGGGACGAACGACGATTTCTGTTTGGGTCTATCCCGACAGTTACGATAAATATTCGACGCTGCGTGATTGGATTCAAAAGCAGGGATTTCAGATGGCCAGTTGGCCTTTGAGCGAAGGCCGCCCGATTTCCGGGGGTCCCAACGGTTTGCGAACGTCGGCTCAATAGCGTTTGGTACTGCCAGATTGGTTTTGGATCTGATAAAACAGTTCCATGGCACGGAAGAACCCACGACGCAACATCAGTCGCATCGACCAGAGTGGTCGCAATGGAAAATCGGCAGGCTGGATGTTCCGCATGCAGCGGAGCAACGAAAAGGTCTGTCGTTTTTTTGGTGACGCTTACTATGGCGGTACCCGTGCGTCGCTACAGGCGGCCAAAGAATTTCGCGACGACATGGAACAGTTGACGCATCGGATGACGACCGAAGAGAAAAGCCGTTCTCCGTCAGTTCGCAACAAGAGCGGCGTGGTGGGCGTTCGACTTCATCGCCAGAAAGATGTTCGCGGGCAGTATGAGTATCAGTATTGGTACTGGGTTGCGCAGTGGATCGACGGTCGTGGACGTCGACGGACACGATCTTTTTCGATTCACGCCCACGGGGATGAAAAGGCATGGCGGTTGGCCTGTAAAGCGCGGCGAGAAGGCGCGGCCCGTGCCCATCGATAGTGTCGTCGCTAGGATTCGTTGCGGTTACTTTCGTTTGACGCCGTACTCATCGATCTTGCGATAGAGTGTGGCGCGACTGATGCCTAGCAGTTCAGCGGCGCGAGGCACGTTGTTGGAAGTCCGTTTTAGGGCATCGATGATTAGCTTTCGCTCCCAGTGATCAATACGTAGCGTTTCGAAATCGCCATCGGTGGCGTCTCGAATCCCAAGTTCATCTCCGGAGATTTCATTGGATTCCGCCATGACGACGGCGCTGTCGATCACGTTGCGTAGCTGACGGACGTTTCCAGGCCACGAATAACCCAGCAAGCGAGCGTTGGCTTCTTTGGAAAGTTTCAAATCATGTTTTCCGTGCTGGGTTCGGAAGTGGTCCAAGAAGTGGTTGATCAGCATGTCGATATCGGACTCGCGATCACGCAGTGGCGGGATGTACAATTCGTAGACAGACAGTCGATAGAAGAGGTCTTCGCGGAACTTCTTTTCAGCGACAAACTCTTTGAGGTCGCGGTTGGTGGCGCAGATCACGCGAACGTTGACCGAAATTTCCTCGGTGCCGCCGACGGGAAGAAACGGATGTCCCTCCAATGTCCGCAACAGTTTTGCTTGGCCTTCGAGGGTCAGTTCGCCGATTTCGTCTAGGAATAGCGTGCCGCGGTCGGCCTGCTCAAACCATCCGCTGTGGTCGCGGTCGGCGCTCGTGAAGGATCCCTTTTTGTGTCCGAACAGTTGGCTTTCCATCAGGTCCCGCGGAATCGCGGCGCAGTTCACACTGAGCATGGGCCGGTCGTGGGAAGGGCTGGCTTTGTGGATAGCCCGCGCGACCAGCTCTTTACCGGATCCGCTTTCGCCGCGGACAAGGACGCAACCGGAAGCTTTGGCGACCCGTCCAATTTTCGATTTAAGGTCAAGCATTTTGGGGCTCTCGCCCAGCAGCTCGTCGAAGGCCGCCGATTTCTGAACCAGTCGCGAGTGATCGACGGCCAGCGCGGTGTGGCGGTTCGCCCGTTCCAGCGAACGGACCATAATGTTCGCAATGGCGGTCGCCAAATTGAAATGCGAATCTTGGAATGAGCTTTTGGTGCGATACAGGTGGATCGCTCCTTTGACGACGCCATCGGAGTTCAGAGGGACGCAGATTGAATCCGCGAAATCTTCTTTGCCCTTGGTGTCGTACTCGAAGCGAATCGCATGCTGTTGAGCAACAACACGCTTGGTCAATTCCGGATCCAGTTTCAGTTGATCCGCTAGTTCTTTTGGGAAAACGACTTTAGGTGTAAGTTCGCCTTCATCGGAAAGCCACAGGAAGCCGGCGGCGGATGCTTCGGTTCGCTGACTCAATCGCTTCATGCAGGTCTGAATGATTTCGTCGGGCTCTTCGATGCCCAGCAGACGAACACTCATTTGAAACAGGAAGAAAAAATCCTGTCCCCAATCGTGGCCCTTGAGAAAATCCAGTGTGTACTGGCCCGTTTGCTGAGGATCAAAAGTCTGATCCAGAATGACGGTTTGCGGACCGGCTTTCGAATCGATGTTGCTAGATTGCTCTTCGACATTGGCGGGGAGCGATTGTGCGGTTTCGCGGAACGTGAACATGCTTTCCCCGATCCGAATCAGGGTGCCGTCCATTAAACGAGCTTGTTTAATGGTTTGACCGTTCACATAAGTGCCATTACTGCTGGCGTTATCTTCGATCCACCAGTTGTCCTCCTCGGCGTAGACCCGCGCATGCTGACGCGAGCACTGAGGATCGTTGAGAACAACCCGACACTCCCAGTCGCGACCCAGAAAGTTGTCGTTCTGGTCGCTCAATTCAAAGCGGGCACCTGAGTTGGCACCCGAATTCATCATTAGAAAAGCTGGCATTCAATTTCGATTTTAAGCAGTTTGTTTGAGCGGAATTGGGTTGGTTTGGAATCGAGGAGGATGAATCGAGGGGGAGAATAAGCTCCCCAATGGATGCGGATGGTTTGATTACTCTTGCGTGTTTTTGTTGGAAACCCTACGATCCAACCGGAAACTTGATCGCTTGATTATAACCGATTTGGTGGGATTTTCATCTAACCCGGCAACATCGTTCAAACCGACAATATTACTGTTTCTCTCGGCTTTTGCCGAACCAAGACGCTCAGTGTTGTTTTTGCAACGGAACTTTTATGATCTGAGCGGTTTTTAAGGGTGCCCCATGTCCCTGGGGAACCACCAGCTAAGCTGGATCGTACTAACTTTTATAGTGTAACTCTCGACAGACTCCCGCAGGATCAGATTTTATGACTTCTACTCCCCGAAACTGCCTTGTCGCTTTTCTTGTGGGCTGTGTGATGCTGCCCCTGTTGTCAGTTCAGTCGTTTGCTGATGACACTCTGAGCGCTCCCACGAAGGAGCAAAAGCGCGTTGGCATGATGGTCGCAATGATGATGAACGAGCTTCATCTGTCAAAGCAGCCGCTTAACGATGAAATCTCGCGTCGAGGTTTCAAGATGTTTGTCAAAGCACTCGATCCCAGCAAATCATATTTCCTGAAGTCCGATATCGAAGAGTTTAGTCAGCAAAAGCTGAACATCGCCGAATCACTCAAGGAAGGAGATTACTCGCTAGCCCTTTCGATCTACAAACGCTTTCTCAAGCGAGTGGACGAGCGATCTGAACTGGCGATCGGGCTGGTCGATGCCGACCACGATTACACGATCGATGAAGACCTCATTACCGATCCGGACTTTCTTGAGTTTGCTGCCTCGGAAGAGGAAGCCCTTGAGAGATGGCGAAAACGAGTCAAATACAATCTGCTGATTTTCCGCGCCGATGAAATTCTGGACGCCGAAAAAGAAAAAGAGAAAGAAGCCGAAGGAGAATCCGGAGAAGCCAAACCGGCCAGCAAAGAAGATCCACCAGAAGTCAAATTGCGAAAACGATACGCTGCGTTTGCTCGCCGGATGCATCAGACCGGTACTGAAGAAGTAATCGAAATGTTTATTACTGCGATCACGTCTTCATACGATCCGCACACATCGTACATGTCCGAACGATCTTTCAAGAACTTTATGATCGTGATGGGGCTGAAGCTGGAAGGCATCGGGGCGACGCTCAGTGGCGACGATGACGGTTACACCGTGATCAAAAGCATTGTTCCTGGCGGAGCCTGTGACACGCAGGGCGGAATCAAGGTCGAAGACACCATCATGGGCGTCGCACAGGGCGATGCGTCCGGCGGTCGTCTGCAGGCCGACTTGGCTGAAAAGCACGGTACTGACATTGTTGACGTCAACTACATGAAACTGGACGACGTGGTCGCCATGATTCGCGGCAAGGCCGGTACGGTTGTTCGTTTGCAAATTCGATCGGAAGGCGAAACGGATATCAAGATCGTCGAAATCGTCCGCGAGAAAATCAGCCTTGAAGACAGCGCTGCTCATGGCAAGGTGTTCGAGCAGGGCTCCAACGCGGATGGCAGTCCTCGCAAAATCGGAGTCATTGAGCTTCCGAGTTTCTACGCGGACATGACTGGAGTCGAAGGCGGTCGCAGTACAACCGCCGACATGAAAAAGATCCTAGACGGTTTCAACGAAGAGGGTGTGGATGGCGTGGTCATCGACCTTCGCAAAAATGGAGGCGGTAGTCTTCAAGAAGCCGTTGACTGTACCGGTTTGTTTATCGATCGCGGAACTGTGGTTCAGATCAAGGATTCGCAAAAGCAGATCGTCAAACTGGATGACCGCCGCGACGGTTTGGCTTGGGAAAAGCCCATGGTCGTTCTAACCAGTAAATTCAGTGCCAGTGCCAGCGAGATTCTTGCTGGAGCTCTCAAGGATTACAAACGAGCCATCATCGTGGGTGACACAACCACTCACGGCAAAGGCACCGTTCAGACGTTGATGGATATCGGAGAAGTTTTCTTCCGGATTCGCAACAATCCAACCTTTGGTGCTTTGAAAATCACCAAGTCTCAGTTCTATCGTCCTAACGGCGACAGCACCCAGAAGCGCGGTGTTCTGTCCGATTTGGTACTGCCATCGGTTACCGACAAAATGCCTGTGGGAGAGTCAGATCTGGATTACCCGGTTGAGTTCGACAAGATTCCTGCTGCGGATTTCTACCGGTACAAACTGGTCAGTGAGCAGTTGAAGCAAACGTTGACAGAACGATCTGCTTTGCGGGTCAGCAAGTCTGAAAAGTTCGACAAGCGAATTCGTCGCATCGAAGAATATGTGCGTCAGAAGAACGAAAAAACCGTAAGCTTGAACATGGATAAGTATCTTGAGCGGAGCCGCGAGTTGAGTGCGGAAAAAGAAGATGAAAAAGTGATTGAGGAGCAGGTCGCCAAAGGCCGCGAAATCAAACGCGATTTCTACTTGGATGAAGTCTTGGAGATCACTTCGGATTACTTGGAACTGTTGTCCAACGGATAAACAGTCGACACAAAAAAACAAAGGGCGAAATTCCTCACGGAGTTTCGCCCTTTTTTGTTGCCCACTCGTTTGCGACTAACCGCCGTCTTTGATCACAAATCGAGCTTTCAGTCGTGCGACCTCGGTCGCCAAATCGGCCTGTTTCACGGAAGACAGAACCTGATTGAAATCCTTGTACGCTGCCGGCGCCTCATCGCGTGGATAGTTGCGGCAGTTGGTCAGGATATCCATCTCTTCGAACTCACGATCAACCGTTGCTTGGTCCAGCGTTCGGTTGGCCGCCCGTCGCCCAAGGGCGCGGCCAGCACCATGATTAACGCTGAAGCAACTTTTCCGAGCACCTTCGCTGGCAACCATCACGCTACTTCCATCGCGCGGATTTCCCGGCAACAGAATCGGGTGACCCGTTTCCGCAAAAGGCGTATCCTTCAATGCAAAGTGACCTCCAGGGAAAGCCCGTGTGGCTCCCTTGCGATGCACCCAGCAGGGTTGATTGTCAACAATCTCCTTGCGAGCAATGTTGTGGCTGATGAAGTACACCAGTTGCCCCGTGGTTCCCGGCAGGACTTCTTGGAACGCTTCCAAGACCAACGCGTTGATCAACATGTGGTTGACGGTCGCGAAGTTCGCACCCATCGCCATGTCGTCCAAGTAGTCATTGGCTTCCTGCGATCCCAAGGGAGCGTAAACCAATTCCCGATCGTTGCCCGGAAACGGAATACTCCATTGCTGAAATTTGCCTTGCAGCGCCTTGAACTGGCCTTGGGCCAAGTTGTACCCAAAACCACGAGAACCACAGTGAGACAGAAACGCGACTTTGCCATCGGCAAGGCCAAACGTCTTCGCCACGTTTCGCGCGTGATCGTTGTCTTGAACCTCAACGACTTCACATTCGCCGAAGTGGTTTCCGCCTCCGTAAGATCCCAACTGCGAGATCTTGTCGGAAAAGTTCTTCAGGCCGCGTGTGTCCAGCAATTTGTCCAGACGGCCGCCCAAGCTGTCACGAGTTTCGTCATGACCGACATGGAAGGAATCTTCGCAGCGATCTGCCCAGTGCGTTGGGATTCCCAGCGCATCGAGCACGTTCGCAGAAGCGCCTTCGATGGCGACTTGCTTCCCCAGTTTCTTGGTGAAGTTCCGACCGCTTTTGACGTTCCGCTGCCCCTTGCCAGCTCCCGTTGGAGTTCGCTTGCAGATAGCGTTAATCAATTGACGGCGGACATGCTTGTCCTCGATTGCTCCGGCATCGACGTCCATCTGCAATAGGCTCATGCTGCATTTGATATCCACGCCCACTGGGCCTGGATAGATATGAGTCGGTGAAACCATCACGCAACCGACGGGCGCACCGTATCCAAGGTGGGCGTCCGGATTCAGTACGACATCGGTAACTCCCGGAGCCATCCGCGAGTTGATAGCTTGTTGCAAGCAACCTTCTTCGAAGCCAGAACGGATCGAATCGTTGCCAATAACCGTAATTGGTTTCGTTTTTCCGCCTGTCGGCAAAATGGCGGTCGCTTCGCCTGTTGTAACCAAAGAATCGGTCAATGGAGTTTTTGTTTCGGACATGGGATTCTACTTTTGCGATACAAACTGCTATACTGAAGTCAGAGAGGCACGAACAAGCAATAAATGTTCACCGGAAAATGGGGGTCAGGCCCACAAACAGCCAGACAACCCAGTGAATCGAATTGCGAGATCACAATTTACAATTTAGGTCTGAACGCGACATGTCGAAACAGCATTGATATTTCAGAGTTTCACACAGGGTGGCCTTTGATGAATCGATATTTCCTAATCCTTCCGTTTTTCTGCCTGATTTGTGCGGGGTTGTGTCCCTGTAGCCTATCGGCAGAAGATCGCCTTTCAGGCCACCACCATGCCACCAGCCAAACAAATATGGTGGCCACCGTGGATTCTCATGCCACCCAAGCCGCCATTGCTGCAATGGAAGACGGCGGGAATGCGGTCGATGCGGCCGTGGCTGCAGCTTTGACCCTTGGCGTTGTCGACGGCTACAACTCGGGGATCGGCGGCGGATGCTTTATCCTGATTCGCTCTGCCGATGGAAAAATTACCGCCATCGACGGTCGGGAAACAGCTCCCGCAGCCGCACATCGCGATTTCTACAGAGATGCGTTTGGGAAATTACAGCCCTTGGCGTCCCGAAACGGGCCCCGTGCTGTCGGCGTGCCGGGTGCTTTGTTGGCACTGGAAGAGGCCCTTAAGTTACACGGAAAAAAGTCGCTGTCCGAGCTGATCTTGCCCGCTGCCAAAATTGCGGACGACGGATTTGAGGTCTCCGAAACGCTCAGCAAACGGATCACCGGTGAATACGAACAGATCACCCTTTTCCCAGCAACGGCCAAACTGCTGCTCAAAGAAGACGCTGTTCCTCTTCAGGCTGGCGACATTTTTTATCAAAAGGATTTGGCGAATACCTACCGATCCGTGGCCAAACATGGAACGGACTGGTTTTACAAAGGCCCCTTTGCTGAACGCGTCGCCCAGTGGATGAAAGAAAACGGCGGTGCTCTGACCCAAGAGGATTTCGCCCAATATAAAACGGTCCTCCGCGAGCCAATTCGTTCAAGCTATCGCGATCACGAGATCATTGGCTTTCCTCCTCCGAGTTCCGGTGGCATCCACGTCGCCCAAATTCTGAACATACTCGAACACTTTGATTTGGCTGCGGTCGAACGAACGAATCGAATTCAGGCCAAGCATTTGATCGCCGAGGCGATGAAGTTGGCGTTTGCGGATCGAGCATTCTGGCCGGGCGATCCCAAATTTGTCGACGTGCCCAAGGGGCTGATTTCGAAAAAGTATGCCTGTCAGTTGTCCGGGCGGATCAATCCACTGTTCCAATCGGAAGTACTCTCGCATGGGTTGCCGCCTAACCCGACTGACATTTTTCGCGACCGTCACACGACGCATATTGCGGTCGCGGACAAGCAAGGCAATTGGGTTGCGATCACGTCCACGCTCAACACATGGTTTGGTTCCAAGGTGGTTGTTCCGGGAACGGGCGTCATTTTGAACAATGAAATGGATGACTTTGCTATCGCCCCGGGAGTTCCCAATGCTTTCGATTTGATTGGGGCCAATCAGAATGCGATCTCTGCCGGCAAAAGGCCTCTTTCGAGTATGAGCCCCACCATCGTTCTTAAGGAAGGCCAGCCTGTGTTGACGCTGGGGGCGGCAGGAGGCCCGAAGATTATCACGCAAGTCGTTTGTGCTTTGATCAACGTGATTGATTTTGGCATGCCGGCTGACAAAGCCATCGCTCAACCCCGGTTTCACCATCAATGGTCACCCAATCGGCTTCGCGTTGAAGAAACGATGAGCGTTCGCGACCAGTCCGAACTGAGGTCCTACGGGCACGAGTTACAGTTGGCTACGTTCGATGATGTCGGAATCACTCAGATCATTTCTTTCGATCCCAAGACGGGGACTTTTACCGGCGCCCACGATCCACGCATTAAGGGGTTAGCCAAGGGAAGTTCAAAAGCTGTGCCATCGGATGAAAATGTCGCCCGCCAAGGCGAGCCTGTTCCCGCGGGAAGCCTTCCCCACGGCGCCAGCGAATAGCAAGCGACATCAGGCGTCGATCCGGGTCTCGATTCCGTTCTCTTGAGCCCAGCGGCCAATCAAGTATTTTTCGAAGTGGCTGGGAGGTGCATTGCACTTTCCTTTGGCTTGGATCACCTTCCCGGATCGTGGTTGGTACTCGATCGTCACCTTGGGCTGCGTGAAATTTCCAATCGATCGGCGCAGAGACCAGATGGACGAAATTCTGTTCACGCAGCGTCGGTGATAACTTCCCACGCAGTGTCGCATGATGGATCCTTCGGTTCGCAATTCATCGGCGTCGGTAATTTCAACGAAACGCCAGACGGATTCTCCATACGAAAAGCTCAACGGTTTTAGCCCTACAGGAGCCCACTGGAATACCAGGGGCAGGCTTGGCCGTTGCCACTGAGGATATCGAGGCGCTGGCATTTGAATTTCATTTTCCCAGTTCAGCATGTGGTCTCGAAGCCAACGTATTGTTCTTCCGCGAAGTGTGAAATCCGGCTGAAGAGGTGTGGATTGGTGCGTCGGATAGCTGACTACCCGGGATGCAGGTTGAAATTTATGTTGGCAGACGAAACTGACAATCGTGCGCATTTCATCAACATCTGGTGGAATACCAGATCTTGCGCCAGTGCCAGATTGCACATCAACGGCACGCTGCAGAAACTGACTGAGTTCTAACCAGAAGTCATGTTGCGAGTCGGGAATCTCCCGCGTCAACGGAACGATCGCCGAAGCCAAGGCGTCATCACAGCCACCGGCCCGCAGTGCGCTCCAACGCAGCGAGTCGTGGATGCCGAACCGGTCGGGCGCATTGGCGAACAGATGAGCCGTTTTTCGGGAAACGCTTCTATCGTAATTTTTCTGGATAGCCGTTCGCACGCTTTGTCCTTGCCCCAGATCGATCAACAGCTGCGCTGCAGCGGGTGCTTCCAGCCATGCGCGGTGCATGAATTTAGCGACGCCGAATCGCGCGAAAAGGTGGCTGGAAAGTGATTGCAGCGGATTACCCTCGCAGTTCCAGTCCCACGGCGATCGTACTCGGTCGCGGAAGTGGAAGGACATTGCGCGGATCGAGCGCAGCAAGTCCGCGGTGTTCCATGCGTTGTGATTTGAGATTTGTGCGTTTCTAACGCTTAGCGCAGAAGACCGCTGTCGGATCGCGTCAATCAGTTGATAGTATCCCCAGCGCGGTGATTGGCTATTGGGGGCGTACTGACGAATGAGCGAATCCAGCAGGTGTCTGCGACCTGCAGAAGTGGCTGACATTTGAATTTACCAAAACGTAATGATTCGAAAACCGCGGGTGGCGGACGATCAAGACTTTGGAATTGGAATTCGAGTCAGCTTCATTGGATGGAAAGGTTAGAGAGTTTCCAGTTCGTAAAAGAGCAGCACAAGAGAGAGTAGAGCGAACGCGAGAGGTTCACCGATTTCGCAAAAGAAGTGGGGAATTTCGACGTGCCGTTTTTTAGATGATGAGCGACAAGGCGCCCGGCGTCGGTCCAAATGAGCGACAAGGCGCTAGCCGTCGGTTCGTCGCGGAGGTGATCGGCGTCCAATGCCAAGCCCATCTCCATCAGAAGAACGTGACGTCATTCTGGCCAGCCGTTTTGGCGCTAGCCACGGTTTAGGACAGGTGAATCGTGTCCATCCGCGTACCGGCGGCTAGCGCCCAATGGCACTTACTTTAGAACAAACTGGGGAGCGATCAGCCGCTGTTTTTAGCCCAGAGGGCGGCACACCCATTGCCGTTGGCGTAAGCCAACGGTTTCGGGAACGTCATCCCTCAAGCCCAGCGG
>CAZDZX010000053.1:0-18331 GCA_964510005.1 uncultured Pirellulaceae bacterium
GCTCGAAACACAAACGAGGAACCGGCGTCCACATATTTTTGAATCGCCTGAAACAGCCCATCCACGTAGTGGAAAAGCACGCCTTGTGACTGAAAGAAAACGGCCGCCAGCAGAAACTGCAGTGCGACTCCGGAGACGACCAAGCGCCAATTGACTTTCGTGCGATGCGAGCTGAGGATCCAAGCCACCGTCAGCATGACGAAGATGCCAAACAAGCTGATGAGGTTGAGATGGCTCCACGTCGCTGGGTTCTCGGGCATCTTGACCGCTCGCTCTATTTCAAAATTTGATGGCTCTCAATCCATTGAGTTCCCGCGGCTCGATAGGAGCACTGCGGGATTCATCATCCTAGCTCTCTCCATCTTCCTCGGTTTCTTCGGCCTTGTCATCCGAATTCTCGTCGACCGGCGTCGGTTTTTGAACTTGAGGGATTCCCTGTTCGTCCGATTTCAATGGAGGTAATTCATAAGTCCGGCGTTCATCGACAATGAAAATTTCATCCATTTCGGTGTCGTCGACGTCCTTGCGAAGCAGCAGATAGATCGACGAAGCCATGCACCAGAATAGACCGTACAGGAATGCCACGGCGACGGTCCGGATCAAACCATTCCAAAATCCAATGAAGGACTGGGCGTAACCAAGTGTTGAACTGTGCTCTTCGGAAAGGACTTTGGCGCCACTTTCGTCGACAACGGTTTGGACTTGGGAAGACAGTCCTTGGATGACTTCGATCCGTGGCACCTCGCCGCCAGCTCGGTTGGCTCCCCAAGAAGTTCCCCAGTATCCCAGTTCAATTGCGGCACCGGAAAGCCATGCCACGATCATCCAGCAGAATCCACCGAAAAGCATGGCGACGACGGCGTACAGCAGATAGTGCAGCGGTCGTTGAAAAACATAAGCGTAGGCGCGAGTCATCGCATCGAATGCATTTTGGCCTTCGCAGCCGACACTGGAAACGATCAGCGGCCAAGCGAACGTCAGTCCCAATAGCAGCAGCGCCATAATGGTGCCGCCCGCCAACACGACGATCCAAAGGATGCCCACAAGAGCCGCCCCCAAATCGAATGTCATCAGCAGTCCCAGTAGAAACATCGGGATGCACATCGCAAACACGGCACCGATCGGCGCTCCAAGCCCGCCGACGCTGGCCAGCCAGTGGTCGCAAGCGTAATCGACGGCATCATCAATTCCAATCGTTTCGTTGCGAGTGATGCGAAGCAAACTGACACGGGCGATGGCCAGTCCGAAAAATCCCCAAATGGCCAGCGAACATGCGGAACCGAACAGAAAGTAAAGAAACCCGGCGGTGCCCAAGGTTTGTTTTGCGCCCGTGGGTTCGAGGGAAGGAATCTGATTCCGAAACATGAAACCAAACGGTTCACTGATTCGGTTGAACACGGCGCGGGGTCCGCTGATTTTTGCACCCAGCAAATGCAGCGAGTTCGCATCGGAGGCCGCGTCAGCAAACACGCCGCGAAAGGGACTGGTGTTCTTTCCCACGACATCCACGAAGGCCGCATTCTCACGCAGCGGGGAATCCGATGCGATGAAAATGTTTTCGCTTAGCCACCATGTAAACGAAGCCGCGAGCACACCGACCAGCGCCAGCGCCAGAACGGTGATGCTAGAAGCCGGCGACAGCGTTCGAAAGATAATGGTCCACGGGCACAGATCGGCCCACGATACGTTTCGGACATTGACAGGTTGATCGCTCATGTATGCTCACAAAGTGTTTTTTTTGGGAGCCCCATTATAGCGCAGTGTTTTTTTCAATGAACGGGGTCGCGAAATTTCGTGACCCTCATTCGCCGGACAAATCAACCCGCGGTTCTGGAGTTCCCTCTCCCTCATAAGGCAACCCGTAGGATTCATCCAACCAGTTGCCCAAATCAATTTTCTGACAGCGGCTGCTGCAGAACGGCTTGCACGGAGATGCGGAGGGTTCGTACTTTTCCCCACAGTAGGCGCAGCGAAGACGACGGCCACGATGGGTGGCGGCCGGTGTCGAATTAGCGGGTGGTTCTTGCGAACCCCCTGTTTCATCGTGGTGATACATCATCGTTCATCACGCAAAAATCGGACTATTTCTTGGCGAGACCCATGGCCTTGATCAAGATGTTGGCGCCGGGAGTCATGTTGCGAAGCTTGTCCGCGATGACTTGTTTTTCCGAACCGGAAGCCTTGGCTGCCCGCATACGGAGCTTGGCAACTGCTTTTTTGCGTTTTCTACGACGCTTGATCTCTTTTTCCCGTTCGCTTGGCATTTGATATGATCCAGTAAATATTGATGAAAGACCTGTTTTCAGAGCGACAATAATAGTGGATCAATTTGCGAAAATCAATCGAAAGTCACTTCTTCGCAGCATCCTGATTCTGTCGGCAATCCTGTGGTCGAGTCACAACAGTTTTTCGGCGATTGCCCAGAAAACCACGGACAAACAGGGTTCAGCCGAACAATCGGGGGCCTCTGTGGCGGGCCGCTACCAAGCCGTGGGGGCTTTTGCCGACCGAAAAATAAAGGAAAGCAGCGGGGTCGTGATGGCCTCAAAGTTCCCCGGAGAGACCCTTTCGGCTCTCTGGACCTTCAACGATTCCGGCGGCAAGCCCCTGCTGTACCGGGTCGATTTCGACGGCAAGACTCAGGTCAAGGTCGGGCTGGGAAAGAATCGAGACTGGGAATCGATGTGTGCCTTCACCCGAGGCCAGCAGCGGTATCTGGCCGTTGGGGATGTGGGGGACAACCAACGAAAGCGTGACCAGTGCCAGATTTACGTGATGCAGGAACCAGCCTTTCCCGCGTTTAAAAAATCCGTTTTTCAAACGATCAAGTTTAAATACGAAGACGGCCCACGGGACTGCGAAGCCATTGGCTACAACCAACACGACAACTCTTTCTGGTTGGTCGAGAAAGTTTATTTCAACGACAAGAAAAAAAGTGTGCCGGGCATTTATCGCTTGGCGGATCCATTTGCCGTGAAGGCCGCGGAGGGCATCGGCAAAGACGCCAAAGCTAAAAAAACGTTGGTCGCCAAACGCATTGCCAATTTTGGTCTTCGCAACGTAACGGGGATGGAATTTTCACCCGACGGGAACAAGCTGATCGTACGCGGGTACCTTGCCGGTCAGCTTTTTCACAAACCCAAAGGAAAGTCGTGGTTGGAAACGGTGAAGTCGCAGAAGGCAACATCGATCGCCTTTCCGCTGCAAAGCCAAGGCGAAGCGGTTTGTTTTACGAACGATTCCCAATCGCTGATCCTGACCTCCGAACAGCTCAAGGCAACGATCTGGAAAATCAAACTCCCGCCGGCAAAGGTTGGCGAGTAGAAGGAGGGCTACCGAGGCATTAACGCTTTGTCGGTTGTGCACCGGCGTCTTACTTCTTCTTCAAACGATTTAGGTATTTCTCGGGCGGATCCAAATCAAGTTCTTGATAGCACTCGATGACCGAATTCAGTGTGTCGGGATGGTCGGGGCGAGTTTCCAGTGAGAGCTCAAAGCTCGTGATCGCTTCCTTGAATCGCTTAAGTTGTTTCAGTGCCGTGGCTTTCGTGTGAAGATAATTCGACGTGTTTTGTTTTTGAGAATTCGGCATTTTGAGGACCTGATCGCACAACTGAAGCGCTCGCTTGGGATTGGGCTCATCAAGGAACAGATAGGCGTAGGCAAGATTGTTGAGAATGACGGGATTATCCGCGCCTCTTGCTCTGGCCCTTTCATAGTAAGTGACGGCTTTGTCGTACTGGCGGCCAACCATGGCTTGAGTGCCAAGGTGGTTCAACACAGCAGGCGATGGGGAATTGTCTTTTTCGGGGTCGTAGATTGATTTGGCTTTTTTAGCGACCTGTTCGTTCTTAGAAAAGCCAAACTCGGTGAGGAGTAATGAGGCCTTCAGACGGCTTTCGTCATGGATCTCATAGGCTTTGCCATAGATGTCCAAAGCTTTGAGCGACACGTTCTCCGGAAGCGGCATAAAGCCAGGCGATTTTCCTCCAATAATCTCAGATCCCCACGTGAGGTACGCTTGCCCCAACAATCGCTTCAGGAAAGATCTGCGAGCAATACCGACTCCCTGTTCCTCTGTTTCTTCAATCGATTTTTGCAGAGTCGTTTCCAGATCGTCGAATCGCTTCAATAAAATCATCGTTTGAGCAATGCCCCTGTGGACTTTGGACCATTGCTTGCCGTCGCTAAGAATCTCATCTTGGGTGGACAGTTGCTGATACTTCTTCAACGCCGACTGAAGAATGCCGGGGATCTGCTCTGGGGTTCCCTTGAGTTTATTTAGCTTGATCAGAAGCGAGAAAATCTCAGGGTCGCTTTCGAAGAGTTCGAGAGCGATTTCATTCGCGGCATCGTAATTTTTCTCGCGCAGGAGTTCCTGTATCTTTATGCTTTTCGAAAGGGTCACTGGGTTTTTCTGTGCCATCACGGACGAGGCTGGAGTTGCCAGCCACAAGCCCGCGATCAGCAGGCCAGCAAACACTTGAACCCAACGCCGAGATTTTTGATTTTCCTTCACGAGGGAAACTCCGTTTTAAAGTTGAACCGCTTGAGATCGTTCGGGATGACTTCTGACACCCAAACCACTCTAGCACAACTTTCCTTGGAGCCCATACAGAGATGGCAATGTGGGCCTCGAGCTTGTATCCGTAGTCGCGAAAACAACTTCTAACTCAAAACATTAAGGGAGCATCGATGCTGTCATGGCCACATCAGAACCCTGATACACCGATTGTCACGAGTCCAAATTCCCACGAGCTGACTTCAGAACTTCCAAAACGGCAGCGTCTCGCCCTGTGGGTAGGTGATGCCGGGTGTGGCGAATTCGATCAATCCCTCGGCCTGGGCCAAGGTCATTAAATCGGATGAACCTTTCCATTGAAGCGGCTCGACGTGGCGCTCAGCGGTGCCACTGTCGACGATCCGACCAGGCCAGAACGTGGGACGATCTCCACGCGTTTGGTGATCCTTGGACAATCGCACGTGAGGCATCGCAGGCATCTCAATCTGCAGCGAGCCCGCCATTCTCTCCAGCGCCAAGTAAACCAGCAGCCGAAATCCGACCAAGCTACTGACCGGATTGCCCGGAAGCCCGAAGACGTATCCCGACCGGCCGTCGGTTCGCCGATGGACGCCAAAGAATACCGGTTTACCCGGTTTCATTTTGATTTTGTGAAATACCGGCTGGACTCCGCACTCCTCCAACAACTCGGGAACCAAATCCAGTGTTCCCGCAGAAACGCCTCCGGAAAGAATCAACAGATCTTCTTTCAACCCGGTCTTCATCTTCTTCCGCAACACATCGCGATCATCACTGCCGACGCCAAGGTCCGTTGCAACGATCCCTTTGGAACGCAACATTGCGATCAACATCGGTCCGTTACTGTTACGAATCTGTGGCCCCGTGGGCATCGTCGCCGCGTCCACCAATTCGTCGCCTGTTGGCAACACAGCTGCCGTGGGCCGCTGGTAGACGTTAACCTTTGCCGCGCCGACTTCGGCTAACAAGCCAACGTCGATGTCGCGGATCACTGAACCGGCACTGAAAACAGCTTGGCCTGCCGCAAAGTTCTCGGCCCGGCCCAAGACATGACGACCGGAAGCTAGGGACTCTAAATTGATCGTGACTTGGCCTGCCGCTTCGTCCAGTTCGCAGCGCTCAATCATCACAACGGCATCGGCGCCTTTGGGGAGCGGCGCTCCCGTCATGATCCGTGTGGCTTGGCCTTGGCCAATCGGAAGCGTGGGCATCGAACCAGCGGTTACCGATTCGACGACCTGCAAAATCGCACCCGCACGAATGTCGCTGGCTTGAACGGCGAAACCATCCATCACGCTTTTCTTCCACGGCGGTGAATCTCGATCCGCATTCACATCCGAGGCCAACGTCATACCCACCGCAGCGGCCAAATCGACCGACACGATTGGCAGCGGGTTTACCGTTTGAGCGACTTTTCGAAAGGCTTCATCGACGGAGATCATGATGTGACCGCTGACATGCCCAGAAAGTTCTTCAACAAATCGACGCCGTGCACCGTCAGAAAACTCTCGGGATGAAACTGAAGTCCGAACGTCAGCTCCTGCTTGTGACGGATCCCCATGATCTCTCGACTGCCATCGGGAGCGTGCGTCCACGCGTCGACTTCAAATTCGTCCGACAAGGTATCGGGTTGAATCACCAACGAGTGGTAGCGCGTGGCGACCATGGGATTGGGCAAGCCTTTGAACAAGCCCTCGCCATCGTGGTTGATGTTGTCCGTTTTGCCATGCATCAATCGCTGGGCTCGCACGATCGTGCCGCCAGTAGATTGACCGATCGACTGATGCCCCAGACAAACACCAAGCACCGGAACGATTCCGTGAAACGCTTTGGCACAGTCCATCGATACGCCGGCTTCGTTGGGCGTGCAGGGACCGGGAGAAATAATCAGATGGCTGGGTTTGAGAGCGACCAGTTCGTCGATGGTTGCTTTGTCGTTGCGGACAACCTTTAGATTCAGCCCCGCATCGATCTCGCCCAACCTTTGGACAAGGTTGTAGGTGAACGAGTCATAGTTATCGATGATCAGAATCATGAATCCATGCTCGTCAGGATGTCGGAGATAGTGAGCCACGAGGCGCTAGCCGAATGGCACTTACTTTAGAATAAACGGATTAAACTGGCGAGTGAGCTGCCGTGGTTTTTAGCCAGCGGGCGGCACATCACGCGAGGTCTTTCTTCGGCTGTCGCGACCAGATTTGCGAGCCGCTCTCTTAGGCCTTTGTGTCGGCCGCTGGCCTAAGTTTCGCGAGAAGACGATCCGGTGGCTTACGCCACCGGCAGCGGTTCTGTCGGCCGCTGGCCTAAAGCAAGTCCCTTGCACTCATGAGATTGAGAAGCAAGCACTGGACTTTAGCCGGCAGTAGCCGAACGATTCCGGCCAAAGCGTACCAACGGCGCTACTCTTCTAGCAGTCCGCTGAAGTTTCGCATCACGAGGTGACTGTCAATTTTCTGAACCAAGTCAAAAGCAACGCTAACCGCGATCAGTAATCCAGTACCCCCGTAGAAACTGGCAACCAGATAATCCACGCTGAGGGTTTGGGTCACGATGGTAGGCACGATGGCGATCAGAGAAAGGAAACCGGCACCGACGTAGGTGATCCGCTCAAGAACCTTCTCCAAGTAATCTTCTGTTCTTCTTCCAGGACGATAGCCGGGAATGAACGTTCCGCTGTCTTTGAGGTTGTCCGAGATCTCTTTCGGGTTGAAAGTGATCGCCGTCCAGAAGTAGCAGAAGAAGTAAATCATGCCGATGTAAACCAAGACGTACAACATCGATGTGTAATCCTGAAGCGTTTCACCGAAATTCACCACGAGGTTCGACAGGCCTCTCATAAACCCAGAAGAGTCTCCGCCACCGAACGACTTACCTAGGCTCACAAACAGAACCGGGGGCAACATCAGTAAGGACTGGGCGAAAATGATCGGCATCACGCCGGCTTGGTTGATTCGAAGCGGCATGTACTGGCGAGTTCCGCCGTAGACTTTGCGACCGCGAACATGTTTCGCACTTTGCGTGGGAATCCTGCGCTGAGCCAAGGTGATGAACACCACGCCCACGACGACCCCGACAAAGATCATGATCAGAAGGAGAATCTTCTCCAGTCCGATCGTACCGCCGTAGTTCAAGCCTTCCAACTTCATGGAAACATTACCCAGCAGACCAAACAAGGCACCCGGCATTTGGGCCACGATCCCCGCCATGATCAACAGGCTGATTCCGTTTCCAATTCCGTATTCGTCAATCTGCTCTCCCAACCACATCAGGAAAACACTTCCGCCGGTCATTATGAGCACCGCTATCGCTTGCCAGAAAAACGGGAGCCCAGCTCCTCCATTCTCAAACTGGTTGGCAATTAGATTATTGTTGACATCGGTCCCCATTAAGATGAATCTCAAATAGAGAACGCTTTGAATCAAACACAGAGCCAGTGTCAGATAGCGGGTATACTCCGTGATCTTCTTACGCCCCGCCTCCCCTTCTTTTCGGAGGTCTTCCAGCGGTTTGTAGACCGTGCCCATCAGCTGCAAAATAATCGATGCAGAAATGTAAGGCATGATGCCCAAGCCAAAGATCGTGGCGTTGGTCAACTGGCTGGCACTGAAAACCGAAACCTTGCTGAGAAATCCACCCAGCGTGCTGCCTTCCATGCTTTTGGCAAACTGGGCAACTTCGGTCTGGTCGATGATTGGCAGAGGGATCTGCCAGCCAACGCGGTAGACTGCCAAAAGGGCCAGAGTCAAAAGGATCTTGCGGCGAAGATCGGGGATTGTGAATATGATGCGGAGCTTTTCAAGCATGTTATTGCCTCAAGTCGCGGCTGTGAGCCGCGAAGGTTTGCGTCTGAAGTCCGTGATTGTCCTTGTTTCCGCCAAATCCTTCAAGACAGATTGGCACCGGATCCTTGGAAGTTCCCAATCTGAAGCAATTTTAATGCCGAACATAGTGTTGGGCACAAAAAGCAGCTCATCCAGCGGTGGCTTCATGCACAGACAGCGTAGTGTCTTTTTAACTCTTGGCTGCTTTCTTAGTCTCAGCAGCCTGCTTCGCCGAACCCATTTTGTTCTTCACAACAGGTTTCGCTGTTTCCAGAACCACACAGGTTCCACCGGCTTTTTCGATGGCTTCTTTGGCTGACTTGCTAAAACGATGCGCCGACACGGTAAGCTTCTTCTTCAGCTCGCCTTTGCCCAACACTTTTAGTTCGTCGTAGCGATAGTTGGTCAAGTTTCGCTCTTTGAGCGTCTCAGGAGTGACTTCAGCACCGGAATCGAAATTCGTTTCCAGATCGCCGAGATTCACCTCACCAATGACCTTGCCAAACTTGTTGTTGAAACCACGCTTCGCCACGCGGCGAATCATTGGCATCGCACCACCCTGGAAAGTCGGATGCTGCGAGAAACCAGCGCGAGACTTTTGTCCCTTGTGACCGCGACCAGACGTCTTGCCCAAGCCAGATCCGGTTCCGCGTCCAATACGCTTGCGGCGCTTGAACTTGACGATGCCTTCGTTTACTTCATGAATTTTCACAGTTCCACTCCTCGCAGACGTTGCACGTCTTCTTTGGTGCGAACACTCTGCAAAGCATCAATGGTTGCTTTCACAAGTGTTACAGGATTGTTGCTGCCAAAGCTTTTGGTCAGAATGTTTTTCACGCCCGCGGCTTCGCAAACGGCGCGAACCGCAGAGCCAGCGATAATACCGGTACCAGGACCGGCTGGAAGCAGCACAACACGTGCGGCTCCGTAGCGACCGTCGACGCGGTGGGGCAGGGCACCATCAACCATGGGCACCTTCACCAAGCTTCGCATCGCCTGCTTGTTAGCTTTCTCAACACTCGGTTGGACTTCGTTAGCTTTGCCGTAGCCCCAGCCAACTTTGCCTTTACCGTCACCGCACACAACCATGGCGGCAAAACTGAAACGACGACCGCCCTTGACCACAGCGGCACAGCGCTTGATCTTCACAGTTCGCTCGATCATTCCCGAGTCTTTTTTGTCTCTGTCGTCTCGTTGCTTCTTCGCCACGATATCCTCGAATTACCCAAAGGGTTTGCTTGATTTAAAGTTCGACGCCGCCGTCGCGGACTGCCTTTGCCAATTCTGCCACTCGTCCATGAAACTTGAAACGTCCACGATCGAATTTGGCCTGCTTGACGCCGGCCGCAACGGCCTTGGCTGCCAATGCTTCGCCAATGACCTTGGCTGCATCGCAGTTTCCACCGTTTTCGATCTTCCCCGCCAAATCCTTATCGCGGGTGCTCGCCGAACATAATGTCTTGCCCAACTCATCATCGATCAGTTGGCAGTACATATGCTTGTTGGTGCGATGAACGGACAAGCGCGGACGATCCCCGGTGCCGCGGATCGTTTTGCGGACTCGATTGGTTCTACGCCAACGTGTCTTATTTACTGATTTTTGGTGTTTCACCGAACCGTCTCACTGTCTGCGTCAACCATGCCATCATGGTCGACTTGTTAAATGTATTTAACCAGTACTTTGTTCTGGTTGTTGCCGGGTTATTTCTGAGCCGCTTTACCAGGCTTCAACTTAATGTGCTCGCCAACGTAGCGGATACCTTTGCCTTTATAAGGTTCAGGTTTACGAAGTGCTCTGACTTCAGCCGCGAATTGACCGACCTTTTGCTTGTCACAACCACGCACTTTGATATGCGTCTGGTCAGGACAGGTCACTTCCAAACCTTCTGGAACTTCTTTCTTCAACTCGTTGGCCAAGCCCACGCGAAGCGAAAGTGTTTTTCCTTTCAGGTTGCAAACATAGCCGACGCCCTGCAGTTCAAGGTTCTTTTCGTAACCTTCCTTGCAGCCCAGCACCATGTTCGCCAGCAACGCACGAGTCAAACCGTGCATGGCCTTGGAAATCCGATCGTCACCCTTGCGAGTAACGACGGCTTCTTTTTCTTTGACTTCTACTTCGACTTCGGGACGCAGTTGGATACTGAGTTTCCCAGCCGGACCTTCAACGTTCAACGCTCGGTCAGCTACGCTGACTTTGACGCCGTCGATGAGGGCAACAGGTTTTTTACCAAGTCGTGACATGGTTCAACTCTCGACAATATTTCGTATGTATTCTTGATACCGCAAAGCCTTTACCAGACTTCGCACAGGACCTCGCCGCCAACTCGCTGCTGACGGGCTTCGCGATCACTCATCAGACCTTTCGAGGTACTGAGAATCGCAATGCCCATCCCGTTGAGGACGGGACGCAAATCTTTGGACTTGGAGTAAACGCGACAACCGGGTTTGCTAACTCGCTTGATCTTGCGAATTACCTTTTCGCCAGAGTTGCCATATTTGAGATCAATATGCAACTGGCCAACCGGTTCGGCTTCTTCAGCCTTCCAGTCCCAAATGTATCCTTCACGCTTAAGTACATCTGCAACGCCGATTTTGACTTTTGAAATAGGCATTTCAACAGTCGGACGTTCAACGCTGACAGCGTTACGTATGCGGGTAAGCATGTCAGCAATAGGGTCAGACATCATAACGATGGTTCCTTCTTTTCACTACCAACTTGACTTACGAACACCGGGAATCAGGCCACGATCGGCCAGATTACGGAAACAAATACGGCAGATGCCAAATTTACGATAAACCGCGCGAGGACGGCCGCACAATTTGCAGCGGCGTTCTTGACGAACGGGGTATTTCGGTTTTCGATTCGCTTTGGCGATTTTTGCTTTACGTGCCACAAGTCAACCTGTTTTATAATTTCGTGAGTGGTTTGCCGGATGCGTACGAGCACCAGACACCTTCAAACATCTACGCAACCTTACCGGCTGCTTCTTTGAAGGGCATGCCGAACTGCTGAAGCAATTCGCGTCCTTCTTCATTCGTTTCCGCGGTCGTCACAAACACGATGTTCATGCCTTGGCTGCGAGTGAATTTATCGGGATTGAGTTCTGGAAAAACCAAGTACTCATTCAAGCCAAGGCTATAGTTGCCTCGACCGTCAAATGCCTTGCTGCTAACGCCGCGAAAGTCACGTACGCGTGGCAGAACAAGAGCAAACAATCGATCCATGAATTCAAACATGCGATCTCCGCGAAGCGTAACCTTACAGCCAATGGCTTGGCCTTCACGCAAACGGAAGTTCGCAATCGACTGGCGAGCTCGGGTGACGACCGGCTGTTGACCGGCAATCAAACCAAGCGATTCGCGAGCGTCTGCAAGATGCTTTTTATCTTGAACCGCTTCGCCAACGCCCATGTTGATCACAATCTTTTCGAGCCGTGGCAAAGAAAGCAGGTTCTTACGACCGAACTTCTCTTTGAGAGCTCCGATGATCTCTTCTTTGTATCTGGTTTTTAGTCTGGGTGCTGCCATTGTGTTTCCCTTGTCGTGTGAGTCGCTTTGTAGACTCGGACAATATTGGGTTGTTGGATTGTCGTTTGTTTTATTGAGTTAGATCACTTCGTTAGCAAGGCTAACGATCTTCATAAAGTTCTTCTCTCGCAACTCACGGGCAACCGCACCGAAGATACGAGTGCCGCGAGGGTTTTTATCGTTGTCGATCAAAACGGCCGCGTTACTGTCGAAGCGAATGTAAGAACCGTCTTCGCGACGAGCTTCTTTCTTCGTTCGCACGATCACAGCTTTGACGATCGATTTCTTCTTCACGTCACTGCCGGGAATCACGCTTTTGACGCTGCAGACAATAATGTCGCCAAGTCCAGCGGTACGACGACGGGAACCACCCAACACCTTGATGCACATCACTTCGCGAGCACCCGTGTTGTCAGCAACCTGAAGTCTTGTTTCCTGTTGAATCATATTCTTTGCCTGTTTTGCTCAAAGCCGCTTAGTTGTTTAACTGTTCAGCTGTTTAGCTGTTCGCCAAAAAGCGGACGACTTTACTCTGTAGTTTCTTCGCTTGCTGCTGGGGCTTCTGCTTCCGCGGTTGCGGCTGGGGCAGGAGTCTCAGTCTTACCTTTTGTGTTTTCCATTTCCTGACGCTCGAGCTCTTTCTGCTTCCGAGCGGCACGCATGGCCACCACGTCAACTTCATTGCTCTTTTCGATCACTTTCACGAGCTGCCAACGCTTCTTCTTTGACGTTGGAGCCGCTTCAATGATCTGCACGGTGTCGCCTTCGGACGACTCGTTGTTCTCATCGTGAACGTAGCAAGTGGTACGATCGCGATAGTACTTTTTGTATTTCGGGTGCTTGACCGTACGTGGAATCTCCACGACTCGGGTCTTTTCCATCTTGTCGCTTTTGACGCGACCAATCACAACTCGTTTTGGCATTTCAGTACCTGTTCTCTTTTATTGTGCGATCTACGCGTCAGTTGTTACTGCTGTTGCTGTGGCCGCTTGTGCTTTCGCTGCTGCTTCAGCCGCCGCCGCTTTTTCAGCTTTGGCCGCTTCCTTTTCTGTCTTCGCTGCCGCATTGCGACGCTCCGACTGAACGGTCTTGATTCGAGCGATCAACTTACGATTGCGTGAAAGTTCAGAAGGCTGATCCAGACGATCTGTCTGGGCCTTTACCTTCAACCGAAAAAGCTGCTGGTAGCACTCTTTAAGAGTGGCTTCCATTTGCTCTTCGTCCATCTCACGAATGTCATTCATGCTGGTCATGATTTGTCTCTGTCAAAACTGTCGCTGTTATTTTTGTCTGTTCCGGACGGCAATGCGCCACCCTTACATTGGCAAACGCTTTACCATGCGAACTTTGAATGGCATCTTGTGGGCCAGTCGAGCAAAACAGATTTTAGCCTGTTGCTCAGTCACGCCCCCGATTTCATACAGGATTGTGCCTGGCTTAATGGTTGCCACCCAGTACTCAGGTTCACCCTTACCTTTACCCATACGAGTTTCCAACGGAGTCGAAGTAATCGACCGGTGTGGAAAAACGCGGATATAGAGCTTACCCTCGCCACGAATATATTGTTGAGCCGCGATACGTCCAGCTTCAATGGTCTGCGCCTTGAGCCAACCTGGATCAAGGGCCTGAAGGCCATAGTCACCGAAGACAACTTTGTTGCCCCGGGTCGCATTACCTTTTATATGACCTCTTTGGACCTTTCGATGTTTGACCCGTCTTGGCATCTGCGCCATTGTCTTCCTCTCCGTAATTACCCTGGTTAATCCAAACCTGTACGCCGATGTGGCCCTGAGCTGTCAATGCTTCGGTGAAACCGTAATTGATTTTCGCCCGCAAAGTACTCAATGGAATGGAACCATTAATGTGCTTTTCACGACGAGCCATTTCTGCCCCGCCCAATCTTCCAGCCAACTGGATCTTAATCCCTTTAGCCCCTGCATCCATGCTCTCTTCAGCGGCTCGCTTCATCGTACGACGAAAACTTGCACGTCTGGAAAGTTGCTCCGAAATTTTCTCGGCTACCAATTGAGCCTGCAGGTCCGGACGAGTGACTTCCTCAATCTTAAGATTGATTCGGCGACCGACCAGATTCTGGATTTCGTTTTGAAGTCTTTCAACTTCCTGACCCTTCTTCCCGATAACCAAACCGGGGCGTGCGACAAACAAAGTCACCTTCACTTCGTCGCGGGTCCGCTCGATTTCGATCTTGTCGATACCGGCAGCTTTGTAATTTTGAGTTGGGTGCTTTCCGACGAAATCACGAATCTTTTTGTCTTCCAACAGGAAGGCAGCGAATTCGTTCTTTGACGCGTACCAACGGCTTTTCCATGTTTCCATGACGCCGGTGCGGAAAGCGATAGGATTAACTTTTTGACCCATGATTATCTCGTTATGTTGCTAGGTAGTCGCGACTCCGGCCGAAGCACGACGAAGGAATCCTAAACTTCTTCCAACTTGACTTTAATGTGCGACTGTCGCTTGAGGATCATGTTTGACATGCCTCGAGCACCAGGACGAACCCGCTTGAACATGGGTCCGCCATCGACAAACGCCTCTGACACGACCAAATCCTTTTCGTCGACAATGCGACCGGGATTTTGCTCGGGATCCTGAGCGTTCGCCAACGCTGCCTTGATCGTTTTCTCGAGCAACCGAGCACCACGCTGGGGCTGGTAGCGGAGAATATCAAGCGCGTCATCGACGTACTGACCACGCACAAGGTCTGCCAAAGGGCGGACTTTGCGAGCGCTAATTTTCGCGTAGCGAATAGATGATTCAAAAGCCATGACTTGTCGTCCTACTTCTTCTTACCGCCGTGACCACGGAAAGTTCGCGTTGCCGCAAACTCGCCCAACTTGTGGCCGACCATATCTTCTGTGATGTAAACTTTGACGTGCTGCCGGCCATTGTGCACCATGAAGGTGAACCCAATGAATTCGGGAACAACTGTACAGGCGCGAGCCCATGTTTTAATTGGCTGCTTATCGCCAGCCGCTTCGGCCTTTTCGACTTTCGCGAAAAGCTTTTCGTCGACGTAAGGGCCTTTTTTCTGTGATCTGCTCATGACGGTTTATTTCACTTACTTGATTTTCAACTGGCCATAACGCTTGGACTTACGACGCCGGACGATGGCAGCATTGGATGCCTTCGCCAACTGACGTGTGCGTCCACCCTTCGCTGGCTTACCTGAAGGACTCACTGGATGACGACCACCCTTCGTACGACCTTCACCACCACCGTGCGGGTGATCGATTGGGTTCATCGCGGTTCCACGAACGTGTGGACGACGACCCAACCAACGCTTACGACCGGCTTTACCCAAGCGGATCGAACTGTGTTCTGAGTTTCCAACCCGACCGATTGTGGCACGGCAGGTCGATGGGATCCGACGAATCTCGCCCGACGGCAGAGAGATCTGAGCCCAGTTTGATTCGCGAGCCATCAGCGTGGCGGAAGTCCCTGCACTTCGGCAAAGAATCGCACCCTGACCGGGACGCATCTCAATATTGTGAATCACTGTCGCCAAAGGAATGTTCTTCAGCGGAAGGCAATTGCCAACCGTCGGAGGCGCCTCAGCACCACTTTCGACCGTCTGGCCTTTTTCCAATCCCTCAGGAGCAATGATGTAACGCTTTTCGCCATCGGCGTATTTCAGCAAAGCGATACGAGCACTGCGGTTTGGATCGTACTGGATCGAATCAACGAAAGACGAAACGCCGTCCTTATTTCGCTTGAAATCGATCACACGATACAGACGCTTGTGACCACCGCCGCGATGACGAACGGTAATCTTGCCCTGGTTGTTTCGACCGGCATGCTTCTTAAGAGGACGCAGCAGCGACTTTTCAGGCTTGTAGCCCTTCGTCAACTCCTTGAAGTCACTCACACTGGAGTCACGACGCCCAGGCGAAGTCGGTTTGTATTTTCTAATTCCCATAACAACTCCGGATCAATCCGGCCAAAATGTTCAATTAAAAGAAGTCAATTCTGTGCTCAGCATCCAGCTTTACAATCGCCTTCTTCCACGGCTTTGTACGACCCCAAGTGAATCGGTAACGGCGAGGCTTGCCTTTTCGATTCTGAGTCGCAACCTTCTCGACTTTAACTTTGAACAACTCTTCGACCGCTTGCTTGATCTCGGTCTTGGTTGCCAAAACGTTCACCCGGAAGGTGTACTGATTCAATTCGTTTGACTGGTAAACACCTTTCTCAGTAACCACCGGCTTGATGATCACCTGATGAGGCTCGAGCTTCGGCCCCTTCTTAGCGTTTTCAGTTTTCTTCTTGGCCTTGATAGCCATGACAATTACTCCTGCCCTGATTCAACAGGCCTATTTATGCTGACTTCGTTTCGCCAGCGGACTCTTCCGCAGGCTGTGACTTAGAAAGAACGTCGCCCTTTTTGAATTGATCCAAAGCCGCTCGCGTAAACAACACGCGATCGGGACGAAGAATCTCAAACGCATTCAAATCGGACACTGGCAAAACCGAAACGCCTTCGATGTTTCGAGCACTCTTGTGCACATTCGTTGAAACTTCCGAAGTCGCGATCAAAGCCGTTTGGCCTTTCTCACCGATACTGCCCAACATCTTTGCCAAAGCACTTGTCTTTGGCTCGCTCATCTCAAGGCTGTCAATCACAACAACCTGTTCGTCACGAATCTTTCCGGCAACCGCCATCCGCGTTGCTGCACGAACAGCTTTACGAGGCAAGCGATACGAATAGTCGCGATTACGCTTAGCAAACGTGTGACCACCACCGCGGCGAATGTTACTTCGACGGCTACCCGCACGGGCGTTACCCGTACCTTTCTGGCGGTACATCTTCTTTCCGGTACCAGCCACTTCTGAACGACTCTTTGTCTTGTGAGTACCCTGCCGTGCACTGGCCTGGTACATCACAACCACGTCGTGAAGCAACTGCTTATTGATCGTTGCAGAAATCGAATCCGGATCGATTTCATATTTTCCTACTTCACTTCCGGAAGCATCGTATACGGGCAAGCTCGCCATGATTTCTTTTAACCTGTGTTCCTGTCAAACCTTAAACAGCGAGACTATTTCTTCATGTTGGTTTCGCGAATCACGAGAAAACCACCGGTCGGACCAGGGACAGCACCCTCAACCAACAACAAGTTGTTTTCTTCGTCAATGCGAACCAAATTCAAATTGCGAACGGTAATATTGGCGTTGCCATAACGGCCCGCCATACGCTTACCTTTGAACGTGCGACTGGGGTAGGCACTCATACCAGTACCACCAGCATGACGGTGACATTTCTTAACACCGTGAGTTGCACGCTGACCTGAGAAGTTGTGACGCTTCATAACACCGGCCGTTCCACGACCTTTGCTAACGCCACTCACATCAACGCGACCGACTTCGGCCAAGACGTCGACTTTGACTTCGTTGCCGACTTCGACTTCGCCAGATTCGCCGCGGATCTCGCGAACAAACTTACATGGCTCGCAACCGGCCTTCGCCAAAACTTCAACACCAGCAGCGGCAAGCTTCTGAGAACGCTTACTCTTAATGTCTGCGACGTGGCCTCGCTCAGCTCGCGATGCCTGACTTTGTCGTGAACGACGATCCTTTTTCGGACGCGCCTTTTCACCGAAACCAAGCTGCACTGCAGAATAGCCGTCCCTATCGGGCGTGCGGACCTGCAAAACCTTGCAGGGACCTGCCTGAATTACCGTTACTGGAGTGACGACCCCGGTCTCTTTATCAAAGACCTGGGTCATCCCAACCTTACGGCCGAGTATGCCTTTTGTCATTGTGGTGCCTTATGTTTCGGTGACTGCCGCCGAGGAACTGTTTTCGATGCTAGTTAGCAGCGAAAGAGTTATCCCCGCGACTTCCGTTCATATCTCTACGCCTGAGGCGGTGTGTACGATTAAACCCAATTACTTGTGCGAAGCCTTGATCTTGATTGAGACACCGGCTGGCAGACTCAACTTGTTCAACGCTTCGATCGTCTTGGACGTTGCCTGGACGATATCGATCAGACGCTTGTGAGTTCGAATTTCGAACTGCTGACGCGCCTTCTTGTTGACAAAGGGACCTGCGAGAACTGTGTACTTCTCAATCCGAGTTGGCAATGGAATCGGCCCATGCACCTCAGAGTGTGTTCGCTTGGCAGTATCAACGATGTCCTGCGCACTCTGATCGAGGATCGAGTGATCGTAGGCTTCCATTCGGATTCGGATGACTTCGTTATTCGCCACGCAAAAATTACTCCAAAAACAGGGCGACCAAAAACCAACGTTTTGGCCACGAACCAACACCCCTAAACAACCCTCTTTCCCCGAACTCAAGCTGTACGTTATCCGCAAGCATGACCTTGGTGTCGGTTGCCGGAATGTCGCAGATGCGACAGCAACCATAGATAGAGGTTTGACCCAGAGTGTTTTGGCTGGGAAAGATAGAAAATGTAAAGATG
>CAZDZX010000054.1:0-18328 GCA_964510005.1 uncultured Pirellulaceae bacterium
AGTATCTCAGTCCCAGTGAGACGGGCCATGCTCTCACACCCGCTAACCATCTTTGCCTTGGTAGGCCATTACCCCACCAACAAGCTAATAGTAAGCAGACCGATCCGAGGGCGATAAATCTTTGATTCGGAAATATTATCCGGTATTACCTGCAGTTTCCCGCAGCTATCCCGGACCCTTGGGTACGTATCTACTCGTTACTCTCCCTTTCGCCGCTGTCCACTTTAAGAATCAACCGAAGTATCTTCAAAAAGCTTCTCGCTCGACTTGCATGCCTAATCCACGCCGCTAACGTTCATTCTGAGCCAGGATCAAACCCTTCAATTGTATGCTTGCTGTAACGTTTCACCCGAAGGATTCACATTACAGACGACTAACATTGTTAATGCTGACGGCAAGCCGCCAGCCAAGTTTAGTTCGATTCAAAAAAATGAATCTAGCCAAAATTGAGTCGGAACGAAGCCTCAAAAAACTTCGCCGACGCACCTCATCGGTGCTATGCTTGATCAGACCAGATGGCTTGGAATAAGCGCCATCTGGATTTGATTCACATGATCTTACAACTCTAAAACTCATGGGCACCGAAGTGCCCGGAATTTTACAAGAGGTCTCTACCAAATTGTCAAAGAACAGAATCGTGTTCACTGCGAACACGACATAATCACAGCCAAAAAGTATCGGTTGCGACCGCCGCCAGAGTGACGACTTTCAGCGGCTACCCGCTGCGTTGGATCGACATTCTATGAAGACTCGATCCAGAGTCAACAGCAAAAGGAATTAAAACTGAAAAGTTTTTCCTGATGCTTGATAGGAAGCTTTAATCGGCTCCCCATCGCTCTGCCTTAAATGTAAACGATGATTTCTGAGAAGTAAACAGGGCATCCAAACATCTTTCGCATTTTTATTTCGGGGGCCACTCCGTTGTCAATCTTCGAATCTCACCGTCAGAGGTTGATTAGGTTGCATTCTGCCACTGCGAATGCTTCGATCCGCGTCTACATCGCAGAAGCTGTGTTGCTGGCCGCTGAGCCTTTCCCCCGCGAATCGCCGGCAAAAAAGGGTGCAAAACCTGCAAAACCAACAACGCTTAATAAACAGTCCCTATATAAGTAAGGCTAAACGATTGATTTGCTGCGATCCCGTCAATGATTAGCGGCCCGGTCGCTCATCCCGATACGGCTGATAGTGATAGTACTTTGGCCGTGAGTCCAGCCGCACGTGAAGCCACGCCACTCCACCGCCGGCGGTGCTGAGCCAAACCGGCTTGTCGCCAACACGTTCGAACATCGATTGGCCAACCTGTTTCCACAATAACCTCTGCTGGCCCGCGGGAGCATTTCGCAGAAACGCAACCAAATGGCCGTAGGTTGTCGGTGGATCTACCGGCGCCGGCACAATCATCAGCGAATCACCACGGAGGTTGGGAAACGAAAGGACCTGCGTTTCGGGATCGGCTCGCTCGAAATGCTCGGCAAAAGAATGTTGATCCGTCGCCCGACTGGCAAACGATGGGGTGTCGACCAATACGAATTCGAAATCGCGATCGAATAGATCCTCCGTCACCACGGGAGTCTCCCAGCGAAATGCCTCGAAGGCGGATTGGCCCAGCAAGTTCGAATACCAACTGCAAAACTCATCCGAAGTCTGCCACAGCTCTACGACTTGCCGAAAGCTGAGCGGCTCTTGATTGCGAAACAGTCGCTGGTGGACGACGCGCGAACTGAGTTGCGCCTCTTTAGATTCAAACATCAAAATTCAACGCCTGTATTAAGTTGCCCAAAACCACCGCTGCTTACTCGCCAGTTTAATCGGTTTGTTCTAACGCAAGTGCCATTGAGCGGCAGCCATGGCTATAAGGGTAGAAATCAGCAGCGAACTGTCGATTCGGATCCACAGTAACACCATCGATTCTGGGATTGGCCACGTTGTCGCGTTTTTCTTGAAACCGACGTGTATCTATTGGAGCACAGTCGCTGGCGGTTTGAGCGATAAAATATCGCGATGTCGATTGGGAAAGAGTCTCCAGCGGCACAACAGGAACGCGGTTTCTGCTAAACTGGAACGACGACGCTGGGAAACAGAAGGCTCACGCGAACCCACTCCATTTGAATGACATCGAATTCCGGAACTGGAACTTTTTCTTTAACGACCGCCCCCAGCCAGCGCAGCGAGGAGGTCATTGACACCATGCTGCTGGTCGAGACCCCGGAAAAGATCTCGTTTCAATATCAGCTGGCAGGTCCCTTTCGAAGAATCCTCGCCTACGGGCTGGATGTGCTTTTCTCGATCGTTGGCTTTTTTCTGATGGTGTTGCTGGCTTATTTGCTCCTGCTGATGATGGCCTTCCTGACTTCATTTGTCGTTTCGTCCTCCTTCTTTTCAGAACTGTTCGTAATAATGGGGGCGTTTGGGTCGGCAATTGTGTGGGTTTTGTTTTTTGTCGTGCAGTGGTTTTATGGCGCCATCATGGAGACCTATTACAACGGCCAGACGTTGGGCAAGATGGTGATGGGATTTCGAGTGATTTCCAAAGACGGACATGCGATCGATGGAGTCCAGGCTCTGCTGCGAAATTTTTTCCGGCTGCTAGATGTGTTTCCGATGTACTATCTTCTTCCGACTGGGACGGTGGGGTTGGTCGCGATGATGGCGACTCCCAAATTTCAACGCTTGGGCGATCTCGTGGCGGGTACGATTGTCGTGGTCGACGAAAAGAAATGGGTGCCCGAATTGGCCAAGTTTTCCGATCCGCGCGTCGCCCAACTGGCAGAGATTTTGCCCGAAGATTTCGTGCCGACCCGCAGCATGCTTAAAGCGCTGGCCGAATACGTTGACCGACGCAGGTTTTTGTCGCCTTCGACGACTTACGAAATTGCCGTTCAACTGGCTCCCAAGATGCTGGAGAAATTCGGATTGCCCGCCAATACGGATCACGATTTACTGCTGTGTGCGATGTACTTCAAAGCGTTTCTTCAGTTTAACGAAGCCGAAAGCCATTCATCGACCGGCGCCATCGGCGCTGGCAGTGGGACAAAAGCCGTCGGGGTGATGACATGAAAGCTGCAAAACTAATCGAAATGCGGCAACCGACGTGGCGGCGACTGGATAGTCTCTGCGACCAGTTCGGAAAACGCTCTAAAAACAAAGTGCCCACGGACGAGGCCAGTGAGTTCGCCGGTCTCTATCGGCAAGTCTGTGCCGATCTGGCGTTAGCCGAATCGAACCAGTTGCCACCGGTGACCATTGATTATTTGCATCAACTGGTGGCTCGGGCTCACAATCAGCTCTACCGCAGCAAAAAGTTCGACGGTGCGGTCTGGTTTGATCGCATTTTTGTGGAAACCCCCAAAAAGATCTTTAACGATCCCTACGTGCATATTGCCACCGTGATTTTTTGGGGGCTGTTTCTGGCGTCGGTTTGGTTGGCCTACGACGATCGAGTCTGGCCTGGCTTCGCCGAAGAGGTCGCTGGATTGGAAACGCTCGAGCTTTACGAGGATATGTACACGGACTTCGGTGGTGTGGGAGAAGCGGGGAGCCGACGAACAGTCGGCGACAATGCTAACATGACCGGGTTTTACGTCTACAACAACGCCGGGATTGGACTGAAGTGCTTTGTCACGATGCTGTTTGTCCCGCTTGGGATGGTCACGCTAACGTTCAATGCAATGTACTTGGGGACGGTTTTCGGGTTCATGTATCGGCCCGAAACCGGAGCCGCCGGGGAACACTTTAAGAACTTTGTGACCGCCCATGGCCCCTTTGAGTTGACCGCGATTGTGCTGTCCGCCGGAGCCGGTTTGAGGATCGGGTTAAGCTGGATGGCTCCCGCGGGCGTCTCTCGTTCGGATGCTTTGATCAAAAATGCTAGGGAAGCACTACCCGTGGCGATGGCGGGGGTGACTCTGTTCTGCATGGCGGCCTTGATTGAGGGCTTTGTCTCGCCCACGTCCGAAGATTTTCTGCCGTGGTGGCTTAAAGGCGTCATCGCCATTGGCAGTTCGATTGGATTGATGGCTTACTTGATCGTGTTGGGCTACCCGCGTCCTGAAGACGAAATTGAGGAACAGGATGCAGCTTGACCGTACTTTTATTGCGATCCGCAATCGGAATATTCTGGAACTGTGGGACCTCGGTTTGCAGGTGATCCGCCAGCACTTCGGCAATTTGACGTGGGCTTTGGCCATCGGTGTGTTGCCATGGATGATCTTGAACTACGTGTTGACCGGATGGATGGTCACGGCAGAAAACTATTCTGATATGTGGGGCTATTTTATTTGGACCAATCTGATGTTGGTTTGCTCTCAGGCGCAAGTGGCGACTTGTTTTTTGTCGAATTACTTGGGGCATGCGATGTTCACGCAACATCCCACTGTCTCACAGACGGTCAAAGAAGTCAGAGAGCGGGGCATGTGGTTTTGGTGGCAACACCTGATGAAGCGATTGGTTTTTCCCATGGCGGTGTTGGTGGGCCTCTGTGCATTTGTCTCCGAGCAAGATGGCTTTTTGGCGTTTATGCTGCTGTTTGTGGTTCCTTGTGTCGCGATCATTGGCCTGATCGTTCGTTGCTGGACACCCTATATGAACGAAATATTGCTGTTGGAAAAGGCTCCACGGAACCGTCAGCGATTGGAGGTGGAGACAAGGATTCCTTACGACGAGCGATCGCGTGTCGTTCACGGTGTCGCTGGAGGAGACTTGTTTCTGCGAATTATTGTGGTGACGGTGGTGGGAGGAATACTGGCTTTTTCATTCTATGCCAGCCTGTGTCAGCTGGCAGATGTTTTAGGCTTGGGGAATTTGACTTACTATGGAGTCGATCACTTGATGATCCAGCCTGCGATGTGGTTGGCGGCGGGATTCGTGGCCGTCAATCGATTTCTTTCTTACATCAATTTGCGAATCCAAACCGAGGGTTGGTCAGTCATGTTGAAAATGAAAGCCGAAGGCGCCCGTCAAGAATCTGAGACTTTGATCGGATAGGAATCACGTGTTGGGACAGGCAGAGAATAGAATGTACTGGTGGACGAGCGGAGTCGTGGTGATTCTCTGTTTGTTGCTGGTCTCTGATGCGCGCGCGATGGTCTCTGAATACGGCGATGCGGCGCAGGGTGTCGAACGAGCGGTGGTCGATGCGGACTTTCCGTGGCTGGACGCTGAAACCGGTGAACTCAATGGTCCCTCCCTACCGGATCTGCAGTCTTCGTGGGTGGTTGACGAAAAAAACACCGTTCCCGCCCGAGCGATTCCCGTCACGAAAAACACCACGACTACGAACTCGAATTGGGGCAACTGGAATTGGAACTGGGGGGCTGGCGGCACCGGTGCGTTTGGCTCCGTTTTCGGAATCATCCTGTGGAGTTTAATTGGACTTGTTTTGTTGGGGTTGGTCGGGCTGTTGGTTTTTGCGTTCCTCAAACGTGAAGACAGAGAAGAGGGAAGCTCGCAAGAGTCAGCGGGGCAAAAGAAAAAACGGCTGATGCGGGACCACGTCCAGCACCTTCCCTTTGAGATCGAAGAAGCGGAGGGCGATTTTCTGTCGGCTGCAGAAAAAGCGTTGGCCAACAAGGACAGCAATCGAGCCGTGATCTATCTTTTTGCGGACCTGTTGGTCGTGTTGGAGCAAAACGAATTGGTCCGATTGCAACGCGGAAAAACAAATCGCCAGTATTTGAACGATATTTGGGATTATCGAGAATTGTCGCCTTACTTTCGAAATGTCATGACCGCTTTCGAAGACGCTTTTTTCGGTCGGCATAAAATTTCTCATGAGCGGGCGATGGACTGTTTTGCGGGCAAAGATAAATTCGAAGCAGAAGCCCAACGGATTCGCGCCCAGAGATTCTCGCAACGTCAACTGAATCCACCCGCGACACCTCTGACGGAGGTGGGAGCATGATCGGATTGCGAAGCCTTTGTTTGGGTCTGGCCATGTTGACGCTGTTATTGGCTGGTTGTGGTGACAGAAAAATTAGTTATCAGTACGGAAAGGCCTCCGGTACCAGTATCAATGGTTTGACCCTGTTCGCCGATATGCTGGATGAGAAAGGGCACAATGTCGGCATCCAGCGTCGGCTGTCGCGGCGACTGGAACGCGCCCAAACGATCATCTGGGCTCCCGACAACGAAGAGCCGCTCGACAAGAAAAACGTCGGATGGTTAGAGGACTGGTTGATCCAAGAACAACGGGTGCTGATTGTGATCGGCCGCACGTATGATGCCGATGTTCAATATTTCAAACAGCTGGCTGAAAACTCGTCCCCTGAAGAGTACTATCGGCGACGACGACAGTACAACGATAAGTTGGCAAGCGGATACGACACTTGGATTTCTAACGCCGACGAGGAAAAGATATGGTGGTACAGTGAGAATGCTGGCCCCAGCCATCCGCAAGAGATCGCCGGTCCATGGGCTCAGGGAGTCGATGCTTCCAAAGCAGATTTGTTCTCCGAGACGCTGTTCAAACCACTGGATGAGTACTCCAAAAAACCGATTTCCCCGAAGAAAGATGAAGAAGATTATCTTTGGGATCCCGAGAGTTTCAGTATCGATTCTTTTCGCGGTGGTACCCTTCAGCAGCGAAACCTGCTGGTTGCCGACGGAGAGCCTTTTGCTTTTGAACTGAACCCCGAGTGGGATGACGCGCGGCAGCATCGGTTGATCCTCGTTAGCAACGCGTCGTTTTTGTTGAACCTGCCGCTGGCGACGAACTCGGAAAACCAAGTTTTGGCGAATCATGTGGCGGATGAATGCGTCGGAAACGTCGTCATCCTCGAGTCCGACAGTTCACTCCCGATTTCGGATTCCTTGGATCAACAACAAGACACCAAATCGTGGATCGTGCAAAAGCCACTTTGCTATATTGCTCCCCATCTGCTCTTTTGGGGAGTCCTGTACTGTTTCGTATTCTTTCCAATTTTTGGAAGGCCTCGAAAAATTCGGTTCCATCCCGCAAAATCGTTTGGCAGCCATGTCGATGCCGTTGGTGAGATTGTCCGTCGGACAGGCGACCGCAAATGGGCCAAAAAAAGAGTCGAAGAGTATCTGCAGCGATCTTCAAAACAATAACCTTGCATTCAAGCATCTAAATCTGACATTCATGAACGCAAATCCATCTGAAACGACTGAATTCGACTGCCCTCAATGCAAGGCTCGGCTACGCGTGCCGGCAACGCTGGCAGGCCAAACGGCCAAATGTCCCAGTTGCGGTGCGGTCGCCCCCGTTCCCGGCGGACCTCAGTCATCGGCATCAGAGCCAGTCCCCGCAACCCCGACGTCGACGGGGTCTGCCGGTGGTGCCCCTGTTGCTGGTGCTCCAATTGCTGGTGCTCCGGTTGTCGAGGCAGTGGGTAGTTCCGCACTAGCGGGACCGACTTCTCAAGCAAACCCGACCGTTCAGCCGGCTTCGCCAACGCCAGCGCCGCAACCGATCAGAGCGACTGCCACGCCGCCGGTACAACCGAGCGTCTCGTTGACGGGGCCTGCAGCCCAACCGCATCCGCTGGACGAATCGCCTCAGGATTCGATCATTGATTTCGAGCGAGAGCCGGTCATCGGTGAGAATACCGCCACCCGTCAACTGTACGAGCGAATCACGGACGAGGTCGCCAAGGTCTTTGTGGGGCAGAGAGAGCTGGTCGAAGGAACTTTGGTGGCTCTATTTTGCGGCGGTCACGTATTGATCGAAAGCGTACCGGGTTTAGGTAAAACTCTTTTCGTTCGCACGCTGGGCAAAATTCTAGGATGTGAGTTCGGTCGAATTCAGTTTACCGCTGACCTGATGCCTTCAGACATCACCGGTAGCCCGATCTTCGATATGAAAACTCAGGAGTTCTCTTTCCGGCCGGGCCCGGTGTTCACGCAGTTGCTATTGGCTGACGAAATCAATCGTTCGCCCGCCAAAACCCACGCCGCGTTACTGGAAACGATGCAAGAGCGGCGCGTCACCGTTGACGGCACAACTCATGAGTTGGAACAGCCGTTTCTAGTGGTGGCCACACAGAACCCGATCGAATCCGAAGGAACCTACAACCTGCCGGAAGCTCAGTTGGATCGATTTTTGTTCAAACTGCGGGCCGAGTATCCCAGCGAAGAACAGGAAGCGAAGATCCTGACGATGCACAGCGATCAAGTGGATTTGTCTGCGAAATTGGATCAAGACATTGAAACGGTTACCAGTTCCGAAGAAATCCTCCGCGTCACCCAAGAAAGTAGCAAGGTTCGCGTCGAACCGGTGCTGGTCGAATACATCAACAAGATCGTCAGACTGACCCGTCAGTGGCCGCAGTTCTATATGGGAGCGTCTCCCCGTGCTGGAATCGGTTTGATGCAAGCCGCCCGCACCTTGGCTGCGTTTTACGGGCGGGACTACGCCGTGCCCGATGATGTCGTCCAGTTGGCGATTCCGACATTGCGACATCGCGTGATGTTGACCGCTGAAGCCGAAGTCGAAGGTCAAAAAGTCGACGATCTGCTTCGCGAGCTGATTCGCCGCGTCAATGTTCCTCGAATCGAAGGGTAGGGCAGCGGTGCATTCTATTCTTCAAAAGATCATCGATCGGAAGATTGAAGAAATCGCGATTGGAAAATCGGAGACCCCGCTGAGCGAGATCAAAGCCGCGGTTTCCGATGCGCCTTCTGTGCGGGATTTTGTCGCTGCGTTGACTCGGTCCCCAGATCTTGCCTTGATCGCGGAAGTTAAAAAGGCCAGCCCATCGAAGGGGCTGATCCGGGAAGATTTCGAGCCGGTGACGATCGCCAAAGCCTATCAGACCGGCGGGGCTTCCTGCATCAGCGTGCTGACCGACGAAGATTTCTTCCAAGGCCATTTGAGTTATCTGACGGCAGTCCGAAACGCGGTTCAGTTGCCAGTCCTGCGAAAGGACTTCATTGTGGATCCGTGGCAGGTGTGGCAAGCTCGCGCCGCCGGAGCCGATGCGGTTCTTTTGATCGCAGAATGCTTGGGTGCCGACATGCTACGGGAGCTGCATGGCTTGATCCGCGAGCTGGGCATGACCCCGTTGGTGGAACTTTATGAACGCGCCAATATCGAAAAGGTTTTGGCTTGCGATCCGGTTCTGGTCGGTGTGAACAACCGCGATCTGAACACCTTTGAAGTCGACCTTGGTCATTCGGTTGCGGTTCAGCAAGAGCTGCCCGCAGGAATCGCTTTTGTGAGCGAAAGCGGCATTTCCAGCCGGCAGGAAATGGAATTTCTTCAATCCAAGGGCGTTGATGCGGTCTTGGTTGGCGAGTCCTTGATGCGGCAGCAGGACATCGTCAAAGCGACAAAAGAACTGTTGGGTGTGTAGCTTGGGCACGCTTGCCCGCGTTTTTGCGAATAACGCGCTCGATCACAACCTAGAAACGCTGGAAGCCTATGCTGCGGGGTTGCTGCCCATTTACTGTTGGCTGGTTGGCAGGTAGCGGTAGTAGACTTGCAACATCAACGCAGCCATTGAGGTCGAATAGACACGGCCGCCGTAACTGCCCCAAATGCCATCCGGCTCCCAGCTTCCTCGCTGCGTCCCGTCTTGGCTTTGAGCCGAAATCAACGTCTGCTTCAGATGATCGTTCCACGAATCCCACTCGGGGCCGCCGGAAAAATACATCGCCATCGTCCCGTAGTACCAATAGTAAAGATTGACTCGGTCGGCACTGGGGAGCTCGCCGGTGATCCGGAAAGTGGCTTCACGCTTCATCCCGTCGGTGATCTTCTGTCCCAACATCTTTCTGGCGACAAACGATTCGGCCGTCATGACCGTGTTGGGTCCTTGACCCGGTCGATAGGCAGCCAGTCCGCGATTTGGTCCTTTCGCACATCCTTCGATGAACTTGGCCATCAAGTCTTTGTTTTTTTGCGGTATTTCTAGACCCGCCAGCTCCGCGCTGTGAAGCGCCATCACCTGCCAGCCGAACTGACTCATATCCCCTGAATCTCCCGGTTGGTATCGCCAACCGCCATCGAGGGAATTCTGAGCCAACAATGTGTATTGTGTTCCGGCTTTCACGGCGGCTTCCAGTTTCGGATCGCCGGTCAAAGCCCACGCTTCGCTAATGGCCAGCAAAGCCATTGAATGGCAGTACATTCTGGCAAACATGCGGGCCCCACCGGCGAACGATCCGCTGGAGTCTTGGGCTTCGATCAAGTAATCAAGGCCATGGCGAACGTTTTTCTGATAGGGACCTTCCATCTGAGAATGGCCACCGGCCAGATAAGCGAGAATGGCCAGTCCGGTGATGCCAGTGTCTGCGTTGGCGCCGGCGCCGTCGCGATCATGACCGAAGACGCGGTTTTCAACGCCGCCCCCCGATTTGGCCGAATTCCAACTTCCATTGGTTTCCTGATTTTTGGACAACCACTCCAAAGCAGCTTCGACGGCCTGTTCTGTTTTGATGGAGCCTCCTCTCGATTTGAGGATTTCCATGCGACGGGAGGCATTGCGAAGCGAGTACAGCGAGGGAATCGGTTGTCCATCTCCGAGGCGGCGAGTCGAGTTGCTGCCGACCACCTTCAATAGTGGCTGCGCGGGTCGATCCATTGTTGGAAGTTCGCCCGATTTTACGAACGATCCCGTTGCGGGCACGGAATCGACGCTCTGCGGGACCATATCGTCGATTTTAAAATCAATCTCGGGACGATCCAGCTCTGGTTTTTCGGGAACAATTTTGGCTTGGCTGATCAGCTGAATAGGGCGTTTCAGCTTTCGAGTTTGTTGATCGAGGTCACTGAACAGTTCATCCCGTTTGGGGGTTTGTGAAGATTCGACAACCGGAATTTCCTCGGGGGGAATGACTCGAAAGGTCTCAGCCTCCCCTCGGTTTCTGTCTTGCAGTCGCGACAGTAGGCCCGATCGCAGATTCGATTGAGCAAGTCCTTCGACGGGTGATGGAAGTGGCTCCATGCGGTCGGGCTGATCAAAGTCAGATTCTTCGAAGTCCGGCGTTTGCCTTTCGATCAGGATTTTGGAATCAGTTTTCGCGCGGGGAAGCTTGTCGATCTGTGGCAGTGGCTGAGTGTTGACAAACTGGTTCCAAGATTCGCCTTCGGCGTCAATTCGTTTTTGCTCTTCGGCTTGGGCCTCGCTTTCACCGATCAAGTTCATTTCGATGGTTTCTTCTTCGATCTCAGCGATGCGTTCTTTGACCTCTGGGGTGACATACACCATCCGAGTTCCGTAGGCATATCCCATCAACAAGATATGGGCACCGACTGACAATACGACGCATTTCCACACCGGTCGCGAATGCCCCCAACGCGTCATGGCAAGAACCAACAGGCTGACCGCGAGCAGGCCAGATCCAACCAACAGAAACATCTGCAGGCTAGCCGATGAGAGCATCTCCAGCAGCAGGTCCCATGATTGGTCGAAAAAGTCCAGTAGCGCGTTCATTGGCAGGTCGAATTATAAAGATGAGAGGTGGGTTTCTAATGGCGTTCGTGTTTCGAGAACAAGATCCTATTTAGCGGGACTCCGTCAAACCCACCGCCGATGCGTCGGCAGTCCGCAGCTCAACGGCGATTTTCAGGTTCTGTATTTTGATCCGGTTGCACATGGCGTAGATTTCACATGCCCGTTGGTGAAAACACTTTTTGTCGCCGCGAACGATGACTCCCATTTTCTGATACGACTTTTTCGCATCGATGAGCTTGGATTCCAGTTCGCCCATCGAAACGACGTCCTTGTCCAGCGAGATTCGACCGTCGGCAAAGATGTCGATGACTCGGCTCCGCGGGGCTGCCGTGATCGCGCCCGCATTGGTAACTTGCGGGACCTTGACGGTAATGTCTCGCTCGACATCGTTGGCTTTGGTGAAGTGACTGCTGACCATGAAGAAAATGAGCAGTAAAAATACGACGTCAATCATCGGCGTCAGATTGAGCGACGTTTGGTCATCACGTTGAATCTTTAATGGCATTTCCGGGTTCCTCTTTCAGTGCCGTTGTTTCCAGCCCAGTGACTAGGCCGCCTTTTTGGAGCGACGTGCCGAAGACTTCTGATTCAAGCTCAGCGCTTCGGCAGAGACAAGGTTGACGACTTTCATTCCTAGCGAATCCAGTTCCATCACATGGCGGTCGGCGCGACCGGAGAAGAACAGATAGGCAATCAGAGCCGGGATGGCAACGGTCAATCCGGCTGCCGTCGTCAACAACGCTTGGCTGATCCCGGTTGCGATTGTGAAATTAGGTTCGACTTGAGCGGGTGCCGTGGCAGCAAGGGCATCGAACGCATGAATCATGCCCAGGACGGTTCCCAGCATTCCCAACAGTGGGCAGACGGTGGCCACGCCGTTGATCATTCGCAGGTAGCGGCGCAGCTTGTTGGATTCGCGCTCGCCTTCATCAAGGACAGCCTGTTCGATCTCAACCGACGGCCGACCCCATTTCATGAATCCGGCTTTAAACACGTTCGCCACCGGCGAGCCGTTGCGATTGCAAAGCGTGATGGCGGCTTCGCGATCGAGTTCACCGTTGCGAACCTGTTCGAGGATGCGTTTTACGAACGGGCCCGGAATGATCCGGCCTTTTCGCAATCCGATAAATCGTTCGAACACAAACACGAGCAATATCAGTGAGCAGATCCCGATGGGAATCATTAATACGCCACCGCGTTTGAGCAAGTCGGTCATTCGAGTCGATTGGACGAACCCAAGCGAGCCGGATGCTGAATCCGATTCTGCAGCCGCTTTTTCAAGCGCGCTTTTGCCTTGATCGACCACTCGGATGACAGAGCTGCCAGCCGGTTCGCTGCTGATTTCAGGAACCGTGGCTCGTTCGGTGCTAAAACCGTTCTCAGGCAGTCCTTCGTTTCCGCCGGCCGGACGAAAACTCTGAGCGAAGGCGGGCATGGACAGTGCTGCCACAATCAGGCAACAAATGAACATGTGTTTTCGCATCGATTTCATTTTGAGGTTCCTGTGTCGGTTCAGATTCGGAAAAGTAGCAGTGGGATGGTTTCAGTAAGCGTCGCGGTTATCGGGTTTTGTTTTCCGATTCTTTGGATGCGATCTGGTTGACGCGAGCCAAACGTTCACTGGCTTCAATCGCAAACTCCGTGTCGTGATGTCGCTCAAGGAGTTGGACGTAGAGCTTCGCTGCGTGACCCCAGTTCTCAAGATGCTCTTGACACTTACCGGCTTGCAACAAGGCCGCACTTTTCCATTGATCGAAATCGTGCAGAGAGTCCGTTTTGTAGTAGGCGTCGATGGCCATCTTGTAATTTTCTTGATGGAACCAAGTCTCACCGATTCTCCATTGAGCAATGGCAGCCGTTTCAGTGCCTGCTCCGTCCTCCGAATCGATCACCTGTTGGTACTTCTTGCGAGCTTCTTCGAAGACTCCGTCGTATTCCTCAGCTCGGCCCAACACATAAGTGAACTCGTAGCTGTTGGCGAAGTTCGGGAACCGGTCGAGGCAATCTCGTGCAAGAGTCGCGGCATTGGTCCAGCGTTGGGACTTGCCATGACACTGAGCCAGACGCAGCAACAACCACGGCTCAAGGGTGGCACCCAACAATTGGGTGTCCGGTTGCAGAGCATCAAACACTTTGCCCGCGGATTCGAATTCCCCAGTTCGGTAAAGCGATTCGGCTTGCCAGTAGCTGGCCATCGCTTTGACCTTGGGGTCTTCTGTGGTTTTGGCGAGTCGAGACATGGGAGTCACGATTGAATTCCAATCGCCGCTGGTGGCCGCAATTTTCGATCGCAAGTAGATGGCTTGCGTCGCGATTTCGGTGGGCAAGTTTTCGTGCTGCAGAACCTTGTCCAACAAACGCCGTGCCGCTTCAGGGTGTTTGTCTTCCATGGCGTTTTCTGCACAACGGCAGGCCACGTCGGGCCAAAACTTGCTTTCCGGATAGTCCAGCATTACCGTTTTGAAGCACTGCTGGGCTTCCCCTTCGAGCCCCAAGTCACGGTTGATCCAGCCCAATTGGTAGATGGCCTCGTCGATCAGTTTGGCAGACGGTTCGTCACTGTTGCTCCCATCCGAAACGTGCAAGCCAACGAATTCTTGTGTTAGCTTTTTGGCCTGCAGCAAGGATTTGTTGTCCTTTTTCTGCTGATATCGATGAGCCAATCGCAAACGTGCGACTTGGGCAAGTTCGAATTTTGGGAACTGCTTGATCACCAATTGGTAGAGCTCACTGGCGGCTTCGTTTTGATTTTTCTCTTCCAGGAATCGGGCGCGAGAAATTGCGGCCTTGGAGGAGAACTCGCTGTCCGGATACTCTTTGACCAAACGGACATAGATGTCGTTGGTTTCGGGATCCAGATTTTCCATCATCATCCATGAAAGACCGGCCAATCCTGCGTTAACGTACTTCGGTTCGTTTTTGGAATCGGCCAGCAACAGATAGAGGTCCGTCGCGATATCAAGCCGCTTCTTCTTGAACGCGTCATCCGCAAGGTACTGGTAAGCGTTGATGGCTTTGGCAGGATCGCCCTCACCCAATCGTCCAACAATCTCTTTGGCTTTGTCGAGTTGGCCGAGATTGGCATAGCAGACCACGAGTCGCGAATAGACGGCAGTCGCTTCGTTGGGTTCTTCCTTGAGATAGGCTTCGAATGCGGTGGCGGCGTCTTCATAGAGTTCTTTACCGTACCAGGCACTGGCCAACGCCAGCAACAGCTTCGGCTCCGCCACTTTGTCGGGCAGGTTGGCTTCGGCCAATTCCAGATCGGTGATCGCTTCGTCGTACTTTTCCAGCCCAATATGTCCAAGGGATTTCAAATAGAACCACGTCATGCGCTGCTGGCGCTGATCGTCGCTAAAGGATTCCATGCCAATACTGGATTCATGGTCAATTAGCAAATCACGGAAAGTGCGAACGCTCTTTTGATACTCTTTTTGGTTGTACTGAGTCCGACCTGCGACTTCCGCGACATTGAAACGAAGTGGGCTTTGGGGGAACCGTTGGGCAAACTGTTGGCAGTAGTCCAGCACCACGATCGGCGTCTGCTGCTGCCGCACCAGTTCGATTTCCAAAGCAAACGCTCGGTCCGAAAGACGGTTGGTCGGCCATGTGCGGCGGAGTTTGGTTAACCATTCCAACGCGACTTCCGGCTTCTTAAGGTTGGTGGCTGCGATGGCGGCATCGTAACAGATCCCACAACCAAGGTTTTCTTCCGATGGCAGTGCATCGATCTTAGAAAAGATCTTGTTGGCTGCCTCGTAGTTTTCAGATTCCAGTTCGATTCTGGCCAACCAGTAGGCGGCTTCCAAATGTTCGTTCGCGTAAGCTGTGGCGTCGATGTCACGATAGGCATCGCCCAGCAATTTGCGAGCGGTCTGAGGTTTGTCGGTCTCGAAGGAAACGATTCCCATTTGCAGTTTGGCAAGTGCGGAGTAGGGCGAATCCTCAACGCCTGCGACATGACCGAACAGACGCATCGCGGAGTCCGTTTGTTTTTGCATTTTGAGGCTGCGAGCCAAACCGTAACGGTTTTGTGTCGCGAACTTGCCGCCGGGATTGAGACGCAGAGCCGTTTCGAAGACTTTCTGAGCCAATCCTGCTTCGGCAAATTTGAGCCGGAGCTCGCCCAAATAAGGCAGTGCGTATTCGACCAGTTCATGTCGAGGATACTGACGAACAAAGTGCTCCAAAGATGTCAGAGCAATCTTTTTCTTGTCCAATTGCCAAGCCGCTTCGCCCATCCGGAAGGTCGATCGATCCAGCAGGCTGAAACGGGGGTGGTTGTCGATGATTTGGCTGAAAACAGTAAAGGCTTCTTCGTAGTCGCCTGTCTGCATCTTGGATTCGGCGTAGAAGAACTGCGCTAGAGCAGCCTTTTCGTGATTGGGGTAGCGCTTCAGGAAATCGTTGAAGGCGCTGGCGCTCTCTTCGTACTGGGTGCGTTGGTAGTAACCGGCCGCCAAGCGGTATTCGTCTTCGGGAACGCCACTTTGTCCGTACGCTGACGGAGCTAAAGTCATGGCGAACATCAGTGAAGAGAGTACGGTTCCTTTGAACCTGGTCTTGTGGATGATGTTTAGAATGGAAGCCAAGGACATGGGTCGCCTGCTAAAAAATTACCGAACCTGTGCGCGCTTTTCACAACGTAAACGGAACAATCGTCACATTCGGTATCGACCGTTGCGCAGATGGACTCGAACGCTTCATGGGCCGCTAGCAGGCAATCAAGGTTTCCTCATTGGCTATAAATTCCAGTCAGGAAAGATAGGGGATTCCGGTTGTCGTGGCCCTTCGGGAGAAATAGGGCACGGATCGCGTTGGTTTCGCGCAGGACGACTCATGGACTTTGAGAGTTCTTATCGACAAGAGCCGTCCTCGACGTAGCCAATGTCGCAAGACTTCAGAACGCATTGCAATACGTGCAGCCATCGCCGAAAATTTCTGACTGGTTGTCAGTCCAGCTATAACTCTTCACATCGAAGGGGGAGCCCGAGCGGAGGCTCAGCTCAACAAGGCCCCAGCTTGTGCATCCGGCGCCAGGCGCTCATCTGGCCAAGATGCATCATCATGTGACCCGACGAATAGAAATTCAGAACCGATCCTAGAGTCGGAAAACGCTCTGCCATCGAGCCCTCGGTGGGCCGTTGCAAGACTTCATCATCGGCCTCGCGAAGTTTCTCCAATGCCAGATTCCAAGCATCAAAGTAGAACGTGGTGATGGCTTCCATCGATGGAAGGTCGACCGCGGAGCCATCAATGCAGGTGGCGTCTTTGGAAAAGTGCTCGCTGAATCCAGCCGGGATCTCGATCGGATCGTGGCCGAGGCCTTCCACGACCTCGGTGGCGTAGAGGCTCAGGTGACCGTAGATAAATGCCCCGTGATTGGATTCGACACCATCGCCAAAGGTGCCGAAAATTTCAGGACGGACATCCTTCAGCAAGCCCTTCGAATAGCCAAGGCACAATTGAAGGGAATCAGCGATCGAGTTTCCAAACGACTGGGGCATTTTTGTTCAACTTATTTATAAAAACAGGTAACGGTTGAGTTATTCGCGAATGGCGGCATCGCGAATCGAGCCCGAGCAAACAACTTTCATCTCACCGTTTTGAGCGACGCCATTGTTCAGTTGAGTACGATTGTAGACGAGGCTCAAGCCGACGAATTTCCCGGTCTTGCCGTCAGCCACATAGACCACTGAATTCGCGGGCCGTGAGGCGCCGTTGCGTTGTTTAATGAAAAATCCTCCCGTGACCATCACGTAATCAGGCTCTCCTTTGTCGGTGCCTAAGGCTGCAGCTGCATCGGCCGAGAAGACTGCCGAGATTTTTCCAGTGAGCGGGCTCAAAAGCCAGCATTGCAGTCGCCCCGTGAGCCGATCCAAAACAAAAACGCCTTCGACTTCTTCGCTGATCGAACCGGTAGCCATGGCGATGCCCTTGCCCGTCGCTGCTGAATCGGCTTTGAGAATCATGGTGTTCAAATCATTCTGCAGTTGGGCTTGCTGCGATGGCGAATTCGTGTGGCTTGCTACGAGGAAGCCGGCGATAGATGCCGCCGCTACTGCAAACAAACAGCTTACAAACGCGAGGGGCGATATTTGAAAAACCTTCATTTCTGCTCTCCGATTTAGAATTCAATCGACGGGATCTTCCCACTGATCTCGAGGAGTGGGCCACCGGTTTGGTAAAGTGTCTGGTTTAGATTTTAGGCGAATCGAGGGGCTGAGAAAACGTGGAATGCGGGACTTGGTGGCCGGTTTTGGCAATGAAAAGCGGATTTGGGATGCCACTTCTCAATGCGGAATGCAAAGTTTGGTTCCAAATGATTGAATAAGACTGGTCGATTAAGCCGAAAACCTTAAGATTGCGACAGTTTAATGGGAATCAATTTTGGCCAAAAGCCTTAGGTTCCACCCTTTGTTTTGATGCTAATGGAGGTCCCTTTGGCAGCTGAATTTAATTTGGACAATTTTGAGGCAGAGGTGCTCGGTTCGTCCGTGCCTGTGTTGATCGACTTCTGGTCAGACGGCTGACCGCCGTGCGGAAAAATTGCTCCAATCATTGATGAACTTGCCGCCGAGCAGGCCGAAACGGCTATCGTCGGTAAAGTCAACGTTCAAGAAAATATGGATCTGGCAATGAAGTATGGCATTACTGGAGTCCCAACCATCCTTGTCTTCAAGGGTGGTGAGGTCGTCAGTCGCCAAGTCGGTGCCGTTCCAAAAGAAAAACTCGAAAGTTTGATTAATGAGCATGTCTAATCAGTTGATTAGATAACGCAAAAGACTCCGGCGATTGAACGGAGTCTTTTTTTATGCAATGAAGCGTGTTGTTGGTGCACGAGACTCCAGTGATTGAACGGAGTCTTTAGAGAACGGGCAAACTAACCACGAAATACACGAAGGCCACGAAAC
>CAZDZX010000055.1:0-18312 GCA_964510005.1 uncultured Pirellulaceae bacterium
TCGTAGTTATGGCTTGACATTGGAAAACGCTGCAAATATCGTAACGGTCATGAACAACAGCCACCCACATCACCACCTTTTCGCCCACCATTGGCGGTAACGGTTGTGGTTTGTCCAAATTGCTGATTGAAACAATTCAAAGGACGCTGACCACGCCGGTCGGCGTTTTTTTGTGCTTTCGTGGTACCATGACGCCGGCCAAAATGGTCAAAATCCACCACTTTCAAGGATCAAAAACGTCATGTCTTCACGACAGGAGTCTTCCACCGTTCGCTTGGCGCTGCCCAAGGGCCGCATGTTCGATGAGATCGTTTCGCTGCTGAAAGGCTGCGGGATCACGATTCGAAAATCCTCGCGTGGCTACCGCCCCACGATTTCCCTCGCGAACTACGAAGCTAAAATTCTTAAACCCCGCAACGTGATCAGCATGCTGGTCGCCGGTGCCCGCGATGTCGGGTTTGCGGGTGCCGACTGGATCGACGAGATGGGCGTGGAACTGAACGAGCTGCTCGATACGCAGCTCAATCCAGTTCGCTTGGTTGTCGCCGCACCGCACCAAGTCCTGGAAAATGGAGAGCTCCCTAAACGGCATCTGGTGATCGCGTCGGAATATCCCAACATGGCCAAGCGTTGGATCGAAGCCAAGGGACTCGATGCGGAAGTGCTGACCACTTACGGGGCCACCGAAGTTTTCCCGCCTGAGGATGCTGATCTGATCATCGACAATACCGCGACCGGTTCGACACTGCGAGCCAACGGATTGGTGATCATCGATGAAATCATGAAGTCATCGACACGACTGTATGCCTCCAACGAGGCGATGGCCAATCCAGAAATCAAATCGCAGCTGGAAGATCTGGCAATGTTGCTTGACGCAGTATTGCGAGCTCGAGGCCGAGTCATGATGGACTTGAACGTGGCTACCGCGGATCTGGACAAGGTGGTCGCTTGTTTGCCTTCGATGCGTCAGCCGACGGTTTCTTCATTGAGTACCGATGGCTGGCATTCCGTTCGAGCTGCGGTTTTGCGTGATGAACTGGCGGAAGTGATTCCAAAGCTCAAATCTGCTGGCGCCTGCGACATCGTGACGACTTCAGCGGAACAGTTGATACCGTAGCGAAAAAAGTAGCATAGGCTTCCAGCCTGTGATCGCGCGGGCGAACCTTGATCACCGGAAGCAAGCCCGCGACCGGAGATGCAATTATTTTCTGTGAGACCCTCGATGGCTTACGACCCTCCAAAATTTGAAAACGAAATCGATTTGCAGTTGTCGCGCAATGAAAGCTGCAGCGCGATCGACGATCTGGAAACGCAGTTGGCTGCCCAAGCCGAAATTGCGACGCGATATCCCGATCACTTGCCGCTGCAAAACGCCATCGCTGCCGCCGTCGGTGTTGCCGCGGATCGGATCGTCGTGACCGCTGGCGGTGACGATGCCATCGATCGTGTGATGCGACATTCCATCACCGCTACCCAATCCAAGATTGTCTGCCACCAACCATCGTTCGAGATGATCGCCATTTACGCCAACATGTACGGTGGCAAGTTGGATGCGGTCCATTGGATGGCCGACGAATTTCCGGTCGAGGACTTCGTCTCGCGGATCGATTCCGCAACGGCGATTGCCACGGTCGTGACACCAAACAATCCCACCGGTGGCATCGTTGGTATCGATCAGATTTTGAAAGTCGCCGATGCGGCCAAAGCCAACGGCGTTAATTTGCTGGTTGATAATGCCTACATCGAATTCGCGGACGAGGATTTTACGCAGCAGCTGACGAAGCGGGATAACGTGATGATCGTTCGCACGTTCTCCAAGGCCTTTGGTTTGGCAGGCTTGCGAGTCGGATACTTGATCGCCCCCAACGCACAGTACGCGTCGGCGATTCGCGATCTGTCGGGGCCGTTTCCGGTTAGCAGCGTTTCGCTAGAGACAGCGCGGATGGCGATTGGACGAATCGCTACGATGAAGAGCAACGTCGCCAGAATTTGCAAAATCCGCGAAGTGATTCAACGCATGGTTCTCGAGTGCGGTGGCACCCCGCTGCCGTCGCAAGGGAATTTTGTGTTGGGTAAATTTGAGGATGCGAAATCGGTTTGGGAGAAACTTGCCGGCGCAGGCATCGCCGTGCGGATCTTTCCTAACAATGAACTTCTGAAAGGTCATTTGCGGATCAGCTGTCCAACGACTCGCGGCGATTTACTGCGACTTTGCCGGGCCATGGCCGCAGCTTCGGAGCGTGACTTCGATCCAATCGAAGCCGTTTTTATCCCAGCTGAGCAAGCCTTTACCGAGTGCGAAGCGGTGGCGACCGGCGCGGATGAAATCACGGCCGAATTGGATCCGGCCGCTTTTACAGCGGCGACGAAGCGCGAAACCAAAGAAACGAACATCGAAATCGACCTGAATCTGTACGGATCAGGCAAAATAGAAATCGAAACCGGAATCGGCTTCCTCGACCACATGCTGACCGCGTTGGCATTTCACAGCGGGATGGATTTAACGCTCAAATGCGACGGCGATTTGCACATCGACGATCACCACACTGCCGAAGATTGTGCTTTGGCGTTGGGATCGGCCATCGATCAGGCTCTGGGTCCGCGACGCGGCATCAAGCGATTTGGGTTTGCCTACGCTCCACTCGACGAGGCCCTTGCCCGGACGGTGATCGATTTGAGCGGTCGCCCTTGGCCAGAGGTGCACCTGAAGCTGGAGCGGGAGATGGTCGGCACTTGGGCCTGTGAAAACATCGTGCACTTTTTCCAGTCGCTGGCGATGACGCTGAAGTGTTCTTTGCACGTCGACGTGATTCGCGGCCAAAACGATCACCACAAAGCTGAAGCCGCATTCAAGTCCTTCGCCAAGGCTTTGCAGATGGCGTTGACTCGCGTCGCAGGCGAAGTGCCCAGCACCAAGGGAGTTTTGTAAACGGTGGCGTGGGCTTGCTGTGCTTTTTGCCTGTGTTCGAACTGCAACGTTACAAAGATCAAATATGATTCAGATCATCAATACTGGAGTCGCCAACATTCGCTCGTTGCAAGCCGCATTCGAGCGGATCGGTGCGGAGTGGGAGTTGACCGAAAACCCCGCCGATGTTGAAACCGCATCGCACGTCGTTTTGCCAGGCGTCGGAGCCTTTGGCGCGGCCGCCGAAGCGTTGGACCGGTTGCAGATGCGCGACGCGATTCGAGATCGCGTGGTCGCCGCCGAAAAACCGACCCTGTGTATTTGTCTTGGTTTACAGCTGCTGTGCAAATCCAGTCAGGAAAGCCCGGGAGTAGCAGGGTTGGGGATTGTCGACGCCACCATCGATCGCTTCTCCGGCGACGTCAAAGTCCCGCAGTTGGGTTGGAACGAAGTCGTCCCCCACGACGGCTGCACCGAAACGAAATTTGAAACTGGCGAAGCCTATTTTGCGAACTCGTATCGTTTGGCCAGTCCGCCTGTGGGTTGGGACTATGCGACCACCGATTACGACGGAGGTTTCGTCAGCAGTTTCTGGAAAGGCAAGTCGCTGGCCTGTCAGTTTCACCCGGAACTGTCAGGACAGTGGGGCCAATCAGTTTTGAAAGGGTGGTACGAAAATGCTTAAGCCACGCATTATTCCTTGCTTGGACGTGAACGACGGCCGCGTCGTCAAAGGCGTCAAATTTCAGAACTTGCGGGATGCTGGGAATCCGGTCGACCTCGCGGCGCACTACCAACAACAGGGTGCCGACGAACTGGTCGTATTGGATGTGTCGGCGACGCGACAAGGTCGTTTGGCGATGCTGGAAACCATCGAAGGCGTTCGTCGCCAGCTTTCGATTCCGCTGACCGTCGGGGGCGGTGTTGGATCGATTGAAGATGCGGGCCGATTGCTGGGTGCCGGTGCAGACAAAGTCAGTGTGAATTCGGCGGCGGTTCGCAATCCCGATCTGATCGACGAAATGGCACAACGATTCGGGGCTCAATGCACTGTCGTGGCGATCGACGCCAAAGGGGATCCCACTCAAGAAGGCGTCTGGCAAGTCATGACCCGTTCGGGAACTCAAGGCGAATCCTTGGATGCGGCTCGCTGGGCTGAGGAAGCTCAACGGCGCGGGGCCGGTGAAATTTTGCTGACCAGTTTTGATCGCGATGGCACGCGAAGCGGGTACGACCTTGCGTTGATGGATGCGGTGGTCGCCAGTTGCTCGCTGCCGGTGATCGCTTCCGGCGGGGCCGATACGGTGCAGCACATGGTGGAAGCATTCGATCATGGCGCCCACGCGGTGTTAGCGGCCTCCATTTTTCACGATCACGATATGACGGTGGGCGATGTGAAGCGCCAGCTGCAAGAGTTGGGAGTGAGTGTCAGATCATGATCGTTCCAAGAATTTCGATTGCTGCCAGTGATGCCCTCGAAGGCGAATTGCAAGAATCGCTCGTCCAACAGCTGAAACGTTGGGGCTTTTTGGGCAGCGTGTTGCTGCACGTCGAAGGCCAACCCGTAGAGGGCTTCAAGGCTTCGATCGACAAGGTCATTAAGAAAGTCAGCGGGTTCTGCGATCTGCAAATCCGTTTTGATGCTGCCGCCAATGAGGCCGCGATTGAAATGTTGAACGTGGGTGCCAGTACGCTGGTCGTCGGTTCGGCATCGCAATTTGAGCAGTGGCCAGCGGTTCCCACCGATCGAATGGTGTTGGAATCGGAGATCGACAACGTGCACGATGTTTCCGCATTGGAATCCAATCCGGCGATCGTGACGGATTTTCTGGTTGAGCGCCTCAAGAGCGATCGGCCGGACGGATTGTGGCCGACCGTGATCTGTGACCCGCTGGGGATTGCTCTTGGTTTGGCGTATTCGAATCGCGAAAGTCTGCACCATGCGATTGAGACGCGAAACGGAACGTATTGGTCACGATCGCGTGACTCGCTGTGGGTCAAAGGCGCGACCAGCGGTGCGACGCAACAGTTGCTGGGCATTCGCTTGGACTGCGATTCGGATTGTTTGCGTTTTATGGTGACTCAGGATCCACCCGGGTTCTGCCACAAAAATACGCACAGCTGTTTCGGCGAGGAGCGATCGATTGCGACGGTTCTGCATCGACTGGCCCAGCGGATCGAGAGTTCGAACGAGAAATCATTTACACGCCGGTTGGCAACCGATGCCAGTTTGCTGGAAAAGAAATTGCTTGAGGAAGCCCAAGAGTTGGCCGACGCCAGCGAACAAGATGACCGCTACGAAGTCGCTTGGGAGACGGCGGATGTGTTTTACTTTTCACTGGTCGCGATGCTGAAAAACGGAGTGGGCCTCGACGAAGTGTACGCCGAGCTAGGCCGCCGGATGAATCGCGTCGTGAGGCGGGATTAGAATAGGTATTTTTGAGTAGACTGAAAAACAAATGCTGAACATCATCCAAGCTTCTCAATTCAATCCGGATTCGCTCAGTCATTCACTGGATGCCGAAACCCTTAGGCAAGCGCAAGCGATCGTCGATGACGTGCGGGCCGGTGGTGAAGCGGCCATCCGAAAGTACGCGGCGAAATTCTCGGAACGAAGCGCCGATCAGCCGCTCGTAATTCCGCGAGAGGAACTCGACGCGGCGCTGCTTCGTATCTCCGAAGACGATTCGGATTTGCTGCACCGGGTGAGTGCTCGAATTCAGAAATTCGCAGCCGCGCAATTGGGTAGTTTGAGCGAATTGGACACCGACGTTCCCGGCGGCAGGGCAGGGCACACAATCGAACCGGTTCATCACGCGGGATGCTATGCACCCGGCGGGCGATACTCCTTGCCTTCAACCGTGATGATGACTGCAGTGACGGCGCGGGTTGCTGGCTGCAAACGTGTCACCGTCGCGTCGCCAAATCCTTCAGACATTGTGTTGGCGACGGCCGCGGTTTCGGGAGTCGATTCTGTGCTGGCCGTTGGCGGCGCTCACGCTGTCGCGGCGATGGCCTATGGATTCGATGGTTTGTCACGCTGCGACCTGATCGCGGGTCCGGGAAATCGCTATGTCACCGCGGCCAAAAAGATCGTGCATGGCGATTGCGGCATCGACATGATCGCCGGGCCCAGTGAATTGGTGTTGGTCGCCGATGAGTCCGCGGATCCGGTGACGGTGGCGGCGGACCTGCTGGGCCAAGCCGAACATGATGTCGATGCGCGGCCATTTTTGATTACGACCAGCGAGTCGCTGGCCAGCAAGGTCAACGAAGAGATTCAGCGGCAGGTTGCCGAGCTACCGTCGTGCGAAACGGCGACGGCTTCGATTCAGAACAATGGGGCCGCGATTGTGTGTGATTCGGTTGAGCAGGCGATCGATATTTGCAATCGTATCGCACCGGAGCACCTTGAGCTGCATTTGAATGATGCAGCGAAGGTGGCGAAGCAAATTCGCAACGCGGGCTGTATTTTTATCGGCCATCAATCGGCGGAAGTGTTTGGTGACTACGGCGTGGGTCCGAATCACACGCTGCCGACGGCGGGGACGGCGAGATTTTCTGCCGGTTTGAATGTGTTTACGTTTCTGCGCGTGCGAACGTGGTTGGAGCTCGACGGGGCGCCGGCAGATCTGGTCGCCGACACCGCTCGACTTGCGGAATTGGAAGGGCTGATCGGGCATCAACGATCTGCCTTGCGGCGAGGGTAATCGTTCCCTCGGCGACGGATTTGTCCAGAGAAACAAAGGCAGAGAGAATGGCGAAGGGATTATGGCGAAGCAATTATCAGATCGGCTCATTGCGTTGGGTGCTAAACGGCTAACGGAGGTTTTGTTGGAGCTTGCTGATCGCGATCTCGCGATTGAAAAGCGACTCATGATGCTGACGGCGACAAATTCCGAGAGCATCAAGAAAATTCGTTCTCAAATTTCCGGTCTAAAACGAATCAAGCGTTTTTATGATTGGAAATCAGTTGGCCAGCTGAGTGAGAAAATCGAATTGATCTTGGAGGGCATTGGTCGACTTAAAATTGATCCCAAGAAAGGATTTGAATTGGTCAGTTCGTTTTATGAAACGGATACTGTGGTTTGCGAACACTGCGACGATTCCACCGGCACGATTGGGATTCTTTATAGGTGCGATGCAAAAGACTTGTTGACTCAGTTTGGCCATCAATGCCATGATAAATCGTGGTTGGCGGAAAGAGTATTCGAATTGAATAAGGAAAACGGATATGGTATTCGAGACGGAATTTTGACAGCCGCATGTGAATTTCTACCTGAAGCCGATGTCCGCCTGCTAGTAAATCGGTACTGCGAATTGGCATCAAAAGCAGACAAGGAATTTAATTCAACGGAAAGCGAACCACAGTGGAATCGTCCTAGTCGTCGCTATTGGGGAGCTGCAGCGGAACTTGCTGCTGGCATCTGCGACGCGCCGCTCTACGAAATGGCGTACAAATCGGATTGGGGTGACCAGCCGCTGAACTCGGCGGGATGGATTGATGTCGCAAAAGTTTATCTGCTGGCGGGCGATCCCCAAACGGCGCTACTGCGATTGAGCAACGTTGACGACACAGAGAGATTTAGACGAGACGAGACACAGAGGTTGCGAATCCAAGCCCATAAAACAATTGGAAGCAAAGCCAATTTGAAGAAAGTCTTTAGCATCTTGCGCGATCGCTTGTTCGAATCACCAAGCGTCAGAACACTCACGGATCTCAAGGAATTTGCTGATCCTTCGGAGTATCGACCAATCGTTGACAAATTGTCTTCCCGCTATCTAAGCGACGTCCAATTGAATCTGTCGTTCCTTGAGCTCTTGTTGGTAGATTCTGATGTTTCCATCGCCGAAGAGTATCTGCTTGAGCGAGCAGATCTAATCGATGGCGAGCGCTACGGCAGGCTTGTTCCGATCGCCAAAAGTTTTACCGAAAAGAAGTCATCGCTAGCGGCCACATTGATTCTGCGAGCACTTGCGGATTCCATTTTACGACGAGCCGTTTCCAAGAACTATAAAATTGCGGTGGGTTACATTAACCGCGCCAGCAAGTTGGCTGCTGACATCGCCGACTGGAAAAACCACATCGACCATGCTGCGTACCTCGAAACGCTTCGCACCAACCACGCCCGCAAATCCGCCTTCTGGAGCAAGATGGATTAGCAGGCTTTTTCAATCAGTACTTCTTCCGAAGCAACAACGTGCGAGCATGGGGATCAAGTTTTCCGTTGATCGAAATCCACTTGTGCTTTTTCTGACGTTCTTCTTACGCCTGCTTTCGGCCACGGGCACGTTCCGTTTTCTTTGACTTACGGTTTGTCTCCTGTTGCCAATAGTGTCGCAAGAGTGGTTGCCAAGTTCTTTAGAGCGTCTTCGTTGGGGAGACTGACGGTCAGTTGTTGACGGCCGGATTCATCGGTATGAACGCAACTCGCTAATCCGGCTCGAACTTGTTCAACAACTTGTTCATTCGGTTTGGCCAGTGATTCAGATTGAGGAGACTGGGTCACCAGTTCGCCAAGGAAATTGAAAACCGCGCCCAGCATCTCGCCCCCAGCAGAAGCGACTCGCTGGCGATGTTCAATTTCTGCGGTCAATGACTGAGTTTTCTCCTCCACGTCTTGCTCCATCGAACGGTCAAGCGGCGCCTCGGGTTTGGCTCCGATCAAAACCTCCAACCGTCGCTTCATTTCCTCCATACCACTAACCATCATCAGTTCATCAACCTCGGATTCGACATCCAGAGCAGCCAATGCGAGATTGCGTTTGTCATCTAACGAAACCAACATCTGCTCTTCGAGAGTGTTTTGCGTGACCAGCAAATAGACATGCACTGGATTTTTTTGGCCCATCCGATGAGCGCGGGCGATCCGCTGTTCCAACACCGCAGGATTCCACGGCAAATCAACATTGATTACTGTATTGGCCGCTTGCAGATTCAGGCCAGTCGAACCCGCATTGGATGTGATAAAAAGTTTGCATTCCGGATCGGTTTGAAACGCGTCAACCAAAGCCTTGCGTTTCTTCTGAGGAACTTTCCCGTCTAGCCTAACGAATCGTAACTTGTGCCGGTCGAGAATTTCTTCGATCAAGTCTAGCATCGTCGTCCACTCGCTGAACAAAACGACTTTGCGACTTTCGTCTTCGAACAGTTGAATGAGCAATTCCTCCAGTCGTTCCAGTTTGCTGGAATAGGAAGGATTCTCTTTTGTGTTTAAAAACGTGCTGTCGGCTGACATCCGCGCGGCCAGCAGAGACCGCTGCAAACGCAGAAAGTCCATTTCGGTGAAGTACGGTTTGCGAACGATTTGAGCGACGATCCGCATGTTGGAATCATTGATTGCCTTTTGTTCTTCTGTGGGCATGATCCGTACAATGTCGGTCGTGCGCGGTGGAAGTTGTTTCAAGACTTGATCGCGAGTTCGCCGCAACATGATCGGAGCCAGTGTTTTCCGCAGTTCGGCCATGTTCTTATAGCCTAGCACTTTGCCTTTTTCGTCAACGATGCGATGCCTGTTAAAGAAACGAAAGCTCGGGCCAAGTCGCCTGTCGTCAACAAACTGCACGACGCTGAAAAGTTCACTAAGCCGATTTTCCAAAGGCGTCCCGGTCAGTACTAAAGCGAACTTGGATCGTAGGCTTTTCACGACCGCGGTGGTTTTGGCTTCCCAGTTTTTGATCCGCTGGCCTTCGTCCAAAATGATCAAATCCCATTGGGTCTTTTCAATGGACATGATGTCCCGCAGGACTTGTTCGTAGTTGCAGATCGTGAAAAACGAATCGTTATCGTATTGCTGAGCTCGTTCCGCCATCGAGCCAAGCACCAGCTGGGAATCGCGATCACAGAAGCGTTGAATTTCAGCGGCCCACTGGCTCTTCAGAGAAGTCGGGCAGATGACCAGAACCTTTTTGATGTCCGATTGCTGAGCCAGCAGTTCGGCGACGCCGATTCCTTGGATGGTTTTCCCAAGTCCCATGTCATCGGCGAGGATCGCCCGTCCGGCTCCGGCAGCAAATGCGATCCCGTCCAACTGGTATGGCAACAGATTGGCCTTCAACAGTGTCGTTCGTAGTGAGTGTTCTGCTGGATCACTGCGGATCTGTTCAATCAGGTCGGCCATGCGTTGTTGGTGCAGCCGTTGGTCGATGTATTCAAGGGCATCAGGAAAAATGTTGACTTGATGGCCGGCTTTATCCAGGCGAGTTACGCAACGAATTAAACGGGAGACATCCGTCGTGCTTTTATCGATCAACTTGTGAGCGATTTTTTTGGCATCGTCGTCCAGTTTGTGGGGTGGTTTGAGTCTCAAGGCAGGGCCGCTCGCCATGCCATCAGTCAATTTTTGTGTCGAGTCGATCCCATCGGCATGGTCAAAATCCAGCGTCAATGAGAACTCTTTCGGTTTGTATTTTCGGATCTTCGCGGCAGTGAATTTTGCTTTGATGCGGCCAGTTGCGTAGATCAGGTGCTTGCAAGTCCCTAACGTGTTTTTGCGAAAGTCCGGACAGGAGCAGTAAGAACTGCCAGGTTCGAAGCCGCGAACCGACAATTGGTACGTCTTGCCTGAGGCTTTGCTGGTCAGGGTGTACTCGCCCCAAGCTTTTTTAGGCGTGGTCGATTTAAGTTTGAATTTTTCTTCTTTGGCGCGAGCCTTTCGATCCGCGATCGCTTGTGCGACCAGTTCCTGTTCGGAGAGGCTTTCGACAGGGACCCGTTCCTTGGGCGGTTTGGACAAGCCCAACAACATCTTCTCTTCTAGGATTAGCGACAACGCTGCTCCAACGTGTTCACAGGGCCCATTGCAGCGAGTGCAATTCCATTTCAAGCGGTTGCGAGATTCGGCCATCATCGTGATGGAAGCGTTCGCGGAGTTACCTTCAGAGTCAAAAGGAATCTTTAGCTGAAACAGATCGCCACGAAAGTAAACTTGTTGTTCAAGATCGATTTCGAATTTACCGCCTTGTTGAATCAACTGCTTGCCTTGTTCACCTAGTAGCTTTGCCGCCTGTAGGTATGTCAGCCGCGAGAGCTTATCGCGAAGCGTCATTTTTCGTTCGGGCTTGGTCGTCATCGAATCCCTCCAATTGTTTCTTGATGGCAGGCCACCAGTATAAGAAACAGTCTAAAGTTTCCAACGGGCACACCAGAATCCGCCGCAGTCCGTGCGAGGACAATCAGAATGACAAAATAGCGTGTTGCCGCAGTTTTTCAGAATTCAACGCAACGAGGCGCATCCGGTCGGATAAACGCGAGTCGGCGTGAAAGGAATTGAACCTTCGACCCGTGCCTTATAAGGACACCGCTCTGACCACTGAGCTACACGCCGCAGTGGGTGGGCCAAAAGTTCTTGGCGGCTAATTTTGCCAAGTAATGCGTTTGTTTTTTCGGCGCTCCCACAGCAGGGAGGCGGATATGAATTGCAATCGATGCAGCATGTCAAAATTCCGTTCGAAAAACACGAGTGGTAGCCCCCGGAATCGAACCCGGCACAACCTCGTTATCAGCAAGGTCCGGACGACCAGTCCCCGACTACCTCGGTCATCTCGCTAAAGCAGACACTGAATCGTCCGAAAGGTTCACCGATGGATAACTTCGTTGCTACAGTTCGGCTTTCGTCATCTCAAAGTCATCCCAGGCTCGCGATTTCAGCATCGTCTTGAGCCGGCTTGCGTCAGCAAACGAAGGGTCCAGCCAGAGAGAAACTTGTTCTGGCTGCAAAATCACCGGCATCCGATCGTGGATGGGACTTATGAATGCGTTGGCGGCCGTCGTGATGATGGTGCAGGTTTCGACCACGGGAGCGTCCGCTGACGATTTGTCTTTCCATTGCTCCCACAGTCCGGCCATCAGCCACGGCGAGCCATCCGGACGGGCGATCAGCCATGGCTGCTTCTTTTTCTGACCGGCAACGGGGGTCCATTCGTAAAAACCATCCGCCACAATGACGCAGCGTTTGGATTTGGCGGCCGAGCGAAAGGATGGTTTTTCGAAGACCGTTTCGGAACGAGCGTTGATCATCCGAGCGCCGACCTTCAAATCCGTGGCCCAAAACGGGACCAAACCCCACCGCAACATGACGGCTTCGAGCTGCTGGCGGTCGTTGTTTCGAACCGTCAGGACATTCTGTGTCGGGCAGATATTGTGTCGCGGCTCTTGCGGCGAAATTTCCAAACCGTCAAATAGTGTTGCAATTTGAGCCGAGGGCGTTTGCAGTGTAAATCGTCCGCACATGATTCAGAGTTTTGCAGGAGGGAAAGCCCTCCATTGTAATGCTCAATCCCAGCCGGGAAATCAGGAAAAGAAATGAGCCAACAAAACGATCCAACCGACATTGGCAAAATGATCGGAAACCTAAAGAAGCTGTGTGCCATCATCATCGGCGCCACCGCGCTGGCGATGTTGACGTCCTTGTTCAAGGCCGATTTGTTGAACTTGAAAACGGAACTGAAAATGATCATTTTGCTGGCCGCGAGTTCGGCGGTCACGATGATCACTGTGGCTTTTATTCTGTTCGGCGTGATTGTTAAAAATACGGCTTCGAAATCCGGTGCCCGATCCCCACGAGAGGGCGCGTTTCGGATTGTTCGATCGGCTTGGCTGATACGCTACGTTTTTTTACTGTCCGTTTGCTTTTTGAATTTCATGGTCGGCATACTGGAAAATAACCTCATCGGGTTGCTGATCGGAACGGCCGCTCTGCTGCTGATGTGCGTCACGTTTCCCAGTACGTCAAAAGTCGAAAATGCGATCCAGCAACATCTGGAATCTTAGAGACACGAGAGAAGACCATCTTTGCGGTTTCGATGGGTCGATTTTTCGTAGCCGACGTTGCCAGACTTCGAAAAGTTCACCGGTAGGCGTCTGAGCGGTTGCCATCCAGCTACGGGAATACCGCTGCCCTTCGTTCGATTCTCGGGGTTCAGCCCGATTTTTCGCAATATTCACCGCTGCGAAACGAATCAATATCAGCACGTCTTTTACAGGCGTTTGATAAAATAACAAACAGGTGAAGTTACATGAATATAAAACGATCCGGCTGGTTTTTGGCTGTGATGACGGTCGTGATGATGATCGCTCCCGTCGGCAATTTTGCTTTCGCTCAAGACGCCGAGGCACTCCTTGCCAATCCACGCAGCAAAGTCGTCACTCAGGTCAAAGACTCCGTCGTCGAAACCGTCGACATTGTGAAGCAGCGAGCCAGCGAAATCGACCAAACCGAAGCCGCTCAGGACGTCAGCCAGAGCATCCTCAATCCAATTTACCAAGCCGCTGAAGTCGCTGGAGACTATCCGGCGTTTTACTGGTGTGCGTTTACCTTGATGGTTGCCGGAGTGGTTAGCTTCTTACTGCAGCTACTACTGACCAAGCTGTTTTTGGTGTTCCGGATGCACTTGAATATCAAAGAAATGATCATGGATACGGTCGGGCTGGCGATCAGTAGCATCGGGTTGGTGTTGACCACTCAAGCCGCTGCTGAAAATTCGGCAGCTTTCACGACCAGTCCTTCCGCAGTGGTTTCGGCGACCGTCGTCGGTGGCGTGCTGGGATTGGTGTTCTATATTTGGGGCCAAAGACAGGAATTTCAGGCCGCCCAAGGCATCGCGGCTGCCAAAACGAAGGAAGCTTAGTTAGTCACTTCGACGAAAACGCTAGCGGAAACTCCGTTGGTTGCTCAATTACGCCAGTGATAGACTTCTGTCACTGGCAGCAACCACGGATGGTCCCATGCATTTTACAAATAGATTCTATCGCGGCGCAACGATCGTCATTGCGTCGCTTTTTGCGTTGATCGGTCTGCAGGCCCAGGCGGTGGCAGACGAACTGGCAACCGAGACACAGCCCGACTGGTGGCAGCAAGACGCATCACTATCGGATGTGTTTTTCATCGACGCCCAACATGGCTGGGCCGTCGGCTCTCATGGAGCCTTGCTTCGAACCGTGGACGGTGGAGCCACGTGGCAACAGGGAAATGTTGGCGCCACGCGCAGATCCACCGGGGGCAGTAGCAGTGCTTCGCTGGCCGATAAAATTCAGCGTGCTAATCAGCGGGAGTGGGTGGATCGCCCGACACAATCCAAAACACGAAAGCAATTTTCCTGTCATTTCGAATCTGTTTGGTTTGCCAACAAAGATCAAGGCTGGGCTGTGGGTGGATACGATCTTCCGGGATTGAATCATTCCCGCGCTGTCGTGGTGTCGACCAAAGACGGCGGCCAGACATGGAAAGAACTGCCCCACCAGATTGTTCCGCGACTCAAGACAGTCGTTTTCCCCAACAAAGCTAATCTGGAAAATGGATGGGCTGTTGGTGAAGTCGATCCTGGGACGGGATCGTCTCTGTTCTACACCAGCTCCTCCGGCAGCGTCTGGTCCAGCCAGGAGTCCAAGCCGATGCCCGCAATGAAGCGCGCCGTTTCGGGTGGCCGCCGTTTTGTCGTGATTGATTCCGCAGGTCAGCTGGGCGCTATCTCAGACAACCGATTCGAATACGCCGTGGTCACGTCGAAGTATCCATCGGTGATCAACGATTTAGTGATGACCGACGCACGCCACGGTTGGGCGGTTGGCAACAACGGCATGGTGGTCCGCACTCGCAACGGTGGAACCAGTTGGACGCCCGTCAGCGAAAGCCAATTGCAGCCACTGCAGCATTCTGATTTTCGCTCGGTAAGCGCCACGGGCGACAGTGTCTGGTTCGGGGGAACCTGCGGGCGGACTTTGGTGCGACTCAATCGCGAAACCGAAAAAGTGACTTTCGTGACCCTGCCTCAATCGGCATCAATCAACCGGATCCGATTTATCGATCCATCCAACGGTTGGGCCGTGGGCGATTTCGGAACCATCTTTGCCACTAAAGACGGCGGCAGCACTTGGCAGCTGCAGCGCCGCGGTGCCGCCCGAGGTGCCGCACAAATTGATGCCATCGTTTTCTGCCAGTCCCGCCATGATGTTCCGTTCGAATTTCTGGCCACTCAATGTGCGGAAAATGGTAAACGGGTCGCCGTGCGAGTGCTCTCCAAAAACACCTCGGATGGCCAATCGTTTGATGCGGTAAAGTTCGCTTGCGAAAGGCTGGGAGTCCGCAGTGTCGAACAGATTTCAATCCCCTACAAACGCGACGACGGGCAGAGTTTTTTGATTGGAAATCTCGTTCAGCAAATTCGCCATCTGAGACCGACCATTGTCGTTTCCGCCGGCAAGGACATTCCCGCCGTCGTGAGCTACTCTATCGAAAAAGCTGCTGACGCCGGCGTGTGGCCTGAACAATTGGCCATGGGAATCAGCCAGTGGCAGACACGCTACGAAGCCTTCCTGGAACCGGAATTGTCCCGGAGTGCGAAACCCGGAACGACCTCTCGCTTCCTTCCGCAGCTGGGAATGCATTTGGACGATTTGATTTTGACCAGTGAACTGGCTGTCACTCATTTAAGCAGCCAACAGTCTTTTGGAGATACGCACAGCCGCACTTGGACATCGGCTCAGTTTTATAAAATTCAAGCCGATGCCCAAAACAAAAAACAATTCCTTCACGACAATCCCTTTCAACAGCTCGAATCGGCCGTCGGCTACCGAAGTTCCATCGCGATCGACAACCTCCCAGCGATCCGAGGGTTGGTGCAAAAAAGAGGTACCATGGAACGATTCATCAAATTGGCGTCGTCGGACAATCCAGTTGCTTTCCGATCTGAACTAAGACAATTTGCGTTATCGATGGTGGGTACCAAAAACCGAAGCGTGACAGGGATCTGGCTGTTTCAGCTGGCCGATCGATTGATGCAGCAGGATCGCGTGCTACCAGCGATCGACTGTCTGGAATTACTGGCCCACACCATACCGAATCATACGCTGGCACCGCTGTCGACGACGCTGCTGGCGCGGCACTATTCTAGCAGTGAGCATCGGCACTACCGATCGGGATTGAAATTGCCCAGCGCGAATCAGCAGCTTGCCTCTTCGATTCCAACTCACATCGCCGCCAGTGATTCTGCCGTCAAGCATACCTCATTCGGTGAAGGCAGAAAGGAGTTTCGCTGGACCAAGGAAGAAGTGGAAGCGCAGCTGAAGCAGGTCGCCGAAGCAACTGGCGAATCCAACGCAGGAAGTTCCGAACCCTTTGATGTCACGACGGTCGATCTAACGGTCGACGTCTCACCGGAGGCATTGGCGGCGGGGGCTCGCTCTATTCAAAGCGTGGACGATGCCCTACAAAATCGAAACAAACCCAAAACGGACGCGAAAACAGAAACGGACACCCCTCAACCGAACGCTCCCCCGATCAGCGATGCCGAACTGAAACGACAGCGAACCCTCCAAGCCGCCCAGTACTTTTCCCGGATTGGTACAAGAGATCCCGGGCTGGTACGCCGCACTGACTTTCGGTTTCTTCAAGCCCACATCGTTCGTCAGTTGGGGCACTCCGGACAACCCGGCCAGAACGTGTCCAACTACTTTTCACAAGTGGTTACCCATGGCACCGCGGCGGAACTGCCCGTGCTGGTGTCTCAATTGGAATCCAAGATTTTGCGCGGCGAAAATATTCAACCCTCTGTGTCGGCTGCGTTTACTTCGCAGCGACCTCATCTGGACGGCCTTAACAAGGAAGCGATTTGGCAGGGACAAAAAGTAGAACTCGATTCCGGCGGAACGATTCAATTCGCATTCGATAACGATCACCTCTATGTCTTTGTGGAATGTCCCATCACGGACCAAGGACGCGATGTGTCCCCACGAAGCACTCGCCAGCGGGATGGGGTTCTGGACGAAAACCGAATTCAGATTGAATTGGATGTCGATCGTGATTTGGCTTCGGCGTGGCGAATCCAAGTCGATCAGTATGGCCAAGTTCAGGAAAGTTGCGACTCCGTCAAAACGTGGAATCCCAAGCTCTTCGTTGCCGGCCAGCGTAGCGAATCCAGTTGGACGGCGGAGCTGGCGGTGCCATTGTCCGAATTGGTTTCTAGTAGCGAAAGAGCAAAGCTAAAGCCTTGGCTGTTCTCAGTCCATCGGTCACAGCGAACAGAGGAAGCGCCTCAATTGCTGGTGTTTGAGAAAGAGCCCACAAGCAGTGTTAGCCCTTGATCCAAATGTTGGCGACGTAGCGGATGTCGCAAGACTTCATAAAGAATGAGAAGTCAATCAAATAGCGATCGAACAATCGATCTCTGAACGGGTCCAGTCCAGCTACAAATTTGCAGGTTCGAAAGCGAGGCCGGTGATGCCTTCTTTCCTTTCGATGTCATTAGCCCATTTGGTCGAACAGTCGATCCACGGCAAACATCAGTTGTCGCCACTGTCGAAAGATTTCTTCAGTCTCCAGCACACCTGCTTCTTCGCGACCAAAGCCAATTTCGCTGATCTGAATTTTCTCTGCGAACTCGGCAAGGCCTTCCAGCATTGGCTCGTAAGGGACTGCGTGAGGAGCACCTTCAACGGGTTCTTCTGCGAAGAGGTCCTCGTTGAAGAGATTGTCGAGCAGTTGTTGCTCTTCGAAGTCGCAGATTTTCTCATCAATGACGCGATGCATCGCCCACAGGGCAGCGCCCTCAGCGTCGTTCGCACAGACAGTGAAAGAAACTCGGTCAGATTGAATATAAAACTTTGCCATCAACAGATCTCCAAAAAAGCACAAACTCGTTTCGTACTTTTATTGTCGCAAGGCACCGGACACATTTGGTCCATCCAAGCAAAAATCGGCTGCTGGCAATCCGTTCAGCAGAGTTATCGAAAGATAGCACCGTTCCCTCGCTGAACGGGCGAAAAGCTCGTAAATGCCTGCTTTTTCTGGGTTTTGTAGGGCCGGATTGTTCCGTCTGTCCCGTCAGGGTTGTCTTTTTCGGATGCAAATCTCTACATTTCTTCAACTCAACAGTTGCAAGCTCGTCTCAGTGAACTAACGGACTTTGTGAGCCTGCCGGATGGGTAAATTTTGATTGCAGATGACACTGTGAAAGTTTGACGGCGTATTTGTTAGTCACCCTTGTTGCGCCGCTGATCTTGGATGTAGCGCACCGCATCTCGGATCGTTTGAATCCGCTTGGCGTCATCGCCTGCAATGGTGACATCGAATTCTTCCTCCAGCTCCATGACCAATTCGACGACATCAAGCGAATCGGCACCCAATCCAGAGAGCGAGGTGTCGGCTTGGATGGCGCCGGGTTCAGTGCCAAGGGCGTTTTGGTATTGTTGAATGACGGATTGCATCAATTGGTCCGATGCCCACAGCAAGTGACCGCAGTTGGGGCAGGGTGCGTCTTGTGCTGGATCTGAGAACTCAATGTTAGTATTCGCGCCGCACAGCGGGCATTTGCTAGGCAAGCCTTCGGGGGTGCGTGAGGAAACATTCATCTTTAACTCCATTGGATGGAGGCGACGGCCCACAACAGGAATCAACGATAGCCTGTCG
>CAZDZX010000056.1:0-18249 GCA_964510005.1 uncultured Pirellulaceae bacterium
GCGACCTGTCCAGTTGTGAACACCTTCATCGCAGGCTCTCCATAAACACTTTTAAATCGTCTTTCGCTACACCAACAATATGCTTCATATGAAACTTCCGTTTGTGTAACTATTTGTCCCTACGGGTTATTCCCGTCTGGGTCAGGACAAATTCGCTATAAGGTAGGGCGTTTCCGTACGCCAAACCTGGTACGACATCACCTATGTTTTCAGGCTCGACAAAATGCCAAATCTGTTAACGACGACGTGGATATCGTTTGGAGAGATTTCGAATCCGTTGTGTGAGTTGGGTCTTTCGCACAACATGACCTCAACGAGCACGCTGCTCGCCATCGAAGTCCCCCCGGTAGGTAAATGAGTAACAATCGCTGACAAATCGAATGCCGGTATTAACGGCACGAAAGTTATTCATTCACCTGCAGTATGTTTCGTTTATTCCGGGGTACATTCTTTAAGCCGTTTTCACAATGATAGGGCTAGCGACAGAGATCGCAGTAAGACAAGCTGCACCAATCGCTATCGTTTAACGCTTAAGAGCACCTGAAACGATCGAAATGGTGGAATAGGCAAAAATGGTGGGCTTGTTTTGAAAATAATAGCGAACCATTTTTTTTTCCGTTTTTCGCCGCCGGAAGTTCCTGCCTAATTTTACGATTGATCTAAAGACCCGGTTTTCATCGCACTACAGGCCAGTTTTGGTAAAATGAGCGGATCACACAGACTCTCCTGCTCATTCCAGTCGGTGACCCAGCGCCCAGCATCGATCCGCCCAGCAACAAAGATCGCTTTCACCAAGCCTATCCAACACCGCTATGATATGGGTGTTTCAATGACTCTTACTCTTATCCTGCCGTATTGTTCGCAAAGTGTCTCGATTTATCCTACTTCTGTTCTTGATACTACTGGTTTCAGCGATTCCCTTTATTGTGGCCGGCGTTTGGCTGGAGCCGTGGATAGAAAACCACTTATTGGGACCGGGACACGGTAAAACGGTCGCCGCCGCGCTGGTGTTGGGGACTTTGGCAAGCGATATCGTGCTTCCGATCCCCAGTTCCGCAGTCTGCACCTATGCCGGCAAATCACTGGGGTTAACCTTGGGGACCGTTCTCTGCTGGATGGGTTTGAATATTTCAGCCGCGATTGGATACGGGTTGGGCGCCGGACTGGGAAGAAAAGCCGTCCATCGCTTTGGCGATCCCGATACCATGGCTCGGTTGGAGAAGATGTCGGGTACTTCAGCGGCGCTTTGTCTAGTGACCTGTCGCAGCCTGCCCATCGTGGCCGAGGCCAGTGTTCTATTAATGGGCATTCGTAAGTTGCCCCTAGCCGAATTCTGGCCGCCAGTTCTGCTAGCGAATCTGGGCGTTGCCGCGGCGCTCTGTGCGCTCGGTGCGATCTCGGCGGAGTACTCTTTCTTTCCGTTTGCACTGGCCATCTCCATCGCGGTCCCGATTCTGTTTATCGTGGTGTGGAAATGGAAGCAGTAAAACACCGTCAATTAAGAGTCCTCTCTTTACAACCGTGGTACGGGGGAAGTCATCGCTATTTCAACGATGGCTGGGCAGCCAACAGCAGGCACCACTGGGAAACCATCGGACTGTCTGGAGACAATTGGAAATGGAGAATGCGTTTCGCCGCAATCGAACTAGCACGATCCATCGAAACCCGAGCCGAACAAGGGGCTCAGTGGGATGCCGTCTTTTGTACTGACATGCTGAATTTGGCCGAACTTAAATCGATCGCCAGCCCGATCCGAAATTTGCCCGTCATCTGCTATTTCCACGAAAATCAATTCGCCTATCCCAATCGCGGCTCCAAACAACCCGATCACCATTTTCTGTTCACCAATTTCGTTTCCGCCATCGCCGCCGATTCGATCTGGTTCAATTCGCGATTCAATCTTTCCACGCTGGTCGCGGGGCTGAAAAAAAGCGGAGCCGTTTGGCCAGAGTTTGACCCCGCCCAAGAACTGGCAGCGATCTCCGAATCGGCCTCAGTCTGGCAACCGGGATTGAGCCTGCCCGAATTCGATTTCGATTTCGAAGCGGTCGTTTCGGCAAGGAATCAACGGGTGGCCTCGGGGGCGCCACTTCATTTGCTGTGGGCGGCCCGCTGGGAGCACGACAAAAATCCTGCCGATCTGCTGAAAGCGCTCGACCTGCTCCACCAGCAAAAAGTTCCTTTCCGGTTAAGCGTCATTGGCGAATCCTCCAATCGGACACCGGCATCGATCGGCATCATCGCGGACAAATACTCTGATGAAATCGACTATTGGGGATATCAGGAAACAAGAGACGACTACTGGCGTGCTCTGTTTGAGGCCGACGTTTTCATTTCGACAGCCAACCACGAGTTCTTTGGAATCAGCGCGGCCGAAGCCATGGCTGCGGGATGCTGGCCGCTGTTACCGCAGCGGCAATCTTATCCGGAAATTCTGCAGTTGGATCAGCAACCCGACCGGACCAAGCTTTTCACTTATCCGGCGACCCCGAAACAGCTGGCCAGTCGAATCCGAGCATTGCATCTGGATCGAAACTGGGATTTGGGCGAATTGCATAGCCTCGCTCAGGAAAAACAATTGCTGAATTGGAAGGCGTGGGGGCCGGTGCTGGACGACGCTCTCGACGTCGCTGTAATCTAGCTGACGGCTGGAAACACCCTCAGACGTGGGGCGCGTGTTGCGAAAAGGCAACATCTTCCCGATACGTGAAAAACTTCACGACAATTTGGCTCTCATTTCCCCGACATGTACGGTTTTTTTGACATAGGTTTCAAGAGTCAAAGAAATGGATCTGTTTTGAAGAGGACATTCCCAAGGAACTACTATGCCTACCCTAACCCGCTACACCAGCCCAGTCATCCAACGGATTTTAATGGAAATCGAAGAGGGTGAGCAACAATTCGATAATGAGCTACGCGGATCAGACCGGATGGATGCCGTGCTTCCGGTTCAGGTTTCTGCCGGTCGCGAAGCCATCTGCACCGCCTTTTCGAAAGACGTATCAGAATCTGGTATCTGTATCATCGCTCCGCAACCCTTTCATCAGCACGATGAGACTCGTCTCAAGATTTGCGGCCTCCGTTACCAAACACCTCACATGCTCGCGACCTGCTGCTGGGCGAAGCCATTCAACGATTGCTACTGGGTTTCCGGCTGGGAGCTTGATAAAGCTTCCATCGACCTCCAAAAAGTCGAAGACGAAGAAGTTCGGCTGGGCATTGATCATCGCCGTATCGATCGCAGGCGATTGGCTCTTCCTGTGGTGGTTTATCAAAAGAACGTTCGGCGAAAAGTTCATGGATTCTCGCGGAACATTTCTTCTGGCGGTGTTTGCTTGATTACCAATGGCCCCCTCAAGAAGTCAGAGTATTGCCTACTTGAATTCATCCAAAGCGCCAAAAATGAGCGCAGCGAAGTGACCGCCGAGTGCCTTTGGAGTACTCAAATCGGTCCGACTTACTGGATCAGCGGCTGGCAGTTCCCTCGACTGGATCGAGTCCACGAAACTGAGCTGCTGCATTTCAAAGACCGCAAAGACCGCAAGTAAACAAACGGGCAGGGTTTCAGCTCATCCCGCCCAGAGTCATCGCGGCAATGCGGGATGATTCACTGGGCGACTGCCGACAGTGATTCACTGTCACCGAAGCGTCATGGATAGGCGGAGTCGAGTTAAAAACGGGTGCCATGCTTCACGCTCGCGTGAGCATGCCAACACCCTAACAATCTCTGCCTCACCTCATCGGAAAATTATCGACGGCGCCTTGCAAACACCCCATAGCCAGCATGGTAGCATCGAAAGCAGTGCTCAAAGGATAGTAGGTCAGCCTTCCAAGAATTCGCGTCGCAGTTTCCGCCGCATGATTTTATTGGACGCCGTTCGTGGCAGGCTATCGCGAAAATGAACTTCCGAAATGCGGATCAGAGGATTGATTTCCTTTTTGATTTGCTGATTCAAACGCCGCTTTAAAGAAGTCTCGCTGGTTCTGGGGTGATCCCCCTCTGCAAGGACCGCAAACAGAATCAGACGATCGGGGCAAGATTCACCTTGGGCATCCACGGTCACCGCGATTACCGCCGATTCGGCGATCGAATGTTCCACATTGATCACCGATTCGATCTCTGAGGAACCAATTTTGATCCCCCCCGGATTCATCGTGTCGTCCGTTCTTCCTCCGGCACGAAAATAGCCGTTGCGAAAACGCACAAACCGATCTCCGTGGCGGCGCAACGGCAAATCGTTCTCCGGAACGTTCGCATAGTAAGTTTCGAAGTGATCGCGGTTAAGCAGTTTCGTCGATAACCCGATCGATGGAGGAACCAGATAAAGCTCGCCTTCGTCGGCTGCGACTCCGTCGTCGTCCAGAATCACGCATCGGCTCCCAATCGCCTCTGTTGAAAACGCCGCCGGAATGTTGGGCTGCAGCATCGTGCTGCTGATGTAGCCACCTCCAATTTCAGTGCCGCCGCAGTACTCAATGATGGGCTTGAAACCGGCAGACGCCGACAGCCATTTCATATCGTTCTCATTGGACGCTTCTCCAGTCGAACTGAAACAACGAATCGACGACCAGTCCAAACCTTCCATGCCGCCCGATTGTCGCCAACTGCGAACCAACGCCGGCACCACGCCCAACATCGTTGTGCCAACGTCTTGAACAAAGGTCCCAAACGGTCGCCCCGAAGGAGAACCACCAAACAAACCAATCGTGGCGCCGTTGATCAGCGAAGCAAAGATCAACCATGGCCCCATCATCCAACCGGTATTCGTTGGCCACACAACGACATCCCCCGATCGAATGTCATGATGGAGCAAACCGTCGGCCGCGCATTTGATCGGCGTGGTCTGGGTCCACGGAATCGCTTTGGGGTCGCCCGTCGTTCCCGAAGAGAAAAGAATGTTGATGATGTGATCGGGCGGAAAAGCCTGAGGCGTGAATTCCGCTTCGGTTGATTCAGCCAGCAACGTGGCCACATCAATCGCCGCGACGCTCTCCATTTCTGACTGCGCGATGGCGTCGCGAATGCGATCTCCCAACACGATCTTTTTCCCCAACCGCTGCCATGATTCGCAAAAGACCACGGCTTTGGCGCCGGCGATCCGAATTCGCTTCGCAATCTCGCCAGCGGCAAACGAATCTGCAATCGAAACCACACTGCAACCGGTCAGCACAATGGCCAAATAAGCAATCACCGCTTCGACATGCATTGGCAGCACCATCGCGATCGCGTCCCCTGGCACAAATCCGTTTTGCTGCAACTGCATGGCTGCCGCGTGGACTTGTCGTTGCAACTCGCCGTAGCTCATCTCCTGCATCGGTTCGCCGGGCTGCTGGTAGCGAATTGCAACCGCGCTGGCGTCCGCGTTGAAACAACTATCGACGATGTTCAACTGACTGCCGGGAAGCCATTGAGGATCTCGTGGGTCGTCGTACTTGACGGTGAATTCAGGCGGAGCCTTAAACCGGATGTTCAATTCCCCAATGACGCGACTCCAAAACAGATCCGGATCGCTCTGCCACCATTTTTTCAAATCATCGAACTGATCCATCCCCACCGACTGCATAAACCGGTGGAGGTTCGTGTCTGTTACATCACGGGGAAACCAGACAGGAACAGGACACTCTGCGACCTGATTCCAGTTCGCGAAATGAGAATCAAAAGCCACGACTCGATCGGTGATCGCCAGCTCTGTGAGCTGGCCGGAATCCAACTGTTGATGCCAATCGCGGATCAGGTCCAGTGAATCAGACATTGCCCAGCCTTGCGGTAAAGAGTCGATGTTTAGTTTTTGGGCGGATTTTGGGGACGATCCAGCTCAAAATTGTCGGTGGTTCGCGAGTACGATTTGCCGCCCAGTCGGCCGACTTGATCGAGGGTCGCGATGTCGACACCCCCATCCTGAACGACCGAATCGTCAACGTGCATCATCACGATTTCGCCGACAACGATATTGGATCCCGCGGGACCTTGGGAAAGCTCGATGTGTTTCAGCAATTTGCACTCGAAATGAGCCAGCGAATTCGCAACGCGCGGCGGCTTCACGATCACTGAAGGCACAGTCTCAATATTCAGTGCATCGAACTCGCTTTCTTCGGGAGCGAAATCCGCAGAAGTCTCGTTCATCAACGAGGCGTTCTCAAACGAAACCATGTTCACCACGAACTCGCCAGTTTCCAGCACATTGATCAAGGAGTCCTTTTTGCTGCCGTCGCGGCGATTGACCGGACAAAACAAAATCGATGGCGGATTGGCGCCGACACCGTTAAAGAAACTATAGGGCGCGAGGTTGGTGACTCCACTATTGGAAATACTCGACACCCACGCGATCGGACGCGGAGTGATAAGCTGAACCATCAGTGTATAAACTTCGCGGATCTGCATTTCAGACGGATTGAATTGCATTAAACTTCCTGTCGTGGGGTTAGTTGAAACTAAGCGGTCGGTTCATCCAACCAGCTCATTGGATAATCGGGATCATCCATGGACATCGCTTGTTCGGTAATCTTCAACGGCCGATCGGTATCAAACATGACCGCCATTTCTTCGGTCCGTTCGGCTTTGTCGCTGGCCACAATGGTGCCCGGATGAGGACCATGGGGAACGCCGCCGGGGTGCAGTGACAGCGAACATGCGCCCACTCCCTTGCGAGATCCGAACTGGCCTTCGACGTAAAACAATACTTCGTCGGCTTGCGTATTGGAGTGTGCGTAAGGCACCTTGATGGCTTCGGGATGATTATCCAACTGTCGGGGAGCGAAAGTGCAAATCACAAACCCCTCACACTCGAACGTCTGCTGATAGGGCGGCGGCAAGTGCACGGTGCCTGTCAGCGGCTCAAAATCCCAAGCATTGAACGTGTACGGATACAGACACCCATCCCAACCGGCAACATCCAAGGGATGGTTGGCCAGTGTGATCTTTGTAAGCCGTTGGCGTTCCTTCACCAGCACCGGTGTTGGCTCATTGAGGTCAACGGGATTCAGGGTCTCGGGGCCATGCAAGTCTCGCTCATAGTAAGGCGCCCCCAGCATCAATTGGCCGTCGGGGTTGAGATACTGACGCGGAATTCGAACCGGAGCATTGCACTCCAAAATCAAATAGTCCTCTGCCGTCGGGTCGTCGGGTATGATCTCAAACGTGGTCGTTCGCGGAATGACGATATAGTCACCACGGCGATAGGGCAGAGTACCGTAAGTCGTGTTCACCACACCGGCTCCCTGCTGCACGAAGATCACTTCGTCGGCCGCGGCGTTGCGGTACAGCATCGATTGGGCGCTGTCCGGGCGGCACCGGTACGAAACCAAATCGTCGTTGAACATCAATGGTATTCGGCCGGAGATCATGTCTCCGCTGCGAGCCATGTCGCCGGTTTTGAAATGATGGGGACGCAACGGCAAACCGGTGGCTTCTTTGAGTTGCGTTTCTCGAACCAATTCGGTTTCTAAAATCCGTGTCGGTGGACGCAGATGGTACACGATCGAATAGGCCCGATCGAAACCTTCGGTGGTCAACACGTGTTCGTAGTAGATGCCTTCACCCAGATGACTTTCAGACACATCGCGTTTATTTTTGATGTGCCGTTTGGCAGGGACCAAACCCATTTTCTTGTAAAGGTGCATCCGGTTTTCCCTATGATGAATTTGGTTCAGTAATTTTATTGCGTAGCGTGCCAAGGCCCTTGATCGACAATTCGACGACATCGCCCGGCTTGAGCCATCCACCTGTAGTTTCAGGCCCCAGCTCTAAAATGCAACCGGTGCCAACGGTGCCGCTTCCCAGCAAATCGCCGGGCAGGAGCGTCGCGTCCTTGGAAGCATGGGCAATGATCTGTGGCCACGAGAAATACATCGTATTGGCATTTCCCAAACTGAACACCATATCGTTGATACGTGCCGACATTTCCATATCAATCTGTTGCCGATCGTCGATTCGATTTCTCAACTTTCCTAGTGGAACCAGCGACGGACCAATCGCCGTCGCAAAGTCCTTGCCTTTGGAGGGACCCAGTCCGACCTTCATCTCTTGACGCTGCAGGTCTCGGGCACTGAAGTCATTCACGATGGTGAACCCGGCAACGTAATCCCAAGCTCGATGGGCCGGGATGTTGCGACCTTCTTTGGAAATGACGACGCCGATCTCCAACTCGTAATCCAACTCCTGACAGCCAGCCGGCGCCGAAATTTTTGCTCCGTCGCCCACGATCGAGGCGGCATTGGAAAAATAAAACACCGGTTGCTGATACCACTCCGGCACCATCTCCAACCCTCGCTTGGCACGGCAGGTGCTGACGTGCTGTTCAAAGGTGTAGAAATCCCGAAACGAACCGATCGTGATCGTGGAGCTGCTGTTTTCAATTGGAAGTTGATACAGTGACATGGTTTTGTTGGGGGACCAAAGGATTCGAATGACCGACACAACTCGTAAGAGTGAGTGCCCCAATACCCGCCTCAATGGTGACGGAGTAACCTGCGATACTTAAAATTCGCAAACCAAACGGACCGCAAAACCACCCCAACAAGGGGGTTGGCGGCTCGCCCACGCTTCAAAGCGATGAAACGCTAAGCATTTTTCTGGCCGCTGACCTCATTCGCGATCCAATTGACTACAGCGACCCTCGTTTGGCCTGCTCGCGTTCAATCGCCTCGAACAGTGCCTGAAAGTTACCTTCGCCGAACCCGACGGAATTGCCGTGGCGCTGGATCATTTCATAAAACAGAGTCGGGCGATTGAAAATCGGCTGAGAGAACAACTGCAACAGGTAACCGTCCTCTCGATCTCGATCGACCAGCACTCGCAAACGCTTAACTTCTTCATGATCTTCCTTGATCTCCCCAACGCGTGCCGGCATGGCTTCGTAGTAGGTGTCGGGAACGTTCAAAAACTCGACCCCAGATTTTCTCATCTCGCCAACGGTCGTCAGAATGTCTGAAGTTAGCAAGGCGATATGTTGAACCCCGGGTCCATTGAATTCGTTCAAGAACTCTTGGATCTGCGAGTTCTCACTGGAAGGCTCATTGATCGGCAGGCGGATGTAACCGTCGGTGTCACCGACAACTTTGCTCATCAGAGCACTGCGACCGGTGTTGATATCGAAGTGGGCGGTTTCATCAAAGCCAAACACACGAGCATAAAAGTCCACCCATTCGTCCATGTTTTCGACATTGGCCACGATGTGGTCAATCATCATGATGTGAATGTTGCTGAATTCGATGCCACCGGCACAGTTTTGGTAACCGGGTGCGAAATTCCCTTGCTTGTCGCGGCAGATGAAGGTGTGCACCGTATCGCCGTAGGCTTTGATGGTTCCCGCGGTGAAGAATTCTTCTTTGTCCAATTCTCGCACGATTTCACAGCCACAGGATTTGGCATGCGCAAGGGCGGCTTCGACATCGTCGACTCGAAAGGCAATGTCGCGAACTCCACAGCCATGCTTGTCCAGATAGCTGCGAATTTCGTCGGCTTCGGGACCGTCACCCATCGGCTCGGCAAATAGAAAGTTCACTCGGCCTTGGCCCACAACGATCGCCTTGCGACCTTTGAGTCCCGTGGTGACGTCCCCTTCGGCGCGGCGACAGAGACCCAGAATGTCGACGTGATATTGAGCCCATTTTTCCACGTCATCCACGTAGAACTCAACGTGATCAATCACCCGGACACCCAAGGGGTTCTTCTTGTTGTCTAGGTTCATCGGGGCGGAATCAGTTGACATGCCAGAGGCTCCATTGAAATAATTGTCAAAACGCACAACCGAATGTATCATTCATTGCAATCCTGTTCAATGTTTGGTTTTAGAATTGGACAAACTGCACACATTTCGGTTAGATTCGGGATCATGAAAGAACAAATTGATCACTCCTTAGACGATCTGGATGCGGCCTTGATCCGCGAGCTTTGCACTGACGCGAGGATCGGCGTCCTCGAATTATCCCGACGACTGGATGTCGCGAGGGGAACGATTCAAAGTCGTTTAGACCGTTTGATTGCCGCCGGTGTGATCGAAGGGTTTTATCCGCAGCTGAATCTGGATGCGTTGGGCTACCGCGTGCGGGCCTTTGTCACCGTCGAAGTCAAACAGGGACAGATCGAATCGGTGGTGGGTCCGCTGGACGCCATGCCTGAGGTTCTGGAAGTGCATTCGGTGGCGGCGCAAGGTGATTTGATGTGCCTTGTGGCGGCCAGAACGAATGAGCAATTGATGGATGTCCTCGAACGGATCCTGACGATCGAGGACGTGGCAAGGACATCAACCGCCGTCGTGCTTAAAACTCAAATTGCGAATCGAAAATCGCAGCTGCTTGAATAGTTGGCTGGCTGGACTGTTTCTAAAAACTCTGGACAGCCACAGGAGCCGCCCGTGTAGATTTCAGCGCACAAAAGGTGGCATAGGCTGCCAGCGCTGCCGGCCTGTAATCCAGCGCGTTGTAATTCGCAAAGGCAGCCAAAGCCAATGGCTGTCGCCCTGACGGGGCTTGGGACGCGCCACTTCGTGGCTACAATCTAAAGTTCGTGGCTTCAATCTAAGCTAACTGCTATTAGACTAACGCCTTGCCGGCCCTATTTTCACCTCTTACGACTCCACTGCTGAACGATCCATGCAGCCGATCCACACTTTCACAATTTCCGAAGACAAGCCCATGGTGCTGGCCGCCATGCGCCAACATCTGCCCGATGCCCCGTCTTGGTCGGCCGTCAAAAAAATTCTACGCGCGCGACGGGTCACCATCGGTGGAGTGCTCTGCGTCGACGAAGGCCGGCAGTTGAGCCAAGGCGAAGTGATCACCATTTTTGATCATCCGCTGCCCCCGCCGCCAACCGACGAAGATGTCAACGTCCGCTACGTCGACAACGATTTGGTTGTCGTCGAAAAACCATCCGGCATGGTGACGCTGCGGCGCAAACCCGATCTGGGCTGGTCGTGGGCCCGCAAGAACCTGCAACCTACGCTCGACGAATGTGTGCCACGGCTCATCGGAAAACACGCTGCCGAAAAAAGGAACTCCGAACAGAACAGCCTAAAACTGCCGCGATTGTTTTCAGTCCATCGGATTGATCGCGATTCCAGCGGCTTGCTGGTGTTTGCCCGCAACAAAGAAGCCCAATCCAAAATCATTCAGCAGTTTGCCCAACACGACGCGGTTCGAAAATACTTTGCCCTGATCCCCGGTGCGATCAAGGATCAAACCGTAACCTCGCAGTTCATTCGTGACCGAGGCGATGGTTTGCGAGGTAGCACGACCGACACCACGATTGGCGAACAAGCTGTCACGCATTTTCGGACCTTGCAGAAAATTGGTGGCTACAGTGAACTGGAGTGCCAATTGGAAACTGGCCGTACCAACCAGATTCGCATCCACTTGGCCGAACTGGGCCATCCGATCTGTGGTGATATCAAATATCGCGGCCCGTTTGAAAAACCGCCCGTTGTCGACGAAAGCAAGATTCGTCGGATGGCTTTGCACGCGGCCGATCTGCGTTTCCAACATCCGACCTCTGAAAAACAAATGCAGTTTCAGACCAGCTGGCCGGCCGACATGCAGCGCTACCTCGAACGTCTCAGATCGTGGTCCGAGTAGCGACCGGCTGATTGACTGGCACCTTTCTAACTTCCTTCTCTGAAAACCTATTCGGACATGCTTAAATTACGTTGTACCGTCCGAAACTGCAGCAACACGTTGGTCCACTGCGTCAACGGGCTTAGCTGTGATGCAAATCATCATTTCGATCAAGCCAAGGAAGGGTACTGGAACCTAACCCAGCCCCAAGACAAAAAGTCGGCCAACCCGGGCGACAATCGCGACGCCGTGCTGGCGCGACATCGTTGGCTGGACCGCGGACATGCGACGGGTTTGATCACGGCGCTGCAAACGTGGATTCCTGATTTGGGTTCACAGATGCGAGTTTTGGATTTAGGCTGCGGAGACGGTTACTTTGGTCCGTCGCTGTTTTCAGATCAAGCCACCAACTTCTGCGGCATTGATCTTTCCAAACCGGCCATCAAACTGGCTGCCCGACGCTGGCCCGACGCCACTTGGGTGCTGGCCAACGCCGACCGGGGATTGCCGGTCGTCGACGGGACCGTGGACTGCGTGATGTCACTATTCGGACGGCGACCGGTGGCAGAAATCCGCCGCGTGTTGAGCCCCGATGGTTGTTGCATCGTGGCGGTTCCCGGCGAAGACGATTTGATAGAGCTTCGTGAGCGGGTGCAAAAAGAAGGCAAGCGCCGCAGTCGGGTGAGTGCGATCATCGAAGAAATGAAAGACGGTGGCCTTGCCTGCGTGGAGCAAAATCAGTGGCGAACGCAAATCGAAATCGGCTCCGAAGAAATCGCCGATGCCCTGGCGATGACCTATCGCGCAGGCCGTCACTCTGAGCAAAGCCGGATGGCTTCGATTGAAGCGACGAACGTGACGCTGTCCGCGGATTTAATGTTGTTTCGGTAAAGACCTTCAGCATTCATTGTTCGCCCCCGAGAGGCACGACCGCGTCGCTCAGTAATTCCTTGAGACGTTCAGGATCGGTGGCGTCGACTTTCGCCACAAAGCCACGTTTGTGGGCGAAACGAACGTCGTCTTGATTTTCAATTCGAGAGAAATTCAAACGCGGACAATCTTCGTATCGCGTCAATCCATAACCGCTACCGCGTCGATCTGGATACACTAAAGCGTGGACGTGATCTTCCTTTTCTTCTTCCGCGATAAAGGCATAGAGTCCAAACGAGGGGTCGGCCGCGATCACGTCACTCTGCTCCAGAAACAAAGCCTGAACTGGATCGCCATCGGTTTCAATTGTCCACCATTGGCAATGTTGATTCAGAAAGTCTAACCGCTGCCGCAAGGAGCGAACATAATTCACGATATCCTCACCCACCATGCACATCACCTGATAGATCGGATGGTCGGGCACAAGTTCCGTTTGTTTCGCGAACCGATTCAACAGCGTAACATCAATCGGTGAATTCAAATCGTTCAATGCCGTTCGAGGAATTCCCATTAGTTTGGCGGCTTCGATGGGGCCACGCGTGTCCAACCACTCTGCGGGCCGCAACCACGCGCAAAACGACAGCGCGTCCTCGTACAGACCCAGATTCTGCAGCACCAACGACAGGGCGCAAACCGGCGGAGCATCGCGTGGGAATTGATGATGATCGAAATTGTTCAGCTGAGCATCATGAACGCCGCCGACATCCACCACGCAGGTCGCCGCATCTGCCAGATCGTCGTCGTTGGGTTCTCGCCGTTGGATCGGAGCGCCATGGAGATGAGCCAGCAAGCTACAAGCGAGAAAGTCGTCTTTGTGAGCACCACCGGGGTGGGTCACGATCAGTTGGATGGTCATAGAGTCGATGATTCAGGGCAGAACACAAGTTTGGGAATCGGAAAAGATACCCTCAAAACAAAACGTGGGTATGCCCTAGACGGCCCTAGCAGGGGAATCTGTGAAAAACGGCTGGCCGCGGAGCGTCCACCCCACATTGGCAATTGTGAATGGGACGCTCCGCGGTCCGCACGAAACAAGACTACTCGCCAATGGAACTGTTCTCTGCGCCTGCAGCTTTCTCGAATTCCCGCATTGCTTTTTCGTCTTCGGCATCATGGTCGACGCCCGCAATTTCGACCTCTTCGCCCAACTCAGCCAGCAAAACTTCAATCGCTGAATCCAATGCCTCGCCGCGCAAGTCAAAATAGCGAATGACGCCTTTTCCGTCGATCAAAAATGTCGAAGGCCATTTCGTGACTCGCCATTGAGCCGATATTGATTTCGCCGATTTGCCTTGTTCGTTAACAAAGCTCCGCCATCTCAGATCCTTCTTGCGACAGGCTGTGAGGGCGGTTTCGATTTCGTCATCGCTGTTGACGCCGACAATTGCAAACGGCTTACCGTCCAACAGTCTTACGAGCGACCGCTCGTGTGGAAAGAACTTCCGGCACGGAATTCACCAGTCACCCCAGAAATCCAACAAAACGACCTTACCCCTGTAGTCGCTCAAGCGAAACTCAACACCGTCGAGGTCCTTTCCCACGGTCTCGATCGCTTGGGATCCGATCGAAAAATTGTCGACGATGTATCGCTGCTCTTTGACTTCGGCGATGAAATCGCTGTCGCCTTCGAAGTCCGAAAACAGAACTTTTCTCAGCGCCTTCGTCTCGCCGGGGTCGTTGGGACGTATCAAATATTCGAACAGCGGTCGCCCGATCTTTTTGATCGCTTCCTCTTTATTTTGGGGGCCGTAAAATCCTCGGTAGCTCGCACGCCGGCGATAGTATTTCGAAAGTTCCACGGCGGCCCGCATTCGTTTGGCTCCGTCCTTGCTTTGGCACAGCGCTTCAAGAACTTGCTCAGTAACGGCGCTTGGCCGATGCGGAACGTTCGCCAAAAACACAGACAACTGGTCGCTACTTGGGTGGTGTTCCAGCAACGCTGCGAAAGCGTTTTCCCGAATCTCGCCAGCGCCATGCTGCCCCAGCAAGATCAAGATTCTTGCGGCGGTATCCGATTTGAGATCGTCAGCGATCTTGTTCCAGAAAAACTCACCCAGTTCCGCCACAATGCCTGCCTCCGCCCTGCCCTTGGCGATCAGTGCATGCTGCAGGTGGCGAATCGCAACATCGTCGTCGGTCGATGTTTTGGCAATGTCGGCCAAAATACGAATCGACTTAGTTTTCATTTTGCCCCAACCACGGCGAGCAATCAACGCGTAGGTTTGCTCTGCGATTTCTGGCTTCTGATCGGCGGCCAGTTTCAACATCTTCTCGGCCGCTTTCGTTTTGATCGCTGGCAGGCCAAGCGTGATGGCTTTTTCTAGAGCAGCGCGAGCAGCGTCTTGGCCCGCATGGTCCTCATAAAGACCGAAGAGTTTGTCACCATAGATTTTCGCGGGCTTGACCTTCAACAACTCCTCTCGTTCCGCCCGATTGGCTCGTCGATAGTCCTTGGTCCATTGCTTGACCAAGGGGTCAAACTCTTCAACAAGTTCATCAAATTTAACTTGAAACGTTCTCTCAGAAACGCCGTTTTCTTCAGCCTGCTGCGTCAGATCTGGCGAGGACGACCCGCTCGAATTAGGGAGGGCTTGCCCGTTCTGCTCACTCTGCGGCGAGCAGCCCAACAACAAGACCACTAAGAAGATCGCTCCGACCGGGAGTGATCGTAAAAAGCCTTTAGTTTTCGAAGACGGTTTGATCATTGGCCCGTTCAAAATTCTTTCGTTCTCGATTCCTTGCGGAATCACCCATCGACTAAATCTTAGTACAAAAAAACCGCGCATAGTCGCTTTAGGAAGCCTCCGTGAAGATTTTGACGGAATGAATGGCTAATTATTAGCTTCAACCCACAGGTCCAAATGGAACTGAGTCGCGGTCGGAAATTTCGACTTGTCCTTCTTCCAAATATCAGGTTGGCGACTTGGAAAAAGCTTGGTCGAATCTTTCCAAGACACTCGCGGCGATAACCTTGATCCATCAAGTTCGAAAGCACAAAAAAAGGCGTCATTCACCCGAATGACACCTGCTTACAGTCTGACCCCACGAGCCTTCGAACTGCCCAGACCGTTGATCTGAGATGACAGCACAAATCACCAAACGGCCATCCGCTCCGCTTTGAGTGAAATCACGAAAGTGACTGAAGGCACTCCGAGGCACATCTGCCGCAGAGGCAAGACCCACACCATTGGTGATACCGCCTTGTACGCTCCCAACGTTGCGGGAGCGTTCGGCGATTTTCGCGCTTTTTGATAAGCTCTGTTCGCTCTCTTTAAGCCAGAGGCGAGATGCGGGAATGAAAAGCCAACCTAAATCGATCGAGGCGAACTAAGCCGTGGCTTCGCTATCATCGGCTTCAGCGTCTTCGCTCTCTTCAGGCTCGGCAGGCTTAACACCAAAATCCAACGAAATAGAATCAGCAACCAGATCTTTGCCAGCAACGAATTCCATCGCATCTTCAATATTGTCAAAAGGCGTCAAGTCAACTCCGATTTGAACGTAATGGCATTTCTTGCCGTTGGAAATCGCCTTTGCGATGTCACTCTTGGCACCTGCCTTACGAATGCGGTAGTGGCCTTCGGCTACGGGATTGGTCGTCATAAGTTTCCAAACATTTAGATGAATGATGCCGCTTTTGGTCAGCAGCAGAATTGAATTGGGTGCTCGACCGCAATTCACATAAGAAGGCGATCTATTCTAATTTCTTCTGTGGTCATTGATAGCCCTTTGCTTGGATTGCGAACAAATGAGCATAGCGGCCATTTTGTTGCATCAATTCCTCGTGAGATCCCCGTTCACTAATCTTTCCGTGGGTCAAAACGACGATTTGGTCGGCCATTCGGACCGTTGAAAACCGATGGGAAATCAAAATAGCCATTTGCTTATGAGTCACCTCACGAAAGTGGTCAAAAATACGGGCTTCAGCCTCCGCATCCATCGCCGATGTGGGCTCATCGAGCACTAAAATGTCTGCTTGCTTTCTCATAAACGCCCGCGACAGCGCGATTTTTTGCCACTGACCGCCCGATAGCTCACGGCCGTCTTTAAACCACCTCCCCAACTGGGTGTCATAGCCTTTTTCCATCTCATCAATAAACGGATGAGCCATTCCTTTTTCGGCGGCAGCCTGTTGTTGATCCGGTGCATCGACATTGGCCACATCACCCACGCCAATATTTTCGCCGACCTTCAGCTGGTAGCGAACGAAGTCCTGAAATATCACCCCGATGCGTTGACGAAGGGCATCCAACTGCCACTCCCGCAAATCCCGCCCGTCCAGCAACACGCGACCGGAACTAGGAACGTACAGCCGGGTCAGCAATTTGATCAGCGTAGTTTTCCCGGATCCGTTCTCTCCGACCAGAGCCAGTTTTTGGCCCGGCCGAAGATGGAGGCTGACGTCATCCAGCGCTGGAGTGGTCTGACCCGGATAAGTAAACGAGACGTGCTCAAAGCGGACCCCATCGCCCGGCGTCAAACCTGAATCAGCCGAACCATCCTGTGTCTCGATTTCCTCCTCCAGAAACTCATACAGGTTCGAAAGATAAAGATTGTCTTCGTACATTTTGCCAATCGCGGTTAGGCTGGCCGCGATCGAGGACTGACCTTGTTTGAAGATCAGCAGATACATCGTCATCCCGCCCAGCGTGATCCAACCCATCGCTGCCGACCAACCGATCCAGCCATACGCGCCATAAAAAGCAATGCTACTAAGCACCCCCAACAAGAAACCCCACAAGCCACGTTTCAACGTGAGGGCTCGGTCTTCCGCATACAGCGTTTCAAAGATCTCCCGATAGCGCCCCAGAAATAGCTCGCCGGTTCCAAACAGTTTGCCTTCTTTGACAAAGTCCTCACGGGCCAGCAACCACTCAAGGTAATTTCGTTTCCGCGTCTCGGGGACCTGCCAACGAAACAGCCGAAAGGCCGCTCCCGAGAAATACGTCTCCACGAAAAAAGCAGGCAGGGCCGCGACCAACAGACCCACCACCGCCAGCCAAGAAAACTGAATCAACAACCAGCCATAAGTCAGCAGCGTGATGGCATTTTGCACCAGCCCGAAGGTCCGCTTCACGAGGCTTAGCGGACGCGACGATGCTTCGCGGCGAGCCCGAGTCATTTTGTCGTAGAATTCCGAGTCCTCGAAATGCGACAGCTCCAGCGTTTGGGCCTTCTCCAGAATCATCACGTTCACCCGCTGACCCAACAGCGCCCGCAGCAACGCGTTAGAAATCATCAATCCTCGCTGAGCCGCAGCCATCAGGATGATCAACACCGCCTCCAGGCCAATCCACTTGAGCACCATCCAGCGATCGGCAGGCAGATCCGTTTCCACGGCAAGCACGACGGCATCGACAATCAGTTTCCCGATGTAGGCAATCGCCCCGGGAAGCACGCCGGCAAAAATCGTCAGCCCAGCCAGCAACAGGGTCAGCCGTTTATCTGTGGTCCAAACGAGCGACAGGGCTTCTTTGCTATAGCGAAAGACGCCAAAGAATCTGCCAATCAGCGAACTAGAATCGCTTTGGGAAGGCGCGGCAGGAGGTGACATCGATGGCTCAGTTAACAAACGTAGGACGGGCATCAATCTAATGTCAGCCGGATCGAATGCAAAGCGACGCCGCTTCAAAAGTTGTTCAGGTAAACCAGCTGAAGATCTCTGTTTCCTACCGACGCGAGAAACAAATACCCATAAAATGTGGAAAACAGAACGTTTGAGAAAATAACGGACCCTGTGGCGGCATCACAGTCTCTGCCTCATTCAAT
>CAZDZX010000057.1:0-1334 GCA_964510005.1 uncultured Pirellulaceae bacterium
GAACTACCACAAGTTTTTAGCCTTTATCAAAGATGAGCATGGCGAGTACCGTCATCCTAGGGAACTGGGCAAGCGCGACGTTGAAAATTTCCTTACCCATCTTGCCGCCGACAAGTGTCTTGCCCCAGACACTCAGCGCGTTGCGCTGGCGGCACTGAAGTTTCTGTTTGAACAGGTGCTTGAATTGGACATTGGACTGGTTCGCTTCCAGCTTTCCACGAAGGCACGAAAGTTGCCAGTTGTGATGACATTTGATGAGACGGAGGCGATGCTTGGCCAATTCCATGGTTTGAGGAGTCTTCAGTCTCAGATCATGTACGGCTGCGGTTTGCGTATCTCAGATTGCTTGAGGATTCGTGTTAAGGATCTTGATTTTGCGAGCAATACGATTCAGATCAATGATTCCAAGGGGAACAAGAATCGTTTGTTGATGATGCCACGGTCGATCAAGAAGAAGTTGCAGAGTCGCCTGGATGAGATTCGGCACGTCTATGACTGTGACCGGCGGGATGATGTGCCGGGAGTTTGGATGCCGACTGCCATTGATAAAAAGGCACCCGCGTGGGGCAAGTCTTGGGGATGGTTTTGGTTGTTTCCGGCGATGAAGCTGTCAAAGGATCCGCGTGCAAATGTTGTGCGTCGCCACCATCTCAAACGTGACTATTATGCTCCTGCGATGAAAGCAGCTAAGGTTCGTTTGGAGATGTCAAAAGAGATTGTGCCTCACACGTGGCGGCATAGTTTTGCGACGCACATGTTGCTGCAGGGATGTGACCTTCGAACCTTGCAGCGATTGCTGGGTCATGCTTCGCTGAAGACGACAGAGATTTATCTGCATGTGATTGAGGCGATGTCAAATAGTCTGATAAGCCCGTTAGATCGGTTAAGTGATTTTGCAACTTCGCAGCGGCAGCAGGTCGATTCTTAAGAAGAAAGGATATTGAACGGCTCCGCGGACTGATTGAGTGCGCTTAATTCTGAGCGGTACTTCCGTGACGAAGGTGGAAACGGGACTTGGCGTTGAAAGTGCCACTTTCGACATGCTGTTTTTACTTTGTCAACGTTGATCAAAAGAGTTTTGAAACGCGGAGGCGCGCAGAGGAAATGCCAGTACAGAAACACTGCGCTCTCCGAGCCTCTGCGTTTCAGCCTTTTACTACTGGCGCCGTATCCGGCAATTCGATTGCAAATCGAATCTACGTAGGTTTCATCAGTTGAGACAATTGTTCTACAAATCAGCGCATCAAAAAAACCGATGCTGTTCTGGCAAGTCCCGCAACGGGATTCTATCTCTCGCTCGATCTCGGCTTCGCGAAGCTGTTCGTGAAGCTGTT
>CAZDZX010000057.1:1434-18127 GCA_964510005.1 uncultured Pirellulaceae bacterium
TTGCTTGACATGGGTTCCTCCAAAGCGGATTATCAACTTTCCGCCGGTGTCTACCGGTACTGAGTTACCGCAGAATGAAAGCTCCCGTGATGGCTCCAATAAAAGCTCCATCAAAAAATCCAATCAATGTCATACTGACAAAACAACAGGTACTTCCAACAATACAAAATTCAGGAGCAAGTGTTTGACCGGGTTTAACCGGACCGCATGGCGCGCCTACCAACATTCACGCCACGCCCCTTTCCAAGGACTTGCTCAAACACGATGAGTCGTCAAAAAAGAATCGTCTGCTATGCCATCAACGGCGCTGGCTTAGGCCACGTGACCCGCCTGCTGTCGGTCGCGAAATGGATGCGTCGCTACGTGGCGGTGCTCGAAGGCCGGCCTGCGGAAATCATCTTCCTCACCTCCAGCGATGCCAGTGATGTGCTGGCCGATGCCGACATCGCGGCCTTCAAAATCCCCAGCAAAACCGTTGCTAAGAAAACGTTGCTGAACAAACTAGAATACCGTCGGCTTGCCAAACACTTCGTCTGGAACACCTTGGGTGTTTTCTCTCCTGATCTGCTGGTCGTTGATACGTTTCCCTCCGGTAGTTTCGACGAACTGTTTCAGATGCTGGACGGTCCGTTTAAAAAGAGTTTCATCTACAGAGCCGTGAAGCCAGAATACGCTGCCCGAGCAACGTTTCGTTCGGCGGCCAGCATGTACGATGTGGTCGTGGCCCCTCATTCGGAGCAGAGTTGCCCAGCGGAGCAAATCGGGAATCAGAAAATTCGCTGCAGCGGTGAAGTGCTTCAATACGACCGCGATGACTTTCTGCCGCGGGATGTCGTGCGGGAGCAGTTGGGGATCGCCCCGACCGATCGGCTGGTTTACGTCAGCGCCGGTGGCGGCGGTGACCCGGGCGTTGAAGACCAATTGCGTTCGATCATTGCGGCGGTTTCAGGGATCCCGAATGTTCATTTGCTCGTCGGTGCCGGACCGCTCTATCGCGGGAAAAGAATCTCGGCGCCCAACCTGACGTGGTTTACCGGACCGGGAGTCGGTCAGTATTTCGGAGGCGTCGACGCAGCCATTTGCGCCGCGGGTTACAACACATTTCATGAACTGTTGCTCGCCGGAGTCCCCACCGCTTTCTTTGCCCAATCCAAAATCGCGGACGACCAAGGTGCGAGGATCTCAAACGCAGCCCAACATGGGGCCTGTCGAAAAATCGAATCGGTGGACGATGCCGATGCACTGATTCGATCCGTCCATGAGTTGCTGGACGAATCCGCGGGCAAGGAAATCGCTGTAAAAGCCACGGAGCTGGTCTCTGGAAACGGAGCCGCCCGCTGTGCTCTGGAATTGTTGTCGCCGCTCTACGATTCCGATCGCTTGAAATGGGCGGATTGTGTGCTGACATCTCGGCTGGCGAAGCGCTTGGAAACCGTGGTCGGTTCAACGGCGGCGATTTCGGATTGGCTGCGACCACTAGTGCCCCAGGATCGCGTGCGATCGATTGTCGATTTGTCCGCCATCGATGGAGTGGCCGGACAGCTTTCCGATTCCGCCGCGGCTGAATTGCGCTCCGTTTTGGATACCCTCAATGAAGACGGCGATTACGGCATGTTCGAATCGGAACTTGTAGGACTGCTGGATCGGATTGAGGCCACCGATTCCGCACAGCGATCAGCCTTCACAGGCGATGTCCTGAAAACCATTGTTGCCACGATGAAAAAGAACCCTCTGCCGGCGACTCAATCATGGACAGCTTGGGTTTGCGAAATCGTCCACACCGTTTCAGATCTGCTCGAACTGCAGGCTCAGGGCGACGAAGCGTCCGCATCGGATCCTTCTCTGATGGAGATGCTCCAACTGTATCGGGTCTTTCCCAAAATCGCCGATGCGTCGGTGGCGGATTCGTTTGCTTTGTTTCAACGCAAAATCCAATCCCAACGGGACGCCGGAGAACCCGCCCACCGTATTAGCCAGTCATTTCAGCTATTAAAAATGACTCATCAAAAAGTCACTCGCGAGATCTTGGAACAGTCCCTTCACAACCCGATCACTCAGGCGGATTTGCATGGATAAAGAAGCACGCAAGCAGCGAAAGAAACTTCGCCTGCAAGGGATCCTCGACAACGTTCCGCTCCTGGGACCGCAAACGGTGCACTTTGACATCGCCAACGGGTGCAACGTGCGCTGTACGACTTGCTGGCATCACAGCCCGCATCTCAATGCCGAGCATGTGCCGACCATGGATTGGAAACGTCGCACGATGTCCTTTGATGCGTGGCGAGAAATCATGGACGATTTGTTGGAACTTGGCGGGTTGGAGCAAATCATCCTGTCGGGGATGGGCGACCCTTCGCTCAATCGCGAACTGCCCCAGATGGTGGCCTACGCACACCAGCATGGAATCGGCGTAACGATCATCACGAATTTGCTGAGTGTTGATCTGGCGAAGATCTTGTCCAGTGATGGCGAACTGAATTTGTTGGTTTCTATTTGCGGGGTCACCGAAGCGTCTTGGAATGCGTTCCACGATGGACCGATGGGCGGCGGTTTCCCTCGGCTGATGGATCAACTGACCGTTCTCAAAGACGCCAATTTTCTACCGAAACACGTGCAGGTGATCAACGCTCAGAACTATCACGAACTGCCTGACATGGTCATGTTCGCGACGCAGTGGCGGGCCAAGCGAATCAATTTTAAATTTGCATCGCTGATCAACGGCACCGAAGCGGTGGCTCTATCGGCAGATCAAAAGCGGGAACTGACTGAGGTGTTGATTCCCCGCGCCGCTGCGATTGCTGAAATCAAGGGCATCGAAACGGACCTGAAAGCGTTCGCGACTCAGGTATCAATCCAGTCACATCGCACGTCGCCCATCGAAGACGTGGGCTGTTTCATGGGGACGATCTATTGCCGAGTCACCGTTGATCAGGAATTGCTTTTCTGTTGCAACACCGACATCTCGGTGGGTTGGATCAACGAAGAGCATTCGTTTTCCAGCCTCTGGAAGGGATCGTCCTACGCCTCGCTGCGTCAGCGAATCGGCAGCGGTGACTTTTTCGACAGCTGCCAACAGTGTGGGAAGTACAAACAAAACTACAAATGGTCTGAGAAGCTTGGCCGACTGAACCTGCATCAATTGGAGCCGCAGTCATGATCAAGCAATGGGTACGCTCGCTGGCGAATCCAGTGAAATCGCCTCCCTTTGACGACCTCCAACCGACCGTCGAGTGGCAAGTCAACGGGCACTGTAACTACGATTGCAGTTATTGCATCCAATCGAAAAAGTCTCGAGTTGGTTTTCCAGACGAAGCCACCGTTCGGGCGATCGTGGGTGAGTTTGCCAAATTGCCCGGGCAGTGGGAAATCAAAATGTCGGGGGGTGAGCCGTTTGCCTTCAAGGGCTTTATTAACCTGGTGATTCCTCAGTTGGTCGAACGAACGCCTCATCGAATTTCCACGCTTACCAATTTTTCAGCGCCATTGAGCGTGCTGGAACGTTTTTGCAAACTGACCGGCGATCGACTCAACATCACCAGCGCCAGCCTGCATCCAGAATTCACTGAAGTGGACGAGTTTGTCGAAAAAGCGATCGCCTATCGTGAGCTTCGATCGACCTACAATCCACACAGCAGCTTTGTCGTGAACGTGGTGCTGGTGCCCGGTCACGTCAAACATCACTTGGCCTATCGGGAGAAAATAGAGTCTTCTGGTTTCCGCTATTTTCCGCAACTGATGAAAATCAAAGGCGGCGTTTATCCTTACGCCAACGAAGAGAAGCAGTTGATCGAGCAAATTACAGGGGCCAGCCACGATCCACACGTGGTCAATCGCGCCCCGAACTATCAGGGTTTGCATTGCGAAGCGGGAGCGTGGTACTTCACTGTCGACCGCGACGGTCAGGCATGGACCTGTCGAACGGGCAAGCGCTTCGTCGATGTGAGCGACGACGGCCGCATGGGAAATTTAGTCGAGGGGACCTTCGAATTGCGATCGGCCGGCGGGAAGTGCCCCTATCCCATCTGCCCCTGTACGGTTCCCGCCAATCGTGGCATCGTCCGATTGAAGGACCACGTGCATAAGCAACACAATCCTATTCCAGACGATGTGTCACTGGTTCAGATCCAATCCGGAGACCGCGATGGGAATTGATCTGTGGATGGAGAAACGCAATGAGCCGTTGAAGCCATGGACGGTGCTGGGTCGCCAGATTCGTGGCGTGGTCAGTTGGAACATGAATGACGTTTGCAACTATCGTTGCAGCTATTGCACTCAGCGACACATGGCCGATCGAACGGGCCGTTTGGAGGATATCGATTCAACGTTGGCATCCTTCAATAGCCTGCCCGGTCACTGGGAGTTTAAACTGAGCGGAGGTGAACCGTTTCGGCAGCCGGATCTCGATCAAATCGTTTCCGGCTTGGTTCAGATGGGACACACCCTTTCAGTGCAAACAAATTTCTCCGCCACTGAAGACCAGCTGCGCTCGTTTCTGGAATCCTGCCGCGGGTCCTTGAATATCTTTTCGGCCAGCCTGCATCTGGAATACGCGACACCTGAATCGTTCGTGGAAAAGTATCAGGTGATTAAGGAATACGAGGCGCTGGGAGTTCGCTTTCACGTCACCAGCGTCGGCGTGCCCGAGCAACTGCCTCGGTTGCGAGACGAAGTCCTGCCTTATTTCGAGCAGCATGGGATCCGATTAAAAGTCCAACCGGAGAAAGTTCGGGGCTACGTCCGTCAGTACAGCGAACAGGAATCGGAAACGCTGCTACAGTTGGGCGGCCACAATCAAACCGGAAAAATCGAGCACAACTTTCAAGGCCGGATGTGTTTCTCGGGTTCGAATTACATTGTGGTAAAATCGGACGGCCAAGTGTACCGCTGCTATCCAGCCAGTCGGGTGGGCGGACGATTTGCGAAACTAGGATCGCTGGACGAGGGTTTTACTTTGACGGATGGGCCGAGGATCTGTCCTTATACTTACTGCAATTGCACAGTCCCGATTCAACGGGGAATGATTGAAGGTCATACATCGAACGTGGAGTCCGAAGATGTTCATTAAATACCAGAAAGTTAGAAATTCTGTGCTGGGTTTCTTCGCCGTGATCGGCGCGGGGATCGCCGCCATCTTTGGTTTTCAATCCAACGAGGGATCCAGGCGTCCCATCGACACGCCCGCCGTGACGACCGGTTCGAACTGGTCTGAAACTCGATCGACCTCTCGAAACGATGGATTCAGAACCTCTAAACGTCCGCCCAAGGAGACGACGGAGCAACCTCGTGTGACACAGTCGTTGACGCAGCAAACGAATTCGGCAACGACTTCGGCAACGGATTCGAGTTCAAACCCACCAACCACTTCTCCGAAGAAAGCCTTCTCGCCCAGCAAGCAATATGTGTTGGCCATGACGATCGCGAATGCCGATTCCCGTGGAAGCGAGGTGGCCAAGGATATTTTGGGAAGTAACAATCCGTGGAAACTTAATCTGTACGACGACAATCGTGACGGGCGCTGGGAGCGAGCGAAGTTAGACAAAAATCGTGACGGCATCGACGATGAGAAATGGAACTTTAAAAACGGGACTTGGGAGAAGGCGGGTGGAAAAACCGTTTGGTCAAACAACCAATGGGTTTCTCGGAAAAGCTTGACGGCAAAACAAATCGCCGGCTCGAAACTGGATCGCTACCGGGAGGCCTTCCGGATCGCGTCTGCCTATGTCGACTCCTCTGGGAAGGGCAAGGACGTGCTGGGATCCGGCCATCCATGGAAATTGAACCTGTATGACGACGATCGAAATGGCCAGTGGGACCGGGCGAAACTGGATACCAACCGGGATGGAAACGATGACGAGAAATGGAATTTCAAAAAGGGCCGCTGGGAGAAGGATGGCGGACGAACGATTTGGTCGAACAATAATTGGATCGCCCAATCGGCGTCGCCGGCAGCAGCGCCCGTTTCCAAACAGGCTCGCTATCAGGCTGCGATGAGCATTGCTCAGGGCAGGGCCACCGCGTCCGGAAAGGGCAAGGATGTGCTGGGCGGCTCCAGCCCGTGGAAGCTAAACCTTTACGATGACAATCGTGACGGGAAATGGGATCGGGGAAAATTGGACACCAATCGGGACGATGTCGACGACGAGAAATGGAATTTCAAAAAGGGTCGCTGGGAAAAAGACGGCGGTCGCATGGTGTGGCAAAACAACCGTTGGCAATCGAACAAGTCTGTTGAATCGGCACTGAAAACTTCCTCCGATCCCAATCAGGCTCGTTATCGAAGCGCCATGGCCATCGCGACCGGCCGCGCGGATCGGTCGGGCAAGGGCAAGGATGTGCTGGGCGGTGCCAGCCCTTGGAAATTAAACCTTTACGACGATAATCGTGACGGGAAATGGGATCGTGGGAAACTGGACCGAAATCGGGACAACGTTGACGACGAGAAGTGGAACTTTAAAAATGGCCGCTGGGAAAAAGATGGCGGCCAGAAAATCTGGAACGGAACCAACTGGGTAGAAACGAAATAGAGTATGAATCTTAGTAAAGCAATCGAAGCGAGACACACACTGAAAGTCCTCGCTGATCCGGAATCCCCGTGGGATCTACCGGATCCTTGTGTGAAGCAAAAAATTTCTGAACTGCTGGCCGTCGCCAACAATGCGCCCTATCACAAACCAGCCGACAAAAGCCACCTGAGCGGCGATCTCGATTCACCCGTGCCATGGCGATTCCATGTTGTTGATGCCAGCAACTGTCGCTCACTAGCTGCAAAACTAACGCAGTCAGAGGTTCAATCGGGAAAGATTGGAAACATGCTGTCGGCCGCCGACGCGCTGGTGATGACGACTTGGTTGCCCAACCCCTCGGAACAGCATGCCGGTTTCCAAGAGTTTGAAGCGACGCTGCAGAACATGGAACACATTGCGGCCGGATCAGCGGCGATTCAAAATTTGCTGCTATTGGCCACCGCGGCTCAGTGGAACAATTACTGGTCCAGCGGCGGCGTGCTGCGAAGCGAAATGGTGTACCAGTGGCTAAAGATTCCGCCCGCCCAAGTTTTGCTAGGGGCGATTTTTCTTTTCCCTGCCGACACACGCGGCGTCGATGTCAAACCCGGCGGACTGCGGGATCGCAAAGGCGATGCCAATCAGTGGTCGCGGTGGGCAGAGCTGTAAACGGCCCAACGTCAGACTTTCGATTGTTGTCGTCCTAGATAGACGCCAGCGATGGGGGCCGGAAACGAGCCCATAAAACGTAAGATCAAAGTGTTACCCATGTCCCGGTACACGTGTTACCCATGTCCTGACACTAAACACTAGAGGCGGTAACTACGAACTTTCGGTCGGGTGCCATGCTCACGCGCAGCATGAGCATGCTCAAGTTTGATCAACTCTCCTTTGCCTTGAGAGTCGAGGCAATGGGACGACATGGTCACGCAAGGGGGAACCATGGCACCCCAGAAATCGTGTGATTTCGTTTGCGTCCCAACAACACGCTCCACTCAAAACTAGTTCGACATCAAGTAACGGAACAGGGCGACCTTTTCCGCATCGGACAGCGCGTCCAATAGTTTCTCGGGCATCATCGAAAGTTCCGTTTGCTTGATCTCGTCAACGGCTGCCACTTCCAACGTCAACCGCTCTTGCTGCGTTTGCAGTTTGAGCGTCTGGCCGTTGTTGTCCAGCACCACTCCGGTCAGGACTCGGCCGTCTTCCATTAGCAGCACCGATGTTCGAAAACTGGTCGCCACGGAGGCACTGGGATCGACAATGTTTTCCAGCAGATAGTTCAAATTCTGGCGATTCGCGCCGGTCAAATCTGGGCCAATGTTGCCGCCGTTTCCGAATAGCGCGTGGCAACTGGCACAGTGAGCTGCAAACAGTTTCGCACCGACTTTGACATCGTTTTTGGCAGGTGCGGCTTCGGTCAGTAGGGTTCGCAGTTGATCGATCTGAGCCGCGCGGTCCTTATCCGTTTCCCGGACCTTGCCCCAAACTTTGGTCAGCTGATTCGTCAATGAATCATCCTCGAAGGACTGAATCTGCCGCGCATGCCACGCCGTGATCGCGGAAGCGTCTACTTTGCCGCCCTCGATCGCGGCAAGCAATTCGCCGGCCCATTTTTTTCGGCCACAAAGCGTGTCGACCGCGTTTTGTCGGCCTTCGTTGGATAGGCGACGATACTGTTTCAGGACCAGTTTGGGGACTTCGTCTTGGTTACAGCTGGCCATCGCTTTGACGATCGCCGCACCCAGGGTTCGATCTCGGATTTGACGCTTCAACAAAGGAAACAGTTGCTTTGGATTCGAAAACTGCGCCAATGACAAAATCGCTTGCCGACGTGCGCCGGTGTCGGCTTCTCTATCGTTGGCAACCTTCATCAAACGATCCAGCGAACGACCGTCGCCGAACACCGGACTGATTTCATCAAACCGCTTCGCGGAATCGGCATCAAGTTCACCGACTTTGGCAGCAAGCTTCGCCCACGACGGGGGCGCTTTCATTTGCCGACGACCTTCGATGGCCAGCTGGATGCCGTGTAGCAGATCGGCAGGATAAGGCTGTTCGTCCGTAAGCAATCGCTGCACAAGCTGTTCCAGCATTTCATCCTGTTGCTGAGGATCGCAAGCGAGTCGCCGCACAATGTTGAGGCGCAGCTGCTGGCTTTTCGACGCATTGAACAATGTCATGGATTGTTCGAAATCGCCGGCGATGAAGGGCTCGATGCGATGCCAGATCAATTTCGGCTGAACTCGGTCTTGCATGTCGGCTTCAAAGGCGACCAACCGGCGAGCGGCTTCAAAAGAATGCGATGTAGGCAATCGATTGATCACGGAGGCAACATAAAGCCGCACCAACGGAGAGGGGTCGTTGGCCAAGGTCACGATTGTGTTCGCCACGGAGCCGAACGAGAGCCGGCGATGGGTCATCATGCGAACGGCAGCGGCACGGACGTGTTCGTCGCTCTGGTCGAGAGACTTAAAAAGCATGTCTTTGTCGGGGCGAAAGAAACAAACCAAAGCCCACATTGCATTGATTCGTTGCGAGTTCGATTCCTCTTCCCCCGCAGCCATTTTTCTCAAGGACTTGAAATCCAAGACAATCCCCTGGGGCTCCTTAAAGACACGGTCGTGCAAAATCCGCATCGCCATCCGGGGATACCAAGCGTTCTTGTGACCCAACAGCCCGACCAGATCATCATTGGAAAGCTGACACAGATCATCAAACGCAGGCTTCTTTGGCGTCCCGTAAGCGATCTTGAAAATTCGCCCGCTGGTTCGATGGATCCCATCGTTCTCATGACACTCGCCGATGTCGGACCAATCCAGCACATAGACCGCACCATCAGGGCCGTAAGTCAGTTCGACGCCACGAAACCATGGATCCGCAGTTTGAAACATGTCGGTTCCATGTTGGCCAACAAAGGAGTTGCCGTCGCGAACCAAAATCTCTTGGTTCATTCGCCGGCCATGAAAGTTCAGCGTAAACAACCGACCGCGATACTCATCGGGCCAATTGTCGCCCTGGTAGATCATCAAGCCACTGTGGGCATGTCCCCCGCCGGCTTTGCTGGTTGCATCGGAACCCCGCCCCGAATCACCGATCGCTCCCTTTTTTGTGTCGTTCCATTTTTCATCCGTGCTCCAATGAAGGTGATCGGCGGTTTGCTCAATCGTTTGCCACGTGTAGGGATTGAGGTGCGAACCATACATGCGGTTGTAGCGCGCACCGGGCACGATGTGGAACAGATGCCCGATCACGGTGTTGATCATGAACATCTCGCCGTGCTGGTCGAAGTCAAATCCCCACGGATTGGTTCCCCCTTCGGCCACGACTTCCACCGTTTCGCGCTGGGGATGATAGCGCCAGATGCAGCAGTTCATCGGCGTTCGCTTTGAGATCGGAGAACCCGGTTTGCCGACATGCGATGTGGCTTGGATTCCGTGGCGACTGTAGAGCCAACCGTCTGGCCCCCACCGCAATCCATTAACAAGGTTATGGCGCACCACATCGTCGTCGAAGCCATCAAGGACGACTTGGGGCGGTCCGTCGGGGACATCATCGCGATCTGCATCGGGGATAAAGATCAATTCGGGGGCGGCGGTCAGCCAGACACCGCCACGGCCGATTTCGATGCCCGTTAGTTTGTTGCCTTTGTCCCAGAAGATCTTGCGTTTGTCGAATTTCCCATCGTTGTCTTCGTCTGCGAAGATCAAAACCCGATCGTGAAGCTCGTTGTTAAAGTTCTGTTTGCGATCGGAGTACGTGTAATTTTCAACGACCCACAAGCGGCCTTTCGCATCGAAAGTCATGGCGATCGGTTGATGGACGTCCGGTTCGTGGGCAAACAACGTTGCCTGGAAGCCTTCTGGCATTTCCATCGCGGCCAAGGCTTTTTCTGGCGGAGTGAAGGGGATGGATTCCTGTTGGGTGTTGGGATATTTTTCCGTTGGGTCTTGTGCGTGGATCGCCGTGGCGGATGCGGATAGCAATAGAAAAGGGAGCGTGAGTTGGAGGGCGAAACTAGGGGCGTGGTGGGCGATGAATGCAAAACCGGCGGCTAGCGCCTTGCCGCTCATGGATGCAAAACCGCCGGTTAGTGCTTTGACGTTGATCGCGTGTGGTTTCGAACTCATCAAATCAAAGCCTTATTCTGGGTGAACCCATTCTGTTTCGCCGTTGGTCCACTTTTCTTTTTTCCAAACGGGAACCACCTTCTTGATCGTATCCATGATCCACTGCGCGGCCTCGAACGCATCTTTTCGATGTGGTGAAGCAACCCCAACGGCAATACTGGCTTCGCCGATTTCGACCACACCGATCCGGTGAACGATCACGCACTTCTGAAGCGGCCAACGCTGCATCGCATCGGATCGAAGCTTCTCCATCTCCTTGATCGCCAACGGATGATAACACTCATACTCTAAACGAACCGTTTCTCTGCCGTCAGTGTTTTTCCGAGTCGTTCCGGTAAACAAGACTTGAGCACCACAATTTTCGTCGCTGAGTGCCGCGGCGATGCCCGTGATGTCGATGTCGATGTCTGTGATTTCAATCAACGTACAATCCCCTATCCGCCACTGACCGGGGGGATCATCGCGATTTCGGCATCCACAGGAATCGGATCAGATTCACCAGCGTAAGCGCCGTTTAACGAAAAAGAAGAGCGATCCAATAGCGGCTGCAACTCAGGCCACGACTCGCCGACGGCAACCCGGAGCTGACTCACTGACGCATCGTCGGGGATGTCCAGTGAAACTTCGCTTTGATTGAGAATCTGCCGAGCTTGGGCAAACATAAGGATTTGGACTTTCAAGATGGGCCTGCAGGACACGAATTACCGTTTGCGAACAGGACCGATCTTAACCGATCAGCTAAACAGTTCCAGAACCGGTTCGGCTTCGTTGGCAAAAGTAAACGGACGCAACGAAGGAGAAACCACTTTCTTCTTCAAATCGATGCCCATCGCGTAACCGATCGTGGCGTTAAACTCTGGAACCGTCATTAGTCCGTCAATGACTTCGCGTCCTTCATCGTCGGTCAAACCGTAGCGGAATCCGCCTTTGACACCGCCGCCAGCCAGCAAGCAAGAAAACGCTTTGGGGTAGTGGTTTCGCCCGTTGTTTTGGTTGGCGATAATTTTGGGGGTGCGACCAAATTCGGTGGCCAACACCACCAAGGTCGAATCCAACAGCCCAAGGGACGACAGGTCCGCCAACAAGGCCGCCAGCGCTTGATCGAGCACCGCACCCTTGCTGCGAACACGTTCAAAATTGTCTCCGTGAGTATCCCACCCCCCTTGGTTGACTTCGATAAAGCGAACGCCGTTTTGCACCATCCGTCGAGCCAACAGACAACCTTGACCGAGGGGATTGCGTCCGTAACGATCCCGCACGTTGTCTTTTTCGTGAGACAGATCGAACGTTTCTAGATCTTTACTTTTCATCAGTGAAACGGCTTCGTCGTACATGGACGCAAACGCACGTGACTCTTTGGTATCGTATTTCGAACCGAATCGCTTGTTCATACTTTTCAGACGTGCCAGCCGTTTTTGAAAGCGAGCTTCATCGACATTTTTAGGCAGACTACTGTTCTGCAATCCGGCTTCAGGATCGCCGATGGGCAGCGCCGCGTACTTGGATTCCAAAAAGCCACCGCCCAAGCCATTGCTGCCGCTGCCGATTTTGACGTTCGCAGGCAAACCCTTGTTGATTTTTCCCAGATGATAGGCGGACAATGCTCCCATGTCCGGGTGCTGAATGGTGCCTCGCAGGGCATAGCTGGTGTGCATGTAGTAGCGCCCCTGTTGATGAGCCCCCTGAGTTGAATTCAGGGAATTGATCACCGACACATTGTGCATCTGCTTGGCCATCTTGGGAAAGAACTCGGAGACCTGAATGTCATCCGCGCTCGTATCGAGGGCTTCGACCGGGCCTTGGGTTTCGGCTCCGGGTTTGGGGTCAAAGGTATCGATGTGGCTCATCCCGCCACTCATGTACAGATAGATCACCGATTTGGCGCGAGCGCCTTCGGGATCGCCTTCGATTCGCAGCGGTGTCTTGGCCGCAGCGGTGGCCGTTGATCCGATGGCGGAAAGGACGCCCAATCCAAGAAACGATTTGGCGGCGCCGCTGAGGAAATCACGACGACCTAGCGGGCTCATTTTTCGTGTCCATTGGTTCATGTCTCACCTCACAAAAATGAATTCGTTGGAGTTGATAAGCGTCCAGATCAGATCGGCAAATGCCAGCTTGGGTGCCTTGTTAAAATCAGGCATCCAAATCGCCAGTTCCTTGGAAGTGGGTTGCCGGGAGAGCAAGGTCAGATAAATCGTTTCCACGGAATCTCGAGGTCCGTCAGATTCAAGCACGTTGCCAACCAGCACCGTGTTGGGGTCCTTCCCGATCGAGTTGTCGACAAATCCATTCATCAACCGCAGGACTTGGGTGACCGCCGGGTCGGTGTTTGCGTTTTCGATCGTTTCACGATCCGACTGACCGAACTCGCGCAAGAAATGCTTCGCCGGTGCGGGAGAAGGAAGTTCCGAAGCCCTCCGGTACTTTTCATTGCCGCCGCGGGACTGAGACACGAAATCGACTCGTTCGATCATTAGCTCACGGACTTTTTTGTTATCGCCTTTCTTTTTAGCTTTCTTGATCAACTGATTTAATTCGTTGAGCTGTTTTTTAACCTCTTGTTTCTGGTTGCGAGCCTTCTGTTGCGAGCCTTGAGAGTATTGAGAGGAGGATTTGCGTTTGTTCTTGCGTTTGCTGTCTGCGAGGATTTTCTCGTAGACTTCCATCGCGGACATGTTCCGAATCTCCGAAGTGAATTCGTAGATATCGACCGAACCCAAAGCAGGAATGGAGACGGGATTGCTACTGCGAACATCGACTTCGCTAACGGTCAGTCCCAAAATCGAATCCCACAATTGCTCGGCAGACATCCGACGTAGGACTGGTCCGGCAAATCCGTACTTGTGAGGCTCTGTCACATCCGAAGTCGCGACTTGGGCCTGCCACGCGCGGGTGTTGTAGATGATGCGATTGAACTGCTTCAGATCAAAATCGATCTCGATCATCAGCTCGGTCAAAAACTTCATCAGCTTGGGATTGGAAGCGACCGTGGATTCTTCAATGACGTCCACCGGTTCAATCAAGCCGATCCCGAAGGCCCGTTTCCACAACCGATTGGCGATGACTTTGGCGAACCGTGGGTTGTCGGCTTCGGTGAGCCACGTCGCATAGGCCTTGCGAGAATCGATCTGACGGGCGCCCTTGATCAGTTGGTTCTTTTTACGTTTCGGCTTTTTCTTTTTGCTTTCTGCGGCGGGAACGTTTGCATCCACCAAAGCCGTTCCTTTGAACATGGTTTTAGCAGGGATGACTTCGCTGGATTTGCCATCGGTGCCTTTGAAGTCCTCGGGAAGTCGAGCCAATCCGGTTCCGTTTCCTTCGATGCCTGACCGAGCCAGATTGAGGATGCGGCGAGCGGCGGTAGCGCTTTTGAAATCGAGATCGTCATTGTTTCGAATTTTGCTTAAGTCCTTGGCAAAACCATTTTTGACTTGATACCTCATGCCGCCCGTGAAGCCCACCATCTCAAAGTACTGACGCTGCGTCCATTTATCGAAGGGATGGTCGTGGCACTGAGCACATTCCAACCGAGTCCCCAGAAACACACGCACGGTGTTCGACATATTGTCTTCGGGCATATCGGCATCGCGCAGATAGTAACCCACAGCGCCGTTGCCTTTTTCGAACAGCGCCCCTTCAGAGGCCAGCAACTGCCACACGAACTCATCGTAGGGCTTGTTTGATTCAATGCTGTCTTTGACAAAATCGATGTAGGGCTGTCCCACGATTTTGTTCCCGCGAGAGCGTATTCGCAGCAGGTCAGCCCAAAAATTAAATTGGTCACTAACGTAACCGTAGGACTCCATCAATTCGTCGACCAATTGACCGCGCTTGTTTTGGTCTTTCGATTCTAAAAAATCGCGGGCTTCGTCGATGTTGGGGATTCGACCCACAACGCCTAGATATACTCGACGCAAGAAAACTTCATCGCTAGAGCGCGGTCGAATTTTCTGTTTTGATTTCGAGAGGTGACGCGAGATCAGCTGATCGATTCGGTCACTGAACTTCTGTGTTTCTTTTGCAGAGTAAGTCTTGGGGGACTTTTCAGATACCGTTTTCTCAGGCTGGGGTTTTCCGGAACCCGAGTCTCCATTTTCGTCTGACCAGGCGACAGATGCCAAACAGAGAGTTAGGACAATAGACAGCAACTTATGCAGGTGCTTTCCTAGAGGCTTACCACTGACAGAACAGTTCGTATTCATGGGAATTCCGTGTTAGCTGAGTGCTTCCAGAATATGAGATGCAACCTAAGACTCAAATATTGCCTTTTTATCCAGTTTCCTGCCCATTGAAGATAGTTCATCCAGCTGGCGCAGGAAACCGCGGGGAAAAAGGCCTTCTTAACTGATAGCCCACACTCGCTTTAGAAAACTGCCACGACTCGTGAAACGGTTGGTTATGGGACCAAATTGATGGCCGGAACTCCGAAAGCTTCCTTTTCGGGGCGGTTTGGGGCTGGCCGGCGGTTACTGGCAGGCAAGCTACTCCGAGATACCAAATTTGCTGCTGGCTTCGGTGACCGATTCGTGGCGAGCAATCACTTTTTCAGCTTCCAACACTCGTTTGCGAAGCTCTCTCTTTTCGAAAGGCTTGACGAGGAAGTCATCGGCGCCGGCGGCAAAGGCCGTTTCCAGCAGATCACTTTGGTTGCTCTCAGCGATCACGATGATGTAGATCGTTAGATCGGAAGAGAACTGACGAATACTGCGAACCAGCTCGACTTTTTCGACATCGTTGGGGTCCCAGTCAACAAACAAAATCTGAGGGGGATCCAAGCCACACATGGCATCCACGGCCGCTTCGGCACGATCAACAGCGACGACTTCCGTCTCCCATTGGCGGCCGAAATTTTTGATCAGAGCGCGGATGACCGCGTTCTCGTCAAAGATCAGAATTTTCTTCATGGGGGACATATGTAATCATAGCTTTCAATATCTCAGACGGCCCAAAAGCAAGAAAACAATTCTCCTAACTGTCTAGACGCGTGCAGAATCTAGGGGTTGGCTGGATTTTGCCGGAAGATCTTGGTTCCTGTTTCACCAACAGGAACGGGGGCGGCACGACTCCAACGCCCCTTTGACTCCTCCCAGGCTCACCTCGAAACGGCGAGCCTGCGCCGTCAAGGAGGTTCATTTTTCCATAACCACAACGCCCCCTGCGGATTACTCGTCACATCCGTCACAAGCCTTTTCATTTTTGGGATGTGAGTTCGCTGATGCAAAACAAACAGGGAAACGAGGGCCGACACGTCACATATTTCAAATGTGCCCGTTGGCATTGAAAGAAACTCCTCGCTAAGCCACATCCAAACCCAACCCTCCTGATGGATTCTGCCGACCCAAAAACAACTGAAAACACCGAACACTGGTGGTGGAGTTCCATGAAACGGGAGATCACCCGACAGTTGGAACTGCATCTTGGCCAAGCCGACGGCAAACGGCAAATTCTGAATGTCGGCAAAACGACAGGCAATCCAATCCCTTTAGGCATTTCGCCGTTTGGAACGGTGACAGGCATTGGTGGCGCCGATCTTGAACTGCCAAGCGAAAAGAAAGTTACTGGAGAGGACGATCCTTCGGTCCAGAAATTCGATCGGAACTTTCAGCCCAACGTTTCCTATGACGCCATTTTGATGCAGGGTGTGCTGGAACACATGGCCGACCCCCAAGCCGCTATTCGTCATGCTAAAGACTTACTGGCTCCCGGCGGCGTCCTGATCGCGACGGTTCCTGCGTTTATGTCACTGTGGACAGGTCACGACGATTCCAATCATCACATGATTCGCTATCGCAGCGACAATTTCTGCCCCATGTTTATCCGATCGGGTTTGCGAATTCGCAACTCGGGGTATCTGTTTCACTGGACCTGTCCGGTAAAAATGCTGATCTCCCTGAAGGAAAAAATCACTGGCTCTCGGCGAACTCCGACACAGGTTTCCGCGTGGGTCAACCGGATCTGCGGTTTGCTTTCCCGGTTCGAACAGGCCACCATCTCTCGCCTGCCGATGCCGTTTGGAAGTTCGTTGATGGTCGTCGGAACCCCCGAAGATTAGTGGCCGGG
>CAZDZX010000058.1:0-1849 GCA_964510005.1 uncultured Pirellulaceae bacterium
CGTCTTGACCGAGTTGTTCCCCAATGCGACTTGGTATCCGACTTCATTCTTGGTCACAAAATTCCGCACGGTGTTCAAAGACTCGTGGGGCGCTTCTGGGCTGTCCATCGCGATGCCGACGACTTCGACGTTTTCCTTGCGGAATTTGTCATCCAGTTTGACGAAGTGAGGAATGGCTTCGCGACAGGGAGCACACCAGGTGGCCCACAGGTCGACAATCGCAATCTTGCCGCGGTAATCCGAATGTCTTACGCGTCCTGCATTGATCGCTTCGACATCGAATTGGAAATCAACGGGCTTGAATTTGGCGACCGCATCACGTGCCCAAACATCAAGACGAGTTTTGTAGGCAAGAAATCCCTGCTGGATCGCGGCATTTACTTTGGCCGATTTCATCTTTTTGAAAATAGGCTCTTCGAGAAGCGATTCAAAATCGTTGAACCCTTTGTCGAAAGAAACCTTGATGGCGTCCAGCGTTGCTTGTTCGTCTAATTTAATCCCTGCGGATTTCGCAAGGCTCATCAAGTGCAGGGAAAGGATGCCAACAGATTCCTTGGGGTAACCCGGATTGGTGAACAGGTTTTGAGCGACTTTGCCTTGAGCTGCAAAGATCTGGCTGGCAATTCGAGGATGTTCTTCGCTGATTGAATTACCAAGTTTGCCCATGGCGACCATGTAATGGTAGGCAAATTGAGCATCGCCTTTGCCGTCACATACTTGTGATTTTTCTAGCTTGTTGGCGGTCTTGATCGCGTCGTTCAAAAACGAAACTCGGTGGCGAGAATCTGCCATTTCGGCGATATCGACAACCGAGTCGATGAATCGAACTCCGAAGGATAAATCACCGCCCGCAATCGCTTTCGATTCACGGACTTGAGTAAGAGCTTGTTGGTAGGATCCTTTCGCAGCAGCTTTAGATGCGGACTTAAGCAGCGCGTCGGGAGAGGGGACTTCTGTCTGAGCCAGAAGTGGAGAGTTGGGAAGAGAGCAAAAAATCGTGAGCAGAGCGACGAAGTAACTACATCTAGCCAACATTGGACACCGGGGGTTCGACTTGGTTGGGGCTTCAGTTCGAATTGTCAATGAGCACAACGAGCGACATGGTGAGTCGGCAAGTGCGGCGTTGAAAATCTTCATCCTGAAATTAATACAAACGAGTTGGATGGAAAACGAACTCGTCGTCTCGAAAACCAATCAGGTCAGATCAGCTTTCAAGAACAATCCATCTGCCGATAAGCTACTCAGCGAATCCGGTGGGTCCAGTAGAGGATTGCAACAGCCGTCACAATTTGCGACATTTTTCCGATTGGTTTAGCTTATTCAGACGCTAGATGGCACTTGTGGTTTGCTTTTCTCCCCTTGGCGCATCTTGAACGCTATGAAAGCAGTTAAATATCTTTTGAAAGAATTGCGAGTGTGCTCACGATTCCTGCACATCCCAGTTTGGAAATGGGGAAATCGTAGACGCACGGTTGCTTCAACGGGTCCTTTAACGAGTCACCATGGACTTGTTTCAAGCGTAAAAAGGCGTGGTCAAATCCAAAACAGATCTTTCGAGGACTTAAGCAATCCGCTGAGCCGGCTTTGCGAACCAGATCCATGATGCAGAGTATGACGCATTACAGGCGGGATAATTTCGCATTGGTGGCCGTTTTACATCCTGCTACTGTCGCATCAGGCGTCAGAAGGATCTGGCATTGGAAAACGTTGACTAATCAGGGATGAAAATGAAGAAAAGCAGTACACAATTCATAGTTCGAGCGATTTTTCTCAGCTGTTCAATTTTGATTTTCTCGACGGTTTTCTCGACGGAAAACGCTGCGGCTCAGCAGGGGTCAGGACAGCAGGG
>CAZDZX010000058.1:1949-17983 GCA_964510005.1 uncultured Pirellulaceae bacterium
CAGCAGGGGTCAGGACAGCAGGGTTCAGCGCAGAAAGCTCCCCAGGGCAGTAGCAGCGCCCAACAAGGCAGCGGCAGTGCTCAGCAAGGTAGCTCAACGACAGCACCAGCGGCTCAAAAGCCAGCCAAACCGTGGAAGCCATCGGTGAGTGTGCATATCGAAAAGGGAACCAACAAAGGTTACTTGGTCCTTCAATTGGACCTCAGCAAAGGCCACCATATTTACTCGTTGAGCCCTCAAGGTTCACCAGCACCTACCAAAATTGAGGCCGCCAACTCCCAAGACCTGCGAGTCCTAGGGCCCTTCGCAGCCAACACTCAGCCCGAAGTGATCGCCAACGATCCTATTTTCAAGCAGCGAATTGAGAAACACAAAGGCGTCGTCAAGTTCTTTGCACCTGTCGAAGTGCGTCCCGGAATCGATCTTTCCAAGCTGGCGGCTCAGGTGACTTTTTCGGGGCAGGTTTGTTCCGATCAGTCTTGCCGACAAATCCAATCTGAAAATGTATCCGGAAAATTTGCGGGCTTTTTCGATTCATCGCCTAAGACTGGAGCCAAACCGGCTGCTCAAAACAACGGCTCGTCGGCTCGACGGTAGGGTCTTTTTGGCTGACATCGCGAAAACCGAAGTGGGTCGGGCAGGCTGACTCACTTCGAACGCGGGTTGATACAATGTCCGATTGAGACATTGCATTGCCAGAATTGATCTTCGGCCTGCTGTCTGAGGCCCTTGCAGGTTCTTCGGCTGAGCTATAATTTCCAGTCGCTCGAAACCACGCCAACGACAAATAACGGAGTCCGCAAGCCTATGTCCGCCGAAACCAAACCGAATCCCAGCGATTTCATTCGAACGGTTGCTGATTTCCCCAAGCCCGGAATTCAGTTTAAGGACATCACTCCGCTGCTGAAGTCTCCTGAAGCATTCGAAGTCGCGATCGACCAGATGGTCGAAAAAGTTGCCGGCCTTGAGATTGATGTGATCGCTGCCGCCGAAGCACGCGGTTTTCTATTCGCCGCGCCCCTCGCGTTGAAACTGGGCAAGGGCATGGTTCCGATCCGCAAGCCGGGCAAACTTCCGTATGAGAAACACTCCTACAGTTACGATTTGGAGTACGGGACCGATACACTGGAAATGCACGTGGATGCCGTCTCTCCTGGCCAAAAAGTCTTGGTTGTGGATGATTTGCTGGCCACCGGTGGAACCGTTCAGGCCTGTTGTCAAATGATCGAACAGTGCGATGCCACGGTTTGTGGTTGCCTGTTTTTGATCAACTTGGCATTCCTCAACGGAGCCGAAAAACTGGATTCTTATCCGATCTTTAGCCTCATCGAATACTAGGCCTTGTTGAGCAATTGCGGTGAATTCGTTGTCGCTGGGCCGTCGACCGTTCAGGCAGCGACTGGATGCAAACTTCCATTGGAACCGCTGAGCCAAAGCGATGGTTTCAATGCCGTCGCGGGGGAGAAAAATGGAATCGTGCGATTCCCGATCCTGCGATTGAACATCTACCTGAGGATTTGCTACAATTTCCTTGCGGGTCCAAACCGCCCACCCGATTCCCCGAACCTTTCAGGACAAACCAATGCCTGCAACTGAAATATTGACCGATTCCGAAGAGCGAATGGGTAAAGCAATTGAGATTTTGAAGAAGAACCTCAGTGGTATCCGCACCGGTCGAGCCAACCCGGGCCTTGTCGATTCCGTTCGTGTCGACGTTTACGGTTCGCCAACGCCGTTGAAGCAAGTCGCATCCGTGGGGGCACCAGAGCCAACTCAGATCGTGATTCGCCCCTACGACACTCAGATCATCAAGGAAATCGAGAAAGCCATCGTCGCCAGCGATCTTGGTTTCAACCCGCAAAGTGACGGGCGTGTGGTTCGCATTAACATTCCTGCCCTTTCCACCGACGTCAGGAAAAAGATGGTGGGCCGGATCAAGGAATTGGTTGAAGAATCCAAGATTTCGATTCGCAACGTTCGCCGTGACGGCAATAAAGCGGCCGACCAAGAGCAAAAAGACAAAGTCATCACTGAAGACGATCGGGATTCCATCAAAAGCAAGATTCAGGATCTGACCAAGAAATACGAAGATCAATCCAATGATCTGGCCAAAGCTCGTGAGTCCGAAGTCATGGAAGATCCGCAGTAATGGGTCGGGAGTTTGCACGCCGCCTTTAGGCGGAAGGTGGGGTGACTCGCCCGCAAGTTCAATTCCCGCATCGGCTCCACGCGGGCTTATTGGTTAGCGGCAGGGCGTTTGCTGCAATGCTTGCAGACGAACGCCCTCGTATTCCGCCTAAAAGCGCCAAAGCCGGTGCTACGAACCTTTCGGTACTACGAGCATCGCCCACGTTCGTATTGCTCGAAAATCCCAGTATTGCAACAATTGCAGCATGGGAAAAAGAATTGCACTTTCGAACGGTCGACGACTGGTTGACGATGTGATCCGCATGGCGGCTCGCACCCCATTGGCATCGGTGACTTCCGATTGGGATGTTTCCAGAGTTGCCAAAGTGCGGCGGATGGTCAAACCTCGCATCAGTTGGAACGTGCTGCTGATGAAGGCCCATGCACAGGCCTGCAATAAAATGCCGCTGTTTAAGTGCAGCTACGTCAAATTTCCTTGGGCTCATCTTTATCAGCACGAGCACAACGTGGCCATGCTCACGATGTCCCGTGAATACAAAGGCGAACAACGACTGCTGTTTGCCCGCTTCAATCAGCCGGAAAACTACACGCTGCTGGAGTTGCAGCAACAATACGACCACTTCCGCAAAGCCCCCATCGACGAGATCAAGCAGTTTCGCCATCAAATCCGTTTTGCAAAATTCCCCGGCATGGTCCGGCGATTCGCTTGGTGGGCCCTGTTCAACACTTGGCCGCGACGGCGCGGGTTTCACATGGGAACCTTTGGAATGAGCATCTCGGGGCACAAAGGAACTTACGGTACGCTGCATTTGGGCCCCAATACCACGACTTTGGGGGTCGACCCGCTGCCCCGAAAAGGCATCAGCAAAGTGGTGCTGACTTTTGATCACCGTGTGATTGACGGTCTTCCGGCAATTTCGTTTCTCAATCTTGTCCAGCATTTGCTCAACACCGCCGCGCGGACCGAACTGGCCGCACTCGCCGGCGTGGATGCGGAGACCTTTGAGCCGCTTCACAAAAACGCCGACCAAAATTCGGATTCCTGTGCTGCCTAACTGATTTTTGGCTGACTTGCAGAGTCGAGGTACGCGATTCGAAATTCCCGATTCTCGATTCTCGAATCCAGTCCGCCATTGAGAAAACGAATCAAGTGAACAGCGCCCTGTCGAAAAATTCGTTTTCGGGTCTATAATGGATTCATCGTTCTGAGTTGAGCACCAGATGACCCGCCCCGTTTCAAAATTCAGACCCTGCATTGATCTCCACGATGGCAAAGTAAAGCAAATCGTGGGTGGTTCCATAGATTGTCCGGACTTCAAAGAGAACTTTGTTTCGGATCACTCTCCCAGCCACTATGCCACGATGTTTCGCAACGACAATCTTCATGGCGGCCACGTCATTCGATTGGGCGATGGCAACGACGCGGCGGCCGAAGAAGCCCTCTCCGTCTGGCCTGAGGGGCTGCAGATCGGAGGCGGGATCACGCTCGACAACGGTCAGCAGTGGCTCGAAAAAGGAGCCAGCCACATCATCGTGACTTCGTGGCTGTTCAACGAAGGCGAGTTGGACTGGGAGCGTGTTCGCTTATTGGCCAAAGAAATTGGCAGCTGCCGAATCGTGATTGATCTGAGCTGTCGACGTGCTGACGACGTCTGGAAAGTCACGACTCAGCGTTGGAAAACGATCACCAACACTCAACTGTCGGTTGAACTGCTGGAGCGTCTGTCGCCTTACTGCGACGAATTTTTGATTCATGCGGCGGACGTGGAAGGTAAGGTCGCGGGCATCGATGAGAACCTTGTTCGCATGTTGTCCAAATTTGATTCGCGTCGGATCACTTATGCGGGCGGCATCGCGACTTTGGCTGACATCGAGCTGATCGACCGCGCTAGCGGTGGCGGTTTCGATTTCACGGTCGGCAGCGGTTTGGATATTTTCGGCGGCAGCGCTTTGAAGTACCGCGATTTACTGGAATGGAATCAAAGAACCGGCTCGCCGGTTTAGCAGCCCACGTTGGTTGGCTTGGCCTCCCGTTGTCTGGTTGGCTAATTCCCCAGCAGGAACGAAAGCGCGTCGGTGGTCAGCCAGATCAACAGCAGGGCAATCGCGATGGCGACGCTGTTGTGGATGATGCGGCGCCAAAATCTCTCTTTGGGGGTCATTTTCTGAAGATGATAAACCTGCCCCTCGTGGACGATCGTAACGATGTTCGGGTCGGTCGATTGATAGCCGCCTTGGCCGTCGGGCAGCAAAACCCTACCGTCGGAACGGTTCGGAAAACGTACCGGATCAAGGACTCGAAATAGAGGCGGTAGCAGCTGAGCGACTGGTTTTTCAGCCGGTGCGACAGGCTGCGAACTTTCCTTGCTGGCCGTGCTCGAATCCGCTGTGACTTTTTCGGATTCGGATTTTGATTTCTGGGTGGCGCGTTTGAGAGATTCACGGCGCTTCGGTGACGTCTTTTCAGCCGTTTCGGACTTGGCTTTTCCGGTCGAAGGTTTGCCGTCAGGTTTCTTCGAGGACGCTGGCTTTCGTGGTTCTTTAGTGGGCTGAGCGGGCTTCTGCGGTTGGGCTTTCTGTTTCTTGCGCGAGGGATTGGCTTTTTCAGAGCTGGGTTTGCTCGGTTTCTTTGACGTTTTCTTGGTCGGCTTGTTTGGCTGTTTCTTTGCCGAAGGCGAAGCGGATGTTTTGGCGATTCGGTTTGGCACCTGCGGTTCGTCATCCGCTTCGGAGAACATCGGGTTGGCATCGCCAAACTCATCGTCCAAAACATCTTCAAGCAACATCTGCGAGAAGCTCGAATCGCCGCCGGCTTCATCATCATTGTCGTCGACGTCGACTTCAATCTCCGGATCGGGATCGGGCACAAATTCTGGTTCGGGCTCGAATTGCGGTTCGGGTTCATCTTCAAAGTTCTGCGAAAGTGCAGGCGCTTCGTCGGAAAAAGAAACCATCACGAACGCGGAACAGTGAGGACATTCCAGCTGTTCGCCTTCCATGTCTCGCGTGACACCGAAGTGATTTTGGCAATCGGGACAACCAAAGATGCGTGGCTTTTCGGCGATCTTAGGAATCTCGACGCCTTTTTGGCAGCAGGGGCACTGAAAGGTTTGGCCCGCGCTGTTTTGCGGAACCTGAAAACTTTCTTGGCAGTAGGGGCACCTAAATATCTGCGACATGTTGGTCAACCTAGGAGGGCAGCAGAATCGGGATTAGGCGTTCGTGTTGAAAATGCGGTCTCCTGCATCGCCCAGCCCAGGCACAATGTAGGAAGATTCATTGAGGCATTCATCAATCACACAGGTGTGGACTTCGATTTCGGGAAATTCTTCGGTCATGCGTTTGATTCCTTCGGGCGCCGAGATAATGGAAAGCATTTTGATGTTCGACACGCCCCAATTGATCAGCGTTTGGCAAGCCAGTGCTGCCGATCCCCCGGTGGCCAGCATCGGATCGAGCACAAAGGCGACGTCGACGGGGGAACTCTCCGGTAGTTTGCTGTAGTAAGACACCGGCTGGGCGGTTTCTTCGTCGCGATACAGGCCAAGGTGCCAGACTTCTGAAGTCGGGATCAGATCCAACATCGGTTCCACCATGCCGATTCCGGCCCGCAAGATAGGCACCAATCCAATTCGATTCAACAACTTCTTTCCGATCATCGGCTGGATCGGGGTCTCGATCGGCATTTCATCGGTTGCCAACTCCGCGGTCGCCGAGTGAGCCAGTAACATGGACAAGCGGCGCACTGATTGCCGGAATTCAGCACTCTTGGTTTGTTTGTCTCTCAGGACAGTCAAATGGCAGTCCACGAGAGGATGATTGAGAACGACGGGTGGTTTCATGATAAAACTGAGTTCGGAACTTCAACTGGCGGGCGGCAGTACCTCCCAATTATAGCGTCTCAAGGCTCAACGACCTGCACACTTTCATCCAAAGGGGTATCAATTGGCAGCAATGGTTCTCCTGCTTTGAGTCGCAGCAGTTGTTTCTGAACGAATGCACGGCTGCGTTCTGCTCGGTCGCGAACTTCGGAGAACCCTGTTTTTCCGGCGCAGGAGATCACAATTTTTCCCAGCGTTTTATCAGATTGCTCCAGTTCCAAGCGGTTCGTTGCTCGACGACAGGTATCGACCATTGCCATCAGCGTGGCGGGTTCCTCGGGGAGCTTTAGGTCGGCACTGATTTGCTGCAAACGTTTAGTGGCGGCTCGAAAGACGTGGCGTTCTTTGCCGTCGGGGTCGACTTCGGCGATCAGTTGCTGGAACCTCTGCTTGGCTCTGGGTTTGTTCCCGTTGATCATGTCTTGAACGGCGGCCACGTAGGCCAGCACATTGACGCTGTAGCCCGGTGACTTTTTATTGTTGAGCGCCGCCCGTTCGAGCATCTGTTCTCGATTGTCAAAAAACAACTGTGTCGCCTGACTTTTGATTTCCGGATCGCTGCTCTTTCTCAGTTCCAGTAACTGGCTGGAAGCGTCCCGCCAGTTGTTCGGATCTCGGGTGGCGACCATTTCTTTGACGCGTTCCAGTCTGGCACTTTCACCACCGGGCCAGAAGGGAATGCTGATCAAAAAGCCAATCAAGATTAGACTGGCCAGCATGAATGGCGTTTTTTGGTAGAAGTGCTGATCGTTTTCGGGTTTGGGTGCTTCCTTTTTTCCCAGCAGTCGGCGGGCTTCCGATTTGTCGGCCCCTGCGGTGAGCGGGTTGAAATTCCCGGAGACTTGCGACACGGCAGATTTCTGAGTCGCATCAATCTTTTTGATCTCTTCAAACGCAAACGTAATCGCGCGGGCCGAATGCGGTCGTTTGCGGGGATCGGATTGAAGCATCTGAGTGATGATTTTGTCCAACCAAATCGGACAGTTCATGACTTCCGCAGAAATCGATGGTGCTTCGGCTTCTTTTTTGGTGCGGGCCATGCGACCCATCGTATCGGGCTCGTAAGGCAGTCGTCCGGTCAGCATCTCAAAAAGGATCACGCCCAGAGAGTAGAAATCTGATTTCTGACTGGGGCCTTCGTTGAATTGTTCGGGCGCCATATAGGCCGCGATTTCTAGATCGCGTTTCCGAGTCGCATCCCAACGCCGTTTTTTGGCGCGATTGAGTCGCAAGTCCAAGATTTTGATTTTGTGATCGGTCGTGACCAAGATCTTTTCGGGCATCAGCTTGGAGTGCACGATGTCGCGATTGTGAACGTATTTGAGAGCTTCGGCAATCTGATGACCATATTCGGCGACCAAGTCGGGCGTCAGTTTCCCCCGCCGCGCAAGGATCGAAGAAAGCGCCTCGCCTTCGACCAGTTCATTGGCAAAAAAGATCTGTTTTTCTTCTTCATGAACCCCCGCTCCAAAAGTTCGGACCAAGTTTTCGTGTCGGAGCTTTCTTAGTTCGACAGCTTCACGTTGGATCTTGTCGATCGCTTTGGGCCATTCAATGGACGACGGGACATTGATAAATTTCAGCACGACATCCTTGCCCTGGCTCTCTTGCCGCGCGTGATATACCTTTTGCCTGCGATTATTTCCCAAGCGTTTCAGGATCAAAAATGGGCCGACCTTGGTATTTTCCACAACAACAATTTCTGGGGAAGGATGTTTGTTAAAACCGAACTTCAAGCAACTACTTCAGTCTATGCAGCGATGGACCCTAGGAGTATCAAATTTGGAACGCTTTTTCCATGTCTACTTAGATTCAGGGTGAAGTTCTTCCAATTTTAAGGCCGCATCCCCACCCCTCATCACGTTCAGCCGGGTGGTTCTGGTCGAGACGGCGATTTGGGAAGGGTAGGGCAGGCAGATCAAAATACCCGCTGGGCCAATCGAGAGGCCAGTCTCGCAGTCGATTTGCTGCAGATTTGATAACAGGTTTCCCCCGCGAGGGAGACTTGCTGGCCGGTCGAAGGGACCACAGCGGCGATCATGTTGACGTGTCGGTTTCACGGGGTGTTCCACAGAGCCAGTGAATAAATTGTGGCTGGGCTGGCAACCGTTCAGAAATTCATGGTGTCGCTATTGGTTGGTTGTCTTGTGCTCTCTGAAATCTTGCGACATCAGCGACGTCGCGACCCGCAGCGCATCGACAAAGCCTCTGGCGCTATCGGATTCCCATTTTCTGTTTCAGTTCCAACGCTTTTTTCTCAAGCTCAGATTGGGCTTTCTGGGCCGCTTCCAGGGCTGCATTTTCAAATTGGTCTTTTTGGGCGTCCTTGAAGCGAGCGTCGATGAAGGGCAGCGCGGTGTCGTGGTAAGGGATCGACGCACCGAGCCCCAAATCTACGGGAGGAGCCGGGGCCGGTCGCGATTCTGCATCCAGTTTGATCGTCATCTCGATACGATTGCTTCTGAGCACCAGCTGTTGGTTGATGCTGCCGGAATCTTCGACACGTTCAAGAAAGCATCTTGGGGCAACATTCCCATTGTTTAAGAGTGTCCGATTGAGGACCAGCTTTCCCGTTTGGACGTCCAGCAGAATCAATTGGACGAGAATTTTATTGCTTTCGTTCAGCGCGCGTCGAGTGATTCCACGAGCAAACACGAGGAAGGGTGCTTCGAATGGCTGGCTGGGTATTAAGTAAACCATCTCAAGCCGCGCCGGGTTTTCCCATTGAGGCTGGAAGGTCTTACGGTCCAAAAGAATGATCGGGCCCGTTTGTGTATCTCCGTCGTTGTGTCTAACAATCTGGTAGGACGTTAGGCCACGATTGAATCTTTGGAAATTAGGAGTGCCTTGGACAACGCGAAGCACAATTCCAGCGCGGTGCTCCGTTGCCCTGATTGCAGTCATCGCGTCCAGTTCGCGGGATGTTAGTTTCAGCTTGGATTTGGAAACAACGTTTGCTGTGCTAACATCAATCACTTCCAGTTCACCCGAGTGGTCCAGCACAAAGAGTCGGTCATTCAGGAAGGTATGCTGGACCAGTCGCGTGGTTTCTTTTTCCCACATGACGTTTCCGTCGAAGTCCAGAAGGACCAGCTTTCTTTCAATTTTCGAACGATCCTGTCCCTGTTCTTGCTGGCGTTCGTTGGACAGACTTTGTTTAGGAGGGGCTTGGTCTTGGCCGGGCTTCCAAAGATCTCGCATCACAAGCTGTCTTCCTCCGTGAACATCCAATAACTCTTCCAGCGATGCTTTACTGGTCCCCGTCATTCCACCTGAATGTCCGTCAAATTTAATCCGCGTAAAAACATCCTCTAGCAGGACGCTGATCATGCCGTTGGAGTTACTCATCAGACCGGATGGGGAATGGGGGAATTCCCGTCGCCAGAGTCTGCGACCCGAGATGGTGTCGTAGCAACTGAGCGTGTTGCTGCGAGTAGTGTAGCAATGAACGCCATCGATATGGTTTGTGCCATAGGCATTCCAGAGCGCAGAGTCCTTATTGTTGTTGAGCTTAAAACAGTCGAAAAGATAAAATGAACCGTAGGCACGGATCGAACCAATCTGTTTGGAAATCTCAAGACCGCCGGGGCGTCTGTTGGTTGCGGTCATGCCTCGAGTGTTGGAAATTTGTTTTAGCACAGCTCCATTGGCATCTACAAACGAAAGTCGACTGAGATTGCCATCGAAAGTAGACATGAGTCTCAGTTTTCTATAGTCGGGGAAATCGGAGCACTCGAGGCGATGCATGTTCATCAGCGTATCGCCGCTGTATTTCTCGGTCATAACCGACTTGATGGAGGTGTGCCACGCTTCCTGAGTGTTCTCGGTTCCCGCGCTAAACGGGGCTCTTGTTTTTTCTTGCAAACCTTTTTGCACCCCGGCCTGCAGCGTTTCGAAAGATCGAAGTGCGGCTTCGCTAAGTTGATCTTCTTGGATTTTTTTCAGTTCTTTGGCTGCGACTTCGAAGAATTTCCCTGCTGCCAAAATCTCAGACTTAAGCAAAATGAATTCTGGATTCATGGGGCTGCGCCGGGCGGCTTCATGGGCCATCAATAAGGCCGCCAGTAATTCGCCGTTTTTCAGACGTGCCCGGGAAACACTCTCCATTGCCTCTGTTGAAAGCATGGGCAGAGGGATCAATTCCAGTGCATGCTCAAGCGATTCGGGGTCCGCCAAACGATCCAGAATCAATTTCTCCGACTCAACGCGCAACTTTTCCGCCATGTCAGGGTCCGACTGGCGAAGTATTTTCCAACTGCAATTCAATAGAGCCTGATGCCATCCGGTTTGGCAATATTGGATTTCTTCAGCAGCGATCGATGCTTCTTGGTCGGTCGCATCCTTTTCAATATGCAATGGGTCCATCAAATCAGCAGGGATGAAGATGCGATGTTGGTAATTTTCGGACGCTTCAAGGCCGAATATGTCGTCGGGTTCGTCGAGGAATTTTTCCATCTGTGCGAGGTTTTCGCGGATGGCTTCGGCGGTTTTACCGGTCCGCAATGCGGTCAACAGCCAGTGTTTTTCACGTAATTCTTTGCCCTGTTCAGGAAAGTCGGAACCCAAAATTTCGAGTATCTCCAGCGCGATCTCAGGTTGGTGAAGCTGATAGTTCTTAAAACAAATCGCGAGCAAGCCGGCGCATTGAGATTTGAATTCGGAGTCCGCCAGCGACTTGATGACGGAAATGGCTTCCTTGAGCTTGCCTCGTTGAATCAAGACTTGAGCTTGAGTCAGGCTCTGTTTGGGAGAAAAATCGCCGCCGCGTTTGGCGACAGCCTCAAGCTCTTTTTCGGTTTCGCCCAATTCGGGAAAACTGGCCAGCCAGCCGGGGCTGTGTGAGATAACCTTGTTTCCGACTCGCACAATATTCCCGGGCATGACGTCGGTGAATGCCACGTTGTCGATCTTCGCGCCCAACAGATCAATTTTGACGACGCTGTTGTTGGTCGCCGGAAGGTACAACGAATCTCTGCCAATGTAACCACGTCCAGACATGACTCCATGTTCCGAAAAATCAACAACAAAGTTCTGCTTTCCGGTATTCAAATCGATGCCCCGGACTTTGTTCAGACCCACTAGGATCGCTTGATTTCGAAAAATGCCGGCGACGTACAGGTCCTTGTTTTCGGTTCTCATGACGCGGACGCCTGTGCCGCCCCGACGCCAGCCCGAAGCCCCAGACTCGGCATCAAGGCAAATGAGTTCCAGTGACTCTCGACAAGTCAACAGAACTTTGGATTCTGCGACAACGATTTGTGCATCTCTCCAGGTGTCGCGAAGGACGTTCGGATTTCTGCCGTCGACGACGATCAGTTCGTTGATTTCGTGACGTTTGTAGACGTAGCCCCAAGCAAGGCTACGGTTGGAAATGTCGATCGCAACCAGAGCGCCGGTCCCGGTTGTCATGAACAGTTTTCCGTCCGCGTACGACGGAGTGATTCCCCCCAACGTGCTCAGGTCAGGAAACTCGCGCGTTGTGCTGGCTAAATCCAAAGACCATTTCAACTCTCCCGTTCGAGAATCCAGCACGACTAATTTGACGACGGCGTTTAAAACGCAGGCACAGTAGAGTTGACCTTCCCAAGGAAGCGGCTCACCTAAAAAGAATGCTTTCGCGAGCTCCGGTTCGTCCAATCCGTTCTCTCCCCCGATTCGCCACCGGACGGCGCCTTGTCGCTGACAGTCGATGGCGACCAGTTCGTTGTACGTTCGCCAATCCTTCGTGCCTTCACGGGTTGCCTTGAATTCGCGACCTTGATTTTGGGACACGCCTGCATGGCCGGGAAAGGGGATCAAGAACGCCAACCGCCCATCACTGCTGGCTTGGCCATAGATTGCGTTTTCGTAGGATCGTTTTATCGAGTCGTCGATTTTCTGAGTCGAGTCTTCTGTTTCGGATTTGCGGTTCCAAGCCACGTTGGGCGGATAAACCCACAGCCGTTTTCCGGTGTTGATGTCTACCCCGTAGGTTTGATCTGCTGTCCGAGCGAGGACCGTGTCGCCGATCACGAGTGGGCGAACTGCAGACGCAGGAGAGACCTGTTGGTCGATCTGCCTCTGGACGTTTCTGTCGACCAACTTTTGAGCCTTTTCGGAACCGGCAACACTCTGCTTCCATGTTGGGACGATCAGTGGCAAACCATGAGCAATCTTTCCGGTGCGAGCCACGTTGCCGGAGGACACCAGCCATTTGCTGACGACCACATTTTTGGCCAAGGGCGAATCGCCAATCAGAGAGGTTAGCCAAGCGATACGGTCGTCACCGGCCGCGAAAATGGAGCGGGATTCCCCCATCAGCGAAACCACCGCCGAAGGCATGCGTTGCTTTAATGATGCCAATGTGGAATCGGCTTGCGTGCGATTGCCGCTCAACAATTGGCAAGTCGCCAGCGAAATGGAGACTTCGGGTTCATATTGGGTCGCCAATTCCGGGTAGCGAAGCACTTTTTGAAACCATGAAACGGCAATCGATGGCCGCCCTGCGGAAAGCTCCAGATGCCCCAGTACCATCACCGCTTCCACGCCCGCCGGGGTGAAAAAGTACTTCTCTGAAACCAGTTTTAGTTTGTTGATGTCGTTGTCGGCCAGTCCTTCGTCCAGCCATTTTTTGGCGCGGATGCCGTACCGAAACTCGTAGTCCTTGCGGTTTTCCTTGCCCAGCCAACCTAAGATTCTTTCGGTTCGCATCCGCAAGCTGCCGTAGGATTGCGTGGTTTCAGGAATCAGGAAATCGTCCTGCCGGTCTTGAGCCAGTAGCTCTCCCAAAATCTCGACCGCTTGTTTAATCTCCCCTCGTTTGATCAACGTTTTTGTTTTCACGATCGGTCGCAGAGACTCCCGCGGCGGCGACAGAAACGGGGATTCGGAAAAGTTAAATTCAATGCCGTCGTAAAGTTGCTCCAGCTCTCTCTGGATTCGATCCGATTGATTTTTATCGACTTGCCCTGCCGCGATTGTTGGCGATACGCATTCTCCGATCAGCCAGCAACCGAGGATGATCAGCATGACTCGAAAACGGCTTAGCAGCGCTGCGGTGCTGAGGGGTGTTCGGTGACAGTCTGTGATTTGAGCGGTGTTCATGATTCGATTGTAAACTGCCACCGTTGCCTTTACTGCTGGGTCTATTGAACAAACCGATCAAGGTCGTCGAAAAAATCCGGATAGGTTTTGGAAACACAACCCGGATCCTCGATTTCGATACCTTTCTGCTTTAACCCGATCAGCGAAAAACTCATCGCCATCCGATGATCGTCGTAGGTCGCAAACCTTGCTGGCGTTAGCGGGCCCGGGTGGATCGTCAAACCATCCGCCTGTTCATTAACTTGGATTCCCAGTTTTCGCAGCTCAATCACGAGGTTTCCAATCCGGTCCGTTTCCTTGACCCGGTTGTGAGCCACGTTGCGTACATGGGTCGGGCCGTCGACGAATACAGCCACCGAAGCTAATGTCTGAACCGTATCGCTGATGTTTCCCATGTCGATATCGATTCCAGTACGAGCCTTGCCGGAGACAGTGATCGAATCTTCATTGACGCCGACATCGCAGCCCATCGCCGCCAGGCAGCGAACGAAACCGACATCGCCTTGAAGGGATTCTCTGTTCAATCCGGTGATCGTGGCGCTACCGCCCACGATGGCGGGAATTGCAAAGAAATAACTGGCGGCCGATGCATCGGGTTCGATGTCATAGTTCGCTGCGTCGTAAGTTTCAGCCCCGGCAATCACAAAGGCCGTCGGTTGAGCCGCATCGCCTTCGACACCGACGTGGACGCCAAAAGATTTCATCACGGCAATCGTCATGTTGATATAGGGCACCGAAACAAGCTTGCCATCGATTTCGATGCGAACATCGTGTCCCAGTTGCGGAGCGGCCATCAACAGCCCGCTCAAATATTGGCTGGAAAGACTTCCGCCGACGGTGATCAAACTGCCCGAGCCCGTCGATTCCTTAATCTCAACGGGAGGACACTGATTCGGAGAGAGGGCTTCGATCTTTCCTCCCCAATCTCGGATGGCATCGACCAGCGGGCCGATCGGACGCTCTCGCATTCGCTCAACGCCGTCGAGTCGATAGTTGCCCCCGGCGAGCCCCAGCATGGCGGTCAGAAATCGCACCGAAGTGCCACTGTTGCCGATAAATAAATCGGCTTTCGAGTTCGGGATGCTTCCCGCATGGCCGGTGATTTCGACGGTGGAATTATTGGGGTCATGAGCGACGCCGAAACCAAGCCGCGACAGGGACTCGAGCATCACGCGAGTGTCATCGCTATCCAAGACGCCTGTCAGCACGGACGTTCCATTGGCCAGCGCCGCGCAAATCAACGCCCGGTTGGTAATGCTTTTCGAGCCCGGGGGTCGGATGGTGGCGTTGACCGGTCCGGCAACGGGTTTGATTTTTCGGATTTCTGTCATCAGAAAATTGTGGGAGTCAAATGTGCGATCCAGAAAATTAACGCCGAGGCTTGAGAAACTCAAGCGTGTCGATGGAAAACGTACCCGATTGACTGCCGAAGCGAAAATCAATGGTTGCCGGAACGCTTAAATCGCCATCCTTTTTGTAGTCCCTGAACGTCAGTAGGCAGGGATCGGAACTGTTGTCGAAAGCGACTTCCATGGCAGCCAATTTTCCGTCCGCGGGCGAAAAGAAGAAGCTGGATTTGACGACGTCCCGGGTCCCGATCAAAACCTGATGAACGTCGGCTTTGGAATCAAACGGGGCCGCCCCAAAATAAGTGACTTCGCCAAATCGGTCGGGACCCTCTACTAAAATCTGTCTCCAAAGATGCATCGCTACCAGCATGCCACCTGTGAATTCGGGAACGCGCTGCCGATCCAAGGTCTCTTCGGGGTCGATCACAAAGGCCTTTCGGTCCAATTCCAACCCGGACTTTTCCGGGGCCAAAACGAAGGTCGCGATCCGATCGTCCAGCTTGCCGCTCAACCGCCAACGCTGTTCGGAGGTGGAGAAATCACCCATCGATTCGGTTGCCTGGTCCCAGACTTTATTCAGGTGCAACTGGTTGAAATGGAAGTTGGCAAAACCGCGACGATGTTGGTACAGATCCGCGTGAGGATGTGGTTGTTTTTTGGGTTTGTTGTCTGGCGGTTCTGTCGTATCTGGATCTTCTTTCTCGGGCGCCGTTTTTATCTCGGGCACGGGGCCTTCAATCATTTCGGTCAACTGCTCGGTCGAATGAACGCCCGTCAGTTTTACGGTGGCTTGGAACTGTTTTCCATCTCGCTCGAAAGCGATCGGCACCCGATAACCTTTGGGATAGATCCCCAACACGTTTTTGAATTGATTCACGGTTTTGATAGAGCGACCAGCAAAGAACGTCACTCGGTCGTCATATCGCAGTCCCCGCCGCCACGCTTCAGACGATTCAAGGATGCTGGCGACGCGAACGTTGCCTTGATCGTCGGTCGCCACGGTCGCTCCGATGGTTGCGTGGTCGACGATGCGTCCGCTTTTTAAACAATCGAGGAAGAGTTTGATTTGGTTGATCGAAATGGCGTAACCAATCCCCACGTTTACGCGGCCTCGTTTTTCAAAGCTGCCGCGCCCGTTGATGCCGATCAGGCGAGCTTGGTCGTCGAACAGCGGGCCGCCAGAATTTCCCGGGTTAATGGCGGCATCGGTCTGAATACTGTCGGCATACTCCAGCAGCGTACCCGATGGATATTGGTAGCGATGCGTTCCCGAGACAATTCCCCACGTTACCGTGGGCTCAAAATTCGTGGCCAGCAGGAACGGGTTTCCGACTGCAAAACAAGGATCGCCTTGTTGAATCGAATCGCTGTCGCCAAACTCTGCCGACGGAAAATCATCACGGCCAAGCAATTTAATCAATGCCACGTCACCGACGGGATCAATTCCTACCAGCACAGCATCGTACAACACGCCATCGTTCATGCTGCACTTCATGAAAGGGCCGGAACCTTCGACAACGTGGTGGTTGCTGAGCGCGTATCCATCCGGTGAAATCACCACACCGCTACCGCC
>CAZDZX010000059.1:0-17921 GCA_964510005.1 uncultured Pirellulaceae bacterium
CACCCCGCATTCCGACTGAAGCCGGCACCACAAACATGCGCGCGATCACAGGCTGGACGCCAATGCCACCTTGGCTCACACTCGGCGGATGAAGTCCGCCGCGTAACTTCTCACTTCTTTGCCGTTGAGGACGTGGACCATGCGAAGCTGCTGGATGCTGGAATCACTGAACTTCGACAACGGTAAATGCACCAACGTCTTTTTGTAACGCCGAGCAATTTTCTTCCACGTGCGCCCCGGAGGTGCCGCGCTGAGCAAGGCGACATGGCGACAGGTCGAATACATACATGCCGCGCCGATTAAACGCTCCTCCAACGAAGTCGCATAGTCCAGCCGAGGATCCTGCCAGATATCCTGAATCGCCACGGGCGGATAGATGAACATGGCTCCGCCGTAGTGGGACAAACAGATTCCTGGCCCAATCGGTTGGTCGCTAAAATCCGATGCATAAAACGCCAGCGTCGATTCGTCTTTATGTTCGGCAAACCAAGTCGTCCGCCACGGGTAATCACGCGGGTCTGCTGGCGAATCGAACAACATCACCGCCACATCAAGCTTGCCCTTGTTGGGCGGCAGGACTTTGACGTAAATCTCGCCGGTGTGCCAGTTGCGGACTGTGTCACGAATATCAATTCCGTCTTTGACACTGGTGGTGAATTTTTCGGTTTTCGCCATATCGGCACCCATCGAATCGAGCGCTCGCTCAAAAACGGTGCGGCGAAAGTTCTCGATCAGATCATCTTCCGGTGGCCAACTGCACTGGGAGTACGGATTCCAGCGCTGCTTCCAGTCCTTTTGAGTTCCAGAATCTGGCTTGGGCTGAATTTCAAGTTGCGTCCAAACCAGAGGCGGCCCGGGCAGTCGATTGGTCGTGGTCAACACGTCACCATCGGGCATGGCGATCCGATCCATACTGATGCGGCACTCGCCCAGATCAAAACGCGTTTCATAAACGGGATAATCCTTGGCGGTTTCCAACAGCGTCCTGGCGTAACCGTCGCCAGCAATTTGCTGTGCGGCAAGGGCGATGTCGGCCAGTTGCGGCGAAAGCCGATGGCCAATCAGCGTCAAATTCCGAATGTAGGTCATCATCCGTGACAGTAAACTAGGCGTCAGCTTTCTGGCTCGATTCCCGTACTCGGTCATGTACTGCTCACGGGCAACCAGCAACAACTCTTTGACACCATCGATCGAAAGGTTGGCATCGCTGTCCATGTCACGCCGCGCGTTCTCATAGAGATTCACAATAAAGGGAATCTCCCGCATCAAAAAGAACAGCGTCTCTGCATTGATCGTGCAGCGCTCCACATCGGCAGTGGACTCGTTTTCGGGACAAACCAGATCGCGGTTTTTAAACGCTTCACGGATCCATGGCCAATCCACAATATTGCAGACAAACAGAATCCTTTTGTAGTCGACAGACAATTGGCGAAGCTGCCATGCCATGTACGCGACTCGGTCGTACCACGGTTCGGTTTTCCACGCTTGTAGAAACGGAAGCACGGCCGCATTGAACTTCTCGTAGGACAACTGCTTCAACGCGTACGCATCGGGCAGCAATACCTCGTTGGGATAAAAGTGATTCGTTTCCAGATCGATAAAGCGTCGATCCAATCGCTCCTCCATCGCCACACGCAACGCTGCAATGACGCCTTGGCAGGGTTCGACGGGCACATGACTGCACTGCGGCAGAGATTGATCGTCGTCCTCAGCGTCGGTTTCTGATTCAGGACTCCATTGCGGCGGGGCGCTGGCGCGCTGCACCACCACCGATGGTAGCGGCAGTTCAAGGATCGCCTCTTCGACTGCTGCCTGAAAGGACTGAGGCAGCGGCACCGCCACACAATCGAATTGTTGATTGAGCATGACGCGGCGAATTTCGCTGGCAAAATCACCGCTGCCGTGAACGACCGGCAAAACCGAAACGTGCGGGCCGATATCGAACAGCGGGTGAAGGCGAGCTTCGTCTGTTTCGCTTTCGCTCAAATCAGATCCTCATCATCGTCATCGTCATTCATGTCCGGATGAAGCGGATCGTTGGGATCAAAAAAGAAGTCTCCAAATCCCATCGGCAGCGCCTGCCCGCCAAGCGTCTGAGTTTTTCGATTGGCCAGCGCGTCCAAATCCAGCGCCTCCGATCCGAGACAGCGCTCGAGGGCTTCCGCCCATGCTTTGTCGCGGGACAGCGGATGCTCCGAATCTTGCTGGATGCGTTTCATGGCGAAGCGTAACAGGTTGATCCCGTCACGCGTCGAAAAATCGAGCTTCAGCTCATGTGACTTTTGCAGGAACTCGACCGTCATCGACAGCATATCGTCTTCCACAAAGGGAAGGTGATATTTGAGGATGGCTTTTTCGTCTTCACGGGAAGGAAATTTCAGCGGCAACGTGGGCTGCAATCGGCTGATGATGTAATCCGGAATCTCGAAAGTCGATTCGTCTTGATTCATCGTTACGGCACAGCAGAAATCTGCATGGGCCTTCACTGAGATCCCAGCGACGATGGATTCGATGTAGCGGCGATGATCCAACAGCGGCGCCAAGCTGGCCCACGATTTTTCGTTCATCCGGTTGCCTTCATCCAGCACGCAGACGCCACCGGTGATCATCGCGGAAACCAGCGGCGAGGCGTGGTAGGCGATTTTTCCGTTTTCGGCCAGGACGGGCGTTACCAGCAAATCTTCCGGCCGTGTATCGGCGGTGCACTGGTAGATGTAAAGCGGCTGCTGTCGGACTTCGGCAGCGGCCATCGCCAATGCGGTCTTCCCGATTCCCGGTGGCCCCACAATCCGCGGGGAGAGCGGTAAATCCTTTTCGTCCACAATCAGCCAGCAGGCCAGCAATTGAGACAGGACTTCGCCTTGCCCAATCCACTCGTTTTTGAGTTCGTGGGGTTGGCTAAGGTGGAGGGTAATATTCTGTATTTGAACGGTTTCGCTCATGCCGATTTCTGATGTTCCTGAAGACGAATCGTTTACACGATACCGTTGACGGCGGTCAGCGTGAAGAGCCATCGGCCGGATCTGCGGCTCACCGCGTGATGGCACGGATTTTCCGGTCTTGATCGCCCCTTAAAGCAATTCAACGACGATCCGAAAAATCTTCACGTAAGCATTCTGAAACGATTCGGCCCGCAGCCAACCTTCTATTTAATTTCGTCAGCGACCTCGCCGTCGGAGATGTGGCACCATTGATTGAAAGTCGTTTCGTCGACGTTGATAGAGACAAATCGCGTTGAACCATCGGCGATTCCAAATACACAACCGTCTCCCAGGTGTGCCGAACCAAATCGCGTTTCACAAAAAACCGCTTGGTTGTCAGTCGTTGGCCCATTTTGAGGACCTGCCCAGCGGATTGCATCCCAATCCCAGCCGACCGCCCATCCTTCATTGTCAGAGCAAGCCAACACCACCATCTTGCTCGTGTGCGATCACCGCATCGCATGCATGCCTGGACATCACCAACGGAGTGCCCCAGTAGATTTTGTAAGGCTTACGGTCTCGCGGTGACACGAATGTGGACTCAAATATCTCTTGTTCAATGTACGGCTCTAAATCCGATTGGCTCTGCGGTGGAGCTTGATTTTTATTCGCAAATTCTACATACGCTTGATGAAGCACTATCAGATTAGTCGCCGTTTCGCTGACATGAGGGTCGGGTGCATCTGGCGAACAACCTAAATTTAATAGCAGCAAAAAGAAAGCAACGACAAAGCCGACAGGCAATGCAGATTGCAAATTAAAACCATCCGAATGTCTGGCCAAGGCGTCAGCTGTTTCGAGCTAATCGGCTTACTTTAACAAGGCTTGCATCGAAACGCAATGTAAGAAGCGCAACCATTCAGCTGCGGACGTGCGTGATCGCTTGGCGGTAGAAAGTCGGCGATTGATCACGACAGAACCGGACTACGTCACCGCTTCGATTGGGCCTGCGACCACATCGGTTTTGCAGGCAAAGTGCAGCAGCGGAGCGGTGTCCGGAAGAGAAATACCCAGCCAATCACAAATGGTATTTTCGTGCACGATGGCTTGAGCGTCGCAAAGCTCCCAGGGATCGTGCTCAATGTCGCCGCGGAACAAACGGCCCTTTCGATTGGCCGAAAACAAAGAATATCGGTGCGTCAGAAAATGCTCCAAGGTGCCTCGCTGGGCCTGCCGCGACTCACCGATGCCTCGATACTCAACCTTCAAATTCGCTTCGGGGAATTTCGAATCGGTGCGACGCGATGTGTACTCGGTCCACGAACCACAGTCGCAACCCCGTTTCTTTTGGGATGTAATCGCCGCATCCATGTAAGCCAAATTGTACAACCATCGAGCGCCGCGAACGGCGATCGGATTGGTAGCATCCAAAGAGAAAAACCAAACGCCAGGCTGGCCCTGAGGTCCGGTAACGTAGGTCCGTAAATTCAACTCTGGAAAACGCGACATCCAAGGAATATCAGGCAACCACGTCAGAGAAACACCAGACATCCGAAACGGCACAATCCCAATCCACGCTTGGCCATTAAACGTATCCAAAGTCAAACCGTCAGGCAGATGAACGGCCAACTGCACAGCATCAACCTTCCAATGCATAAACAGCAGATCGTGCCAGACCATTCTCATCAGTCTGCGACTGAGCTGCGGTTTGGAAAGCGCATCGACTGGCATTTTGATGTGATCGTTGATGAAGTTTCTCCTCGATTAGATCCAAACCGAAGAAGAGAAACGGGGATAACGACCCGCTATTAAAATCGCAATGATTTAACAAAATCGTGCCAACGATTCATCAATTCGATACAAAACTTCCGGACTCAAGCCGGATGGTTTTCGAAAAATCGGAGGCGAATTTGTCGCTATGGGTTACGCAAATTAGGATCGCTTCTTGCTGGACGGCCAGCAACAATTCCCCCAGTGCGGCGGCGTTCTGACTGTCCAGCGAACCGGTCGGTTCGTCGGCCAGAATCAACACCGGATCGCAGATCATGGCTCGCGCAACTGCGACTCTCTGCTGCTCTCCGCCCGACAGGGCCGCCGGTCGATGCTCCATTCGGTCCGCCAATCCAACCGACTCCAGCAGCGATTTGGCCCGACCGGTTTGCTCGGACGTTGGCTTGCCCGAGGCTAGCAGTGGGACCAGCACATTGTTGAGTGCCGACAGTTGCGGCAACAAATGGTGCTGCTGAAAAACAAAGCCAATGTTCTGGTTTCGATGTCCGGCCAACGCATCGCCGGCCAGCGTCGTGGTCTCTGTGCCCAGCAGCTGAACCGTCCCCGAAGTCGGCTGATCGAGGGTCCCGACAATATGCAGGAAAGTGCTTTTCCCGCTGCCGCTTTCGCCAACGATGGCAACGTTGTCTCCACGATTCAGCTCCAACGAAACTCCATCGAGAATCCGCAGATTCTGGCCCGGTGTTTCAAAGTCTTTGACGATGTTGTTTGCAGAAAAATCAGCCATGAAACGATCAGGAGTTCAACAGGGCGAGGCAACCAAGTCCATAGAAGCTGTATTCGACGTCGTGAGCGTCGTCCCAAGCCGCAGCCTGAAAGCCTCCGTCGGGCAATTGTAGCGAATCCACGAACCGCCGGAACAAGTCTGTATCCATTTCCTCAAAGGACTGCATGTCCGCCAGCGTCAAGGCACCGGTGAAGGAACTGAGCAGATCCGCGATCGGAATCCGGGTGTTGGCTCGCAAGCCGCCCTCATCGGTCTGCATTTCACACAGATAATCCAGCGTCAGTTCACGCAAGTCGTGTTCAATGGCGCCCAAGGAAGAGTCGTAACCATTGATGATATTGAGCGTGGCCACCGCTGCGGCCGAGGGATTGGTCCCCGCTCGCTTGCTGGCTCGGATCTCCCGCCAGCCGCCTTCGGGGTCCTGCCGAGACTGCAAAAATGCGACGATCGTTTGGGGGGCAGGAATTTCTTTCCCCAGCAACTCCAACACCAGCACAACCAAAAACGTATGGTAGGTGCTACCGGCATGGCCTTGGACGGCTTTGGCGTAGCCTCCGTCATCGCGTTTCAAGGTCGCCAGAAAATCGGCAACCCCGTCCCGCCAATTGGATTTTGAATCACTAAAGACATCGATTCCCGCCGACGCGTCCAGCAAACTGGCGGCGTAAAACAAAGAGAAAAAATCGACGATGGTTTGCTGCCCCGTCAGCTGGCTGCGAATAAAACCAGCCGCTCGTTCCGCGGGTTCGCCGTACAGTTCGCCCAAAATCGACAACCCACGCAAACCAAAAGCGGTGTAGTAAAGATCGCTGCCGCCCATTCGACCAGCAAACCCACCGTCCTCGCGTTGGGCTTTCAAAAAGTAATCGGAGTGCACACGGCGCACCTCTTCTGGAAGATTGCCAAGTCCGGTGGAAAGCCGGATCGTTAAATTTTGAATCCAAGACGACATGCAGCGCGATTAAAAAACAGGATGACTAACTCTTATTCGCTCTGCGGTTGGACGTAGAGTTGCAACTTTTCAATAAACGACGCGGGGATCGCGACGGACTCCGGTCGTTTCCCATGTTCGACTTTGCAGCAAACGACCGTCAGGGTTCCGGTAGCAACCTGCTCATCGTTACGCCGAAAATCAAAATCGTAAGTGATACTTTTGGTGCCGATTCGCGAAATCGAAACAATCACGTCGATGACTTCTTCGAAGCGCAGTGCCTGCAAGTAGTCACAACTCGCGTTGACACGGGGCCAGCTGACGTTTTCACCATCGATCTCACAAAACACGCCAAGGTCGACGCTGCGCAGAAACGCGTGCTCGGCCTGCTCCATGTAGGAGAAAAAATTAGAAAAGTGAACGATTCCCGCCATATCGGTATCGCGGAATTCGATGATACGACGGTGATTGAATGTTTGCGACATGCGGTTCTAAGTCTGCTGAAGGAAATAAATTTCTGTGGCAGTAGGATGGGGTTATGATGCTGTTATTTGAATTCGGATTGGAGTACCAGTCGATGGCCCGTTTGGTTCAGCAAGAAAAAAACGGCCTGCAGGTTTACACCTACAGGCCGTTTTAGTTGATTCGAATCATCGCAACGGATCAGTCGCCTTTGAATGGCAACAGAGCCATAAAGCGAGCTCGCTTGATTGACAGCGTCAGCGCGTGCTGGCTAACGGATGTGCAACCTGATTTGCGGCGTCCAACGATCTTTCCGTGACGATTGGTTAGCTTCTTGAGCAATTCAACATCCTTGTAGTCGACGTACATCGGACGTGGACGTTCGCCATCGACGAACAAAGGATCCTTACGGACTGTTTTAGTCTTGGGCTTCTGCTTGCGACGTGTGTTTCTTTTGCGTGGAAAAGGCAACGGATTACTCGACGTTAATAGGTTGACACTAAATAAAAAAACGATGTAGCTGATGGTAATCGGTTGTGGGCCAGCAAAGATTGACCCTTTCCATCAAATCGGTCACGTATTATGCAGAATTGACCGGCAGTAACAAGCGAAAAACCGGACTTTTCCCGCTGGTCCACGAAAAAACGGCAAACTGCGAGACAACGCCGCAGTTTGCCGTTGGTTTGAGCCTCATGCTCAGCATTGTATCCGTTCGAATGACGATTTGATCTCCCAGATCGTCCCGCATGTTTTAGCGTGTGCTCAGGCAACGTCAAGCAAGTTTTCCTTATCAAGCAAACTTCGTCAAAATTACTTCCTGTGTGCTTTGAGCGATAAGGAATTCGGATACTAGGAACGCAACATCATGACTTTGCCGCAGGTCGGCGGGCAGGTTTGTAAAGACAGCAGTCTTGCGGGCAGACGTCCCAATTGGGCGGCATTTCGCCAATCGCTTTCTTTTCAGCACCCTGAATCCGCTCCAGCACCAATTCGCGAATCATCTCTATGAATTTCGGGTGCACACCAACCGCCAAAGACCGCTGCATGCTAATGTCGAGCTTATCGCAGAGCTCTTTGGCTTCGGTGTCGAGATCGAACATAACTTCCATGTGGTCCGAAACGAAACCTACAGGATGAATCACAAGGTCCTTAATCTGCGTGGCTTCGTGTAGTTCTTCAATGCGGTCGCACACATCGGGCTCCAGCCAAGGCTGCTGTGGAGGACCACTGCGGCTCTGGTAGACCAATTCCCACTCGATGCCAGGCAAGGACTCCATGATCAATTTGCAGGATTCGGTCAGCTGCGTTGAGTACTTGCAGTAATCCGCCATCGAATTCGGAATACTGTGAGCCGTGAACAGGATTCGTGCCTGCCCCTGCCGGTCCTGCGGAATTTTATTCAAAGCATCTCGCACCCGATCAACGGACGCTTCGATGTAGGCAGGATGGTTGAAAAACATCCGAGTCTTGTGGACTTCGGGAGCACCCTCGCCAATCGAAGCCTGAGCGTCGGCAATGTTTTCGCGATACTGACGACAACCGCTGTAACAACTGTAGCCGTTGGTGAAAAAGGACAGCGCTTTCTGAATGCCATCCCGCTTCATCTGTTCCATCGAATCGACAATCATCGGATGCCAGTTTCGATTTCCCCAATAAACCGGCAGATCAATGTCGTGCTTGGCGAAATCTTCTTTGACCGCCTCCAACAGATCGCGGTTCTGCTGATTGATCGGGCTGATGCCATCAAAATGGTAGTAGTGCTCGGCCACTTCCAGCATTCGCTCGCGGGGCACGTTCTTGCCGCGCAGCACGTTTTCCAGATACGGCATCACGTCGTCCTTGCCTTCGGGACCCCCAAAAGAAACCAGAAAAAACGCATCAAATTCAGCGGAGTTGTCAGTCATAGGTAGCTCGATAAAGTTCCGTTAGAAATGGAGGCCACAGGTTTGGTCAGGGCTTCGATCACGTACTCGGGGGTTAGAATGGCAAACATGGGTGCATCACGTGGAAATCGGCAGGTTGCCACGCGGAACATTCCCGTCGCGATCTGCGTTTCACCCTCGGTGACGTTGAACGCATAGGCCAGCGTTTTACCGTCGATCTCGGTCAGCGACAGGGTCACCGTCAGCACGGCATCAAACGCAACCGGAGTGCTGATGTCGACCTCAGCGGCCAACCGGGGAAACCCCACCAAACCGCGACCGTCGGTAATCACGACGCTTAACTCGCGGCTGCGCAAAAAAGCGTACTCCGTTTCTTCCATTTTTCGAATCAGAGCATCGACTCGCAAAAAGCCACTGACATCGACGTCGGCCAAGTGCACGCGATGCTGGGCCACGAAGGAACTGATTGCATCTTTGGTAGATTTTGTGTCGGATGTCATATTTTGCTATTCAACTCAACGGATGGTCATGGAACCGTCAGACGCACATCTTCACAACCGTAACGCGTGGGATCGCTTGGCCGCCAAAGGGGATCGTCTGGCACGCCCCGCCCGAGACGAAGATTTTACCGATCCGCTGGCAACTGTGGATGGGATGGGATGGCTGGGAGGCAATATTCATGGCAAACGTGTGCTCTGTTTGGCAGCCGGGGGCGGAAGACAGGGCCCGATCTACGCTGCCGCCGGTGCCGAAGTCACCGTTTTTGACCTCAGCCCGGCGATGCTGGAGTTGGATCGAGTCGTCTCCGAAGAACGTAAACTTCCCCTGCGGACCGTCGAAGGATCGATGGACAACTTGGGTGTTTTCCTCGACCAGTCCTTTGATATCGTGATTCATCCGGTCAGCACCTGCTACATCCCCGATGTCCGCCCCGTCTATACCGAAGTTTCTCGAGTCCTGATCCCGGGCGGCATTTACATCAGCCAACACAAGCAACCGACCAGTTTGCAATCGGACATTTTCCCAGTCGCAGAAAACTATCAGATCCGGCAAAACTGCTATGAGAAAACTCCCCTGCCCTCCGAAGCGCGACCCAATCCCATCCGCGAAATCGGTGCCCGAGAGTACATCCATCGCTGGGAAGAGCTAATCGGCGCCATGTGCATGGCCGGATTCGTGATCGAGGCTCTCACCGAGCCAGTACACGCCGTTAAAGACGCCGCTCACGGAACCTTCGGGCATCGCAGTCAGTTCCTACCGCCCTACGTGCGAATCAAAGCCATGAAAAGAAAAACGGGGGTCGCCGACACCCGCATCATTATCTGAATTCTAAAAGCCGTTTCAAAGCGGGAATTCAGAAGTAGGGCCGGTTCCTACCGGCCGAGAAAATGATTGTTCGGCCGGTGGGAACCGGCCCTACGTTGGGTTTTGAAACCGTTATCGAGCCGACGTTTGAGCGGCCGAAGTTATAGCAGCTGACTTTTGCGGCGAACTTTCCACACCGAAATCGTAGCCTTTGCAAAACTCGCGAACCGATTCGATAAACCGCGTCAACAGTTTGCCTTGGTAGCGATAAGGATTCCAACAGACAGCCAGCGTACGTGTGGGCTGCTCATCAACCAGCTTGCGGTACACGATTCGACTGTCGGTGCTGCCGCGAGTGGCCATTTCGGGAACGAACGACACCCCGTACCCCAACGCGACCAAGTTCTGAACGGTGACCAACTGCTGGATCCGAGCCGTACCGATCGGCTGAAAGCTTTTGCGATTGCAAAATTTCTGGATCGAATCCGCAAGACAATGTTCCTCACCAAGGAACACAAAGGGCTGCTCCTGAATGTCACTGACTCGAATTTCAGCCTGCTTGGCCAGAGCATGGTCGGCCGGCAAGGCCAGCAGCAACGTCTCCTCAAACAGAGGCTCAAAGGTCAAATACTTGGCTTTGGCAGGAGTGGCTACGAATCCGATATCGACTTCGCCGTTGGACACTCGCTTGAGCAACGCGTCGGTCGTGGCTTCGGAGACAACCATGTTCGCTTTGGGAAACTGATCGCCGACTTTTCGCATCACAATCGGCAGCAGATAGGGAGCCACTGTGGGAATCGCACCCATGCAAATTTGGCCGTTTTCGCCATCGTCAGTAATGCGACGTTTCGCGTCTTCGATCAAATTCAAAATCTGTTCGGCTTGTGTGTGCAGTAATTGCCCAGCGGGGGTCAAGCGAATCGTTCGGCCCTGTCGCTCGAAAAGTGGCTGGCCAAGTTCTCGCTCCAATTTGCCAATCTGTTGGCTGAGAGCGGGTTGGGAGACAAGACAGTCTGCCGCGGCTTTGGTGAAGCTTCGGTGCTCAACGATTTTGCTGAAATATCGAAGTTGACCAACATCCATAGAATCACCTCAGGCCTGAGTGGTTTTGATGTGGCAATTATGTGGCAACCCAATTGATGATGCAAACGCCTCAACACATTTTTTTTAACTACCCAACAGGCTGTTGAAATTAACAGTTTGTTGGAATTTTTATTTTTGCGAGAAGGCCCCCAATCGCACCAGTTCAAAGCACAAGCGTATGGTTTTCCTTGTCTCAGAATCGAACTGCTTGCGCTTCGTGCCGGTATTGCCCCCTTGTCTTGGAAACGAACGTGTTTTCACCGAGTTTCCCGCGTATCAACGGACAGTTGAGCCGATAAAACCGCGTTTGCTGCTCATCGTGAGCTTGTGGACTGCGCAAAGCTGGCACTCGAAGTGATTTTTTTTAAATTAGCTTTAGGCTAAGGTCGATATCGAAGGTGCACGGATGTGCCAAAAAAAATTCATGGAGGGATCGTTCTAAACCCCGGAGGAACAGATTCCATGCCTGTTGAAAGTCTTCAATCAATGATTGCTGTCGGTTTTGCTGCCGTTTGGTTAATGGTTGGCCAATTTTCATTCACCAAAACCTGACTGGTCACGCGGTCGTGATCACAACACGACTCTGTAAGTAACAATTAAACTTTTATTGGAGAGTACGGCATCGTTCCGGCTCTCCTTTTTTCGTTTGGACTTAGAAACCGCTCTCGAAACAATCAATCGCCCGACTTCGCGACTAACCATTGAAATGCTGTAGCAGCTTTCGACCCTTGACGATGCACCACGCTGCTTCGGCATCGACGGGTGCGTTCTCATTGCCGGCCGGAATCCAGATCTCGTCACTGGCATCCAGTATCAAAGTGCCCTGCTGCTGGTCTGCATTTTCGCCAGAGACAACCAGCATCCATTCACCAAAGAAACTCCCCGCAAAAATCGACTGCTTCTCTGCATCCCAATCCGTCGGCAAGCGCTGTTCAAGATCACCGATCGGTCCGGCTGCCGCTTGCTTGGCCTGATCGAGCGTCGTCTGGAAGATCTCCTGATGAACCGTTTGCCAACCCGCAAACGCCGCGTACATGTCGTCGACTTCGATACCCCGCAAGTCCGCCGGCATCGCGTGCACCAACGGACCACAAATCCCCACATTGCCTGGCGCGTTTTCGGTCAGCCCGTATTTGTATTCGAACAAGTAACAATTCACCGGATCGTCATAGCTGGGCCAAACCATCTCGCGGCTATCGAGTAACTGGATGTCCGCCGGCGCAAAACCGACGTTCGCAGGATCCGCCAACCAGATCGCCAAGTGACTTTCAGCGGTCGCGATTTCGCCTTGCCATTCTAACGACACCTCATTCAGAATCCCTAACTCTTCTGCGTAATTCAAAACGCGAAGCCTGGCCACGGGTTGTTCCGCCAATTGTAACAATGCGTCTTTGCCAGTTTCGTCGCCCAGTTTCGCCAGCGCGGCAGCGGCTTCGGTTTGGATTCGACGATGCTTCAACGCCAGCGCCTGATGCAGCTTGGGCACGGCCTGCTGATCTTCCATCAAGCCGAACATGTGGCAGAGGCTGACCACCAACGACACGCTATCGGTAATCATCAAATTGATCGAAACCGGAGTCGCATCCGCGGGCATATTGCCCTCTTCGATTTTTCCTAACTGACCGACCAACTGCGCCAGCAGCGACAGCATCGGCTGGACGCGCTCGGCTGCTGGATGCGTCGGCAACTGCCCCTCGCGGTACCAATAGTTAAACGTATCGAAAATCGATGGAGCCAACTGAAGATGCGCCGTACCCTTTTGCATCAAGGCATCGACCAGCCAATCGGGTGGCGAGTAAGCGGGCTGGATCAGCAACGAGAACGCCACGCTCAGCCCCAAGCGATGCTCCGGCGGCTGGGACGTGATCAAATCGGCCCACATCCGCTGTCCTTTTTCGCCCGCAGAAAACAGCCAAAACAGCAGGTGGTTTCTCAGATTGGCATCCGCTGGCGAAATCTTGTAAATCTGCCCCACGGATTCGAATCTGGAATCGCTCCATTGCGTGCCCCCAGCCGACTTTCCGCCCGATTCCTTGGCAATCAGCTCCAGCACCAGCACCTGAACTGCGTCAAAGAAATCCTTCTCAGCCCCCTCAGGTGCGCCAGCAGCCGGGATTTCCTGCAATAGCGAGTCGATTTCGGGCTCAGCCAGCGATTCGATCAATTGCCGTCGCTGCTGGAACTCCCACTGGATTTGCTGGGGTGGCAGTCCCGAAAAGACAAGTTGTTTCAGGTCCGAGGGCATAGATGACATAGAAGTGGGCTATAAAGTCGCGTTGACCGAAGTTTATCGCAAAGATAGCCTGTAAGGTCCTTGGGCTTAAGGCCCTAAGCCCATTTCCGATCTCTGCCGGGAGCAGAATAACACTCATTCAGTGAATAAGCCCCAGAAAAAAAGACAACGACTCTCCTTCGAACACCTTGGCCTCTCCGATGGGATGCTAAAAACACTGAAGCGAATCGGTTACGAAAAACCCTCCCCAGTCCAAGCTGGCGTGATTCCCTTTGTGCTGGAAGAGTACGACGTGATCGGGCAAGCCCGCACCGGTACTGGCAAAACAGCTGCGTTCGCGATTCCGATCCTCGAGCAGCTCGAAAAGACCGATCACAAGCCACGGCCTCAAGCATTGGTCTTGGCACCCACCCGCGAGCTGGCAGTTCAAGTCGAAAATGAATTCCAACGACTGGCTCCTTCCTACGTTAAATCCGTTTGCCTGTATGGTGGCAAACCAATCCGCCAACAAATCAATCGTCTCAACGAAGGCTGCCACGTTGTCGTCGGAACACCCGGACGCGTGATCGATCACTTGAATCGTCGGACGCTTAACATTGATCAACTTTGGTTTGTGGTTCTGGACGAAGCCGACCGCATGCTGGACATCGGATTCCGTCCAGACATCGAACGGATTCTGAAACGCTGCCCCGAAGAGCGACAAACGTTGCTGCTGAGTGCAACACTTGCACCTGAGATTCGGAAACTGGCCAAGCGATACATGTTCCACCCCAAGGTTCTGAATTTTTCAAAGAACCATGTCGCGGCCGACACGATTGATCAGTTCTACATCAACGTGCCCGGCGAGATGAAATTCGAAACGCTGGTCAAGCTGCTCGAACGGGAAGACCCCGAACAGGCGATCATCTTTTGCCGAACCAAACTGGGTACCGAACACCTGTACCGCAAGTTGCTCAAGCAAACGGACTTCAAAGCCGTTGGCACGATTCACGGCGACATGAACCAGTCGGGTCGTGATCGCATGATGAAGAACTTTCGCAGCGGCGGCGTGCGTTTTTTGGTGGCCACCGATGTCGTCGGACGCGGTATCGACATTTCGAACATCTCGCACATCATCAACTTTGACATCCCCGACCACACCGAAGATTACGTGCATCGCGTCGGCCGGACAGGTCGGATGGGAAAATCTGGAGTCGCTTTCTCCTTCGTGAAACCCGATCAGGGCGACGAGTTGACGCGAATCGAACAAACGATCAACAGTCAGCTGAACTCCGATCCGATGCAGGAAGAAGTCGACCGTCGGCGGGATGAACTGTTCCCCAAGAAAGCCGCGGCCGCTCGCAAGCCTCGCAAGCGCTACCGCCGCGGACTGTAAAATCCCAACCACGCAAAAGAAGTTCTTTCCGCCGGTCATTATCATTCAGGCCGCATGAATGCTTTTGAAAAACTACAGGCGAACCCGGACCAGCTAAAAACGTGGCTGGAACAATGTCGCTTTGATGATCCCGATCTCGCGATCCGCAATCTCGAATCGCTATCGAACTCGATCGCCGACCCGGCGTGTTTCGATCGAGTCCTGAAACACATCGGCGATCGCTTGCCGGTGCTTCCGGCACCCGACCTCGCACTCAACAGCGTCGAGCGTCTTTGTCAGGCCGGATCGAGAGTCGCCGATCGCTTGCAGGACCTTTCACAAGACGAGCAAAATTTCTCCGGCCTGCTCTGCCTTGTCGCGCACAGTAGTTACTTCGCCGACCTGCTTCGCAAAGAAGAGAATTTTGATTTCCTGTTTGCCGACAATGAAGCCTCGTTGTCAACTTCGCTGGCCAACGAAGCTTGGGAAAAACTAAAACCGAAATCTGAATTCGCCAGCGCTCAACGCGAAGTCCGAATCTTCTACCAACAGCGAGTCTTGCAAATCGCGTGGGGAGATCTGGTACTGGGTCGGCAAATCGACATCGTTGCCCAACAACTCTCATCGCTCGCAGCCGCCGTCTGCGACGCCTCGATCAAGTGGTGCCGAAACCGATTGAGCCAAAAAATTGGCGAACCGTTCTCCCCCCACCCAGACCAACCCTGCCGCTACGTGATTCTGGCGTTGGGGAAGCTGGGCGGTAACGAACTTAACTACTCCAGCGACATCGACTTGATCGCCATGTTCGAACATGTCGGTGCGATCAAAAACGCCGCACTCAATTCCAACCAAGAGTACTTTGGCAGAATCACGCGGGATCTCGTCAAACTCATCGGCGAAACCACCGCCGACGGATCGATCCTGCGAGTCGATCTGCGTCTGCGGCCCAACGGTTCCGCCGGCCCAGTTTGCCAGTCGCAGTCCGCCATGCTGCAGTATTACGATCTGCACGGTAGGACGTGGGAACGGCAGGCGATGATCAAGGCCCGCCCCATCGCGGGAGACTTGTCCTTGGGCAAAGAATTCCTCAAGCAGATGCAGCCGTGGATTTTTCGCCAAACGCTCAGCCGCACGGACATCACTGGAATCCGGTTCCTGAAACGCAAAATTGAACGACGCTCTCAGGAAAGCGGCGAAGATCGCACCAATGTCAAAACGGGCTACGGTGGCATCCGAGACGTTGAGTTCGTGATTCAGTTTATGCAGTTACTCAACAGCTGGGATATGCCCGAACTGCGGTCCGCCAACACCCTCAATGCTATCAATCACCTTCAGCTGGCCGATTGCTTGATGCACGATGAAGCGTTCATGCTATCGAAAAACTATCGTTGGCTGCGGACGCTGGAACATCGGTTGCAAATGATGAACAATCAGCAAACCCATCGCCTGCCCGAACAGCGAAACGAACTGGTTTACGTCGCTCGGCGGATGGGATTTGATCATGCCGACCCCCGTTTGACGCTGGAAGCGTTTCGCCGAAACCTACGCGATGTGACTCATCAGAATCGAGCCATTTTAGAACATCTGCTTTACGGAGCCTTTGGGACGTCGCAGGTCATTTCTGGCGACGACATCGATGTTTCCCGAGAAGCGGAACTGATCCTCGATTCGGATCCCGATTCCGAAACCGTGGAAGCGATCATGACGCAGTGGGGATTTTCTGAACCCATCCATCAGTTCCGGATTTTGATGGAACTGGCCCAAGAGACAACGCAGTTCATTTCCTCACGGCGCTGCAAACACTTTTTTGCTTCCATCGCCCAACCGCTGCTGGAGAAAATCTCGCAAACACCCGATCCGAATCGGACTCTCACGTCGCTCGCATCGGTCAGCGATTCGCTGGGAGCAAGAGGAGCGCTGTGGGAACTGTTCAGCTACATCCCAGAAACTTTAGAGCTGTACGTTAGACTCTGCGCATCGTGGGACTATCTGGCAGACATCCTCAGAAGCAATCCCGGCATGATCGATGAACTGCTGGACGCGCTACAATTGGAATCGCTGCCCAATCGCAAATCGCTTGACGAGACCGTCCGCGAACTGACGCGAGGCTCGACCGATTTCGGATTGGCGTTATCCAGCTTTAAAAACACGCAGCATATGCGGATTGGCGTGCGGGATATCCTTGGCCAAGACGACATTCGCCAAACCCACGAAACGCTCTCCGATGTTGCCGAAGCCTGCTTGGAAGTTGTTTTAGAGCATGAGTTTGGCATCCTCTGGGACAAGCAATCCAGCGGCGACGAATTCTCAGCCACCCGAGCGCCCTTTCTGATTCTTGGGATGGGAAAACTGGGCGGAGCCGAACCGAACTACCACAGCGATCTGGATGTGATTTTTCTTTACGATGATGATTCTGATTTCCAGTCAAAAATTGACGAACCGCGATCCAGCTTTTTTATCAAACTTGCCACCGCGATCACCCATCGCATTGGCTCGCAAACCCAGCGACCGCGATTGTTCGAGATCGACAGCCGACTGCGTCCCTTGGGATCGAAGGGCTCACTGGCGGTGAGTTTTTCTGAGTTTGCTCGCTACTTCGACACCGACATCGCACAGCTTTGGGAGCGACAGGCGCTTTGCAAAGCCCGTCCGGTGGCCGGCAATCCGCAACTGGCTGACAAAGTCATGGACTATGTTCGCGGCGTGCTGGGATCGACGTATACTCAAGAAGTTCCGCAAGAGATTTGGGATATGCGACTGACCCTCCAACAGGGCGCTGCGGATTTGAATCTAAAGCGAGGCGCGGGCGGAACGGTGGATATTGAATTCGTGGTCCAAATGCTGCGGCTTAAATTCGCGCCCGAACATCCCCAGATTCTGGTCGCAGGAACACTGGCAGCCATCGACGAACTAGAGACCCACTCGATTCTAGATACGGCCCGCGCAAAATTCCTTCGCTCCAGCTACCAGTTCCTGCGATCCGTCGAATCGCGACTGAGGCTGATGAACACCAACACCCGCCACGATCTGCCCACTGATGAAAAGCAATTGGCGCGATTGGCCTACTTGATGAATTTTGAGTCCGCCGAAAAGCTCAGTCAATCAGTCGCTCAATGTCGCCACAACGTCCGCCAGTTAGTCATCGAATTGTTCGGTGCAGCCACGCTGTAGCTCATCACAACGCAGCCGAACTGCGGCAAACATCATTGTTTCCCAAAGCCGCGCGGCCCG